>NZ_CP149130.1:302500-380000 GCF_037811135.1 Aeromonas rivipollensis | reverse complement strand
GTCCAGAACTGGACGGCTCATCCCGGCGTTCGCAGCTGGCCATTGGCGCTGATCGTGGGAATGTGGGTGCTGCCAAGATGCCTGCTCCCCTGGTTTGGAGAAGACAATCTCATCCTGATGGCACTGGATCTGGCCTGGTTGCCGCTCTGTGCCTGGTTCCTCGCCAAGCCCGTCATCATGACGCGCCAATGGCGCAACCTCTTCTTTGTCCCCCTGCTCCTCATATTGACTCTGCTCAATGGCGCCAGTTGGTTATGGCGAGATGACTGGAGCGCAGTGGAACATCTGCTCATCACGACGGTACTGCTGTTCACCACCCTGATCGCCGTGATGGGCGGGCGTGTGATTCCCTTCTTTACCGCCAGAGGCACGGGTCAGGAGAAGGCGCCTCCCAGCCCTTGGCTGGAGCGCGGGGCATTGGCCTCTCTCTGGTTGATCCTGCTGCTCTGGCTGCTGCCTGATTCATGGACCAACTCTCTATACATGGTACCTTTATATATAGTGGCGGCCGGCTTGCACCTGGGCAGGCAACTGCGCTGGCGACCCGGCACCACCCTGGCACAGCCCCTGTTATGCTCGCTGCACCTGGCTTACCTGTTTATTCCCCTTGGCCTGCTCGCCCTTGCGGCCCAGGCTGCGGGACTGCCTCTCAGCTTGTCCCTCGCCAGTCACCTGCTCAGTGCGGGCTGCATGGGGACCATGATCCTCGGGATGATTGCCAGAGTGTCACTCGGTCACAGCGGCAGGGCCCTGCATGTCGGGCGCAGGATCACCCTGGCATTCGCGCTGGTGATCCTCTCTGCCTCCGTGCGAGTCCTGCTTCCTCTGTATTGGCCTACCTTGACGCTGACGGGATGGAACCTGAGCGGCTGGAGCTGGATAGCGGCCTATGGCCTCTTTGTCTGGGTTTACACCCCCATCCTGGCCCGCCCCAGAGCGGACGGTCGTCCGGGTTAGCCATCAGGGGCGAGTGGCGGGATAATGGATCAGATTGTGAAAAACGGCCGGAGCTATTCCCAGATTGCGGTAACCGTGGGGACGATCGGCGGCGAAGCGAACGGCTTCCCCCTGATCCAGTGAACGCCACTGCCCATCGACCAGCACCTCCATCGCCCCGCTGATGACGATGACATGTTCGGTCACCCCAGGCTCATGGGGTTCAGATTCCCGCTGATAGCCGGGTAGCAGGGTCAACTCGAACAGCTCGAAACCGAACCGGCCTTCATAGGGAAACAACGGCGCCACCTGCATGCCTTCACCCGCCGGTTGCTGGCGAATGTCATCGGCGATGCGATAGAGCGTCTCCCCCGTCACTGCCGGGGTCGGCTCGATAAAGCTGGAGAAGGAGACCCGAAATCCGGTGGCTATCTTCCACAGGGTCGCCACCGTCGGACTGGATTCACCCCGCTCTATCTGCCCCAGCATGGCCTTGCTCACCCCGGTCTCGCGGGCAGCCACATCCAGACTCCACCCCAGTTCGGCGCGCAACTCTTTCAATCGCTGAGCCAGGTGCCGATTCATCTCCTGCATACGCCCTCTCCCGAATGCTGCATCTTCACCTTGTGCGCTATAGCGCACAGCGCTATAGTCAAAGCCATATTGTACGCAATAACGCACAAGCTATCAGCATACACAAGGACGTCGCTATGCCCTTTGCTCTCCCTCACCTAGTCGCAGGCCTTATCGCCGTCCTGGTTGGCTATACCAGCTCGGTCGTACTGATCATTCAGGCGGCTACCGCCGCCGGCGCCGATGCAGCCCAGGTATCCTCTTGGCTATGGACGCTGGGTATCGGCATGGGCATGAGCTGCATCGGCCTCTCCCTCTATTACCGCATCCCGGTGCTGACCGCCTGGTCAACACCGGGGGCCGCCCTGCTTATCACCAGCCTGGGCAATTTCAGCCTGGCGGAGGCCATAGGCGCCTTCATCATCTCCTCCTTGCTGATCACCCTGTGCGGCATCAGCGGCTGGTTCGACAGGCTGATGCGCCACATCCCGGCCCCCCTGGCCGCCGCCATGCTGGCCGGGGTGCTGCTCAGATTCGGGTTGGACCTGTTCAAGGTGGCCCCCCAGGATCCCTTGCTGCTTGGCGCCTTGCTGCTGGCTTTCTTGCTCGGCCGCCACCTCTGGCCCCGCTATACCATGGTGCTGGTCCTGGCCACCGGCATGTTGCTCTGCGCCCTGAGGGGCGAGCTGCAGCTGACTGAAGTCCACTGGCAACTCTCCAGCCCGGTGTGGATCTCGCCAACCTTTTCCATCAACGCCGTGCTGGGGATAGCGCTACCGCTGTTCCTAGTCACCATGACGTCGCAAAACATGCCGGGCATCGCGATCCTCCGTGCCCATGGCTATCAACCGGCCACCTCTTCCCTGATCGGCTGGACCGGCCTTACCGGTCTGCTGCTGGCCCCGTTCGGTGGTTACGCCTTCAACCTGGCCGCCATCACGGCCGCCATCTGCATGGGCAAGGAAGTGGATCCCGACGCCGCCCGCCGCTGGCCTGCCGCCGTGTGGGCGGGTTGCTTCTACCTGCTGACCGGTTGCTTCGGGGCGACTGTGGTCGCCTTGTTCAGCGCCTTCCCCACCGCCCTGGTGACCTGCGTGGCCGGGCTGGCACTGCTCGGCACCATAGGCAGCAGCCTGCACGGGGCGCTGCAGCAGGATGAAGAGCGGGAAGCCGCGCTGCTGACCTTCCTCATCACGGCCTCGGGGATCAGCCTGCTCGGTGTCGGTTCCGCCTGTTGGGGATTGCTGGTCGGCGTGGCGCTGCATCAAGTCAACCGGCTCCGCGCCTGACCTGACCATCTGGGGAGACCCCAGTGAGACACAGCACATAATTCGGCAAGAATGGTTCACAGGCGAACCCCATTCCCGTCTAGTGAGGAGGAGGCGCAGATTCTTCCCGATACGCGCCTCTGTCAGACTCAATACTGGAGAAGAAAAATGAGGAATCAGGCTGTCATTTTATTGCTGGCCCTGCTGGGCACCGCCAGTGCCCATGCCGCCGACACGGACAGGGAGCTGGCACGCCAGCTCGCACTGCAGCAGAAGAATCTGTTGCCCCTGCTCGCCAATCAGGAGTACCAGAGTCCGCTGCCCAACCTGCTGCAAAAGGCGAGCCCCAGGCTGAAGCGCCAAGCCACCGATGCCAATCAGGCCGCCATCAACCGGCAAGGACTGGAGGGTGAGGTCAAACAGCTGATGCAGTTGCGACTGGCCAACCCCGAGCAGGCCAATGCGCTCAAGCAGGGAACGGAGCCGCTGATTGCCTACGTGCCGAGCGGCGATGAGAAGAGCTGGAGCGCCATCGAAGCCTTCGATGGCGCCGGCAATCCGGTCTACCTCGATGTGAACCAGCCACCGGCACGACCCGTGCTGGTAGTGGAGGCCGACCCCGTCAAGGCCAAGAATGCCGGTCTGAAGGTGATGCGCAAGGCGCTGGCTGCCGCAGACATGCAAGTAGCCCCCCGTGCCGCCGACAACACTGCCCCCCTCAAGACCAGCATCCTCAAGAAGATCAGGCTCAGCGATGATCAGGAGCCCTGGTTGCTCGGCGCCGCCGAGGTCTACGCCGTCGTGGCCGGTGTCAATCCGAGCCGGGACGAACCCGTGGTGGACATAGTCGACATGCCCTACCTCGACTATGACAACACAGATTACAGCCCGAACCAGATCCTGGTGTACTGGGATCGCTATCGCTGGGGCGCAGTCGACCTCGTCATGATGGAGCAGGATGACAACGTCAACTACAAGGAGCTGAGCGCCCTGTTGATCGAGGCGCTCAAGCTCGGCTTCACCGCTGGCGGCGTGCCGGAAGCCCTCCCCTTCCTCGATCTCGGCGGCCGCATCGTCAAGGCGCTGCCCGATTCCTGGATGACCAACAACGACGACTACCTGGATACCTTCTACACCCTGGAGCAGGACCAGAGCTACCACCAGTACCCCGGTGCCGCCGGCAATGCGGTCATCACGCTGGAGCCCAAGGAGATCCAGCCGACCAGACCCTGATCATCGCCCATAGCAAAAAGCCAATGGGGCAACTCATTGGCTTTTCTCGTTTCTGACTGATGGGGATCAGGCCTGGCCTTTCGGCCTGACTCCCAGGGTATGGCAGATGGCGTAGGTCAGCTCGGAGCGGTTCAGGGTATAGAAGTGAAAATCCTTCACCCCTTCCTGGCTCAGCACCCGCACCTGATCGATGGCGATACTGGCGCCCACCATGTTGCGAGTCATCTGATCGTTATCCAGCCCTTCGAACCGCTGGTGCATCCAGCGCGGGATCTTCACGTTGGTAAAGCCGGCAAACTTGTTGAGGGTCTGGAAATTGGAGACCGGCAGTATCCCCGGCACTATCTCGGCATCGATGCCGATGGCGGCGCAGCGATCACGAAAGCGCAGATAGGTCTCCACATCGAAGAAGAACTGGGTAATGGCGCGGTTGGCACCGGCATCTATCTTGCGCTTGAGGTTGAGCAGGTCGGACTGCGCGCTCCTGGCTTCGGGGTGGCCCTCCGGATAGGCAGCCACCGAGATGTCGAAGTCGGCCTCGGACTTGAGCAGGGCGACCAGATCGGTGGCATACATGTCCGGCTTGTCGAGTCCGGGGGGCAGGTCACCGCGCAGTGCCACTATGTGGCGAATGCCGCTGTTCCAGTAGTCACGGGCAATGGTTCTCAGCTCGTCGCGGCTGGCATCGATACAGGTCAGGTGCGGCGCGGCGATGAGACCGGTGCGCTCCTTGATGTCCTTTATTACCTTGTGCGTACGGTCCCGGGTGCCCGAGTTGGCGCCATAGGTCACGGAGACAAACTTGGGTTCCAGCACCTGCAGTCGTTCGATGGATTGCCAGAGGGTATTCTCCATCCCTTCACTGTTGGGTGGAAAAAACTCGAAACTGACTGAAATGTTGTTACCCAAGTCAGCCAGACTCTGGTTGAGTGCCTCGACCTGACGCGCGCTGTGAAATCCCATCTGCTCTCTCCCTGTCCTACAACCGATTCCTGTACGTCAAAACGGATGTTTGGACGTCTAAACGTCTTTCTATCTTTATGAGAAAACGGATCAAAGTCAACACCGATTTGCCCGCGAGGGCGGGATAAACGATTTTTTTATTCTGCAATTCGACCCAAGTAACGACGGGCCCCATCCCAAAATGGCCTCAGGCACGCTATGATGCGGGCGGATCGTCCTGGACGTTCTGAATCTGCGTGTGATTGTTTGGCCGGGTTTCCCGGCCTTTTTTTAACTTCTCTCCCCCCCTGCCGATAATCAATTCAAGCATTTGCAGGAGCCTTGTCATGGAAGATCACCCCGGTTTTGCCACCGATTTGCTGTTCGATCGCTATCAAGGCGAGGTGACGGACCATGAAGAGTTCTGGGCCGTGCGCACCCCGACAGCCCCGGATTACTACTTCGGCAACTATCTGCTGCTCCCCACTCCGCCCAGCGACCGCGACAAGGGTTGGCTCGAAGCCAGCTTCGACAAGCTGATCGGCCAGGATCCCAAGATCCGCCATCGCACCTTCCAGTGGCCGCTGGCCGAGGGACAGAACAGCCGGGTCGCCGGCTTCGTGGCGGCGGGATACCAATACATGGAGTGCGTGGTGCTGGCGCTGGAGGCCGCCGACTGGCAGGCCCCGAACGGCCAGGATCTCGCCCCGGCCCGCCCCTTCACCCCCGCCGACTGGGATGACTGGCTGACCCTGGAGCTCGATGACAGGGACTCGAGCCATGGGGAGGCGAGCTACCTCGCCTACCTTCAGTCACGGCGCGACCTCTATCAGGCCATGATCGCCGATGGATTGGGACAATGGTGGGGGATCTGGCAGGGGGATCGTCTGGTGGCCAGCTGCGGCCTCTTCTTCACCGGCACCATGGGGCGCTTTCAGCTGGTACGCACCCATCAGGATTGGCGCAACCGGGGCCTCTGCCGTCAGCTGCTGAGCCAGGTCGCCCGCCAGGGGTTCCTGCGGGCCAGGCAGCTCATCATAGTGGCCGACGAGCACTACCACGCCCAGCGGGTCTACCGCGCCCTGGGCTTCGTTCCGGTGGCGCGGATCGGCAGCCTGTGCCGCTGGGCTCAGCAGCCATAGGCGTCTGGCGCAAATGAAAACGGGAGGCTGATGCCTCCCGTTTTTTCATGGTGCAGCCCTTCAGGGCTGAGGTGCGTCCAGCTCGCTGGCCAGCGCCTGCTCGACGTCGGTCGGGGCCGCCGCTGAGGGGGCAACAGCCGCAGGCGCGGGGGACGGGTTCAATCCGGTCGAGATGGCCGCGGATGGCGCAGCGACGGCGGCCTCAATCGTGGCAGGAGCGGCAGAGATGGCTGCGGGCGCCGCACATTGACAGTCCAGCCCCTTGGCCTGCGGGCTCTGATGAGGGGCGTACCAGCCCTTCAGTCCCTGCTCCAGCCGATCGGCGGCGGCTTGCGGTGCCATGGTGCCGAGCAACACCCCCTGGCTCACCTCGGCCAGCTCATCCCCCAACTTGGGGGTGCCGCGAGAGAGGATCTGGGTGGCGACCCGGATGGTGGAGTCACACTGATCCCGCCACTCCATCATCTCTTTGGCCGCCGGGTTGGTGGCCTCGAAGAAGTGGTTGGAGAGGGAGAAGAACCCCGGCAGCGAGTTGGTATAGAGCTCGGCAAACTGGGAGGTGGTCAGCCACTGCAGGAAGGTCATGGCGGCCTCCTTGTTCTTGCTGGCCGGGTTCATCCCCATACCGATGTCGGTGTGATCGGTAAAGAAGCAACCGTCACCCTCTTTGCTCACAGGGGGGCGCATGACACCAAAGTCCACCTTGTCGGTGAAGGGGGCTATCTCCCAGGAACCAGCCGCATAGAAGGCGGCCTTGCCGGAGGTGAACAGCTCGTTGGTGGTGGCGTAGTCACGACCCTCGACCCCCTCGCCGAGATAGGCGCGCCAGCGGGCCAGTTCCTCGAACACCTTGACGTATTGCGGGTTGTCGAGCCGCTCCTGGCCCGCGATCAGCGCCAGCCGGCCATCCTCCCCCTTCCAGTAGTTGGGGCCTATGTTCTGGAAGCCCAGCTCTGAGGCGACCCAGCTCTCCGAACCACTCATGGCCAGCGGTACATAGCGGCCATCCGCCTTCACCTTGTCGAGCACGGCGAAGAACTGGTCCCGGGTCTGCGGCACCGCCAGCCCCAGCTCACTGAAGATCTGTTTGTTGTAGAAGAAGCCGTGAATGACGGAGGCCATGGGCACGCAGAAGGTCTGGGCGCCGCTATCGGTCTGCCAGGGGGACTGGGCGAAGCTCGGGAAGTTCTCCATCCCGGCCATCTCGCTCAGCTCCGCCAGGTGGCCCGCCTTGAACAGGGCCAGGGAGTCGTCGAACGGGCGGCAGGTGATGAGATCCCCGGCCTTGCCCGCCTTCAGGCTGGCCCAGAGGGTCGGCATGTATTCGACGTTCTGCACCCCGTTGAAGCTCACCTGGATGCCCGGGTGAGCGGCCTCGAAGGCGGGAATGATCTTCTCCTCCCACAAGGTCTTGTCATCTATCCGCCAGCTTTCGATCACCAGCTCGCTGGCCATCAGCTGGCCACACAACAGGAGACTCAGGGCCCCGATCCACTTGTTAGCCATAAGTCCTCCTACACCTTGAAATGAGCGATCAATTGCTGCTGCTTGGCGACCAGTTCCGCCAGCACTTCACTGCTGCCTGCCGATTCACGGGCCTCCCGTTCGGTCTCGTAAGCCACGTCCGCAATGCCAGCGATATGACGGGCCACCCCCTGACTGACCGAGATCTGCTCCTGGGCCGCATGGGCGACCTGATCCGCCATCGACTTGATGGCACTCATCCGCTCGGCAATGGATTGCAGCGCCTGATCCATGGCCCGGGTCTGAGACACGCAACCCTGGGTCTGCTCCTGGCTGCGGGCCATCACCTCCACCACATGCTTGCTGGAGCTCTGCAGGTTCTCGATCATGGCCTGGATCTCCTCGGTCGAGGTCTGGGTCCGGTTCGCCAGCGCCCGCACCTCGTCCGCCACCACGGCAAAGCCGCGGCCGGCATCACCGGCCCGGGCCGCCTCGATGGCCGCATTCAGTGCCAGCAGGTTGGTCTGCTCGGCAATGCTGCGGATCACATCCAGAATGCTGCCGATGTTGTTGCTGAATTCCCCCAGCTTGTGGGTGATGCCGACCGCCTCCTCCATGGCGCCAGCCAGCTGTTCGGTGATCTGGCGCGTGGTCGCCACCTGCTTGCGACCGGCGCGAGCCTCCTCGTCGGCCAGATCCACCTCGCGCTTGGTACCATCGGTGGAGCGGGCCACCTCGGTGGCGCTCACTTCCAGCTCGGTGATGGCAGCGGCGACCTGGTCGGTCTGGCTCTTCTGATCCTGTACCCTGGACATGGCGCGCTCGCTGATCTCGGCGGCGCGGCTCGCCTCCTCCACCAGATGGCGGGAACCGGCGTTGATCTGGGAGAGCAGCTCCCCCGTCTTGTCCGCCAGGGTGTTGATGGAGCGGGTCAGACTGCCGAATTCACAACGGCTCTGGTAGTCGATGCGCCGGGTCATATCCCCGGTGGCCATGCGATCCAGTGCCCGATCGATCAGCTGCAACGGGCGCTGTATGCTGCGCGCCGTGGTGTAACCGATGATGAGTGCGGCGGCGGCGGAGATGGCGGAGACGATCAGGATCCAGAAGCTGGCACTGCTGACGGCGTCATCGGCCCCGATCCGGCTCTGGCTGGCGATGCTGCCCGCCGACTTGCCCATCTCGTCCAGCAGCGCCAGGCTGTTGACCAGGCTGGTATCAAGCTGCTGATTCAAGGTTTGCAAGGAAGCCGCAAGCTGCTGGGCATGACGCATGGTGGCCAGCAGCCCCTGCGGGCCGAGCGCCAGCTCCTGCATCCTGTCCAGATTGACGACGAAGCGCTGCCTCACATCATCGGGCACCAGCACCCGCTCGAGCCGCTTGCGCGCCATCTCTATATCCTTGGCGAGCACCTTCTCCAGCTCGTTGAGATCTGTCTTGGCGTCGGCCCGACGGATGTTCTTCAGATCCCGGGCTATGCCGGAGGTGATGAGTTCGGCCTTGTTACGCATGGAGCGCTTGCTGGCGGTCTGCTGCAACAGCAGATCGGCGGCCCACTGATAGGTGTCTTCCAGCCGGATAAAAGCCAGCTCCAGCTCATGACGCCGATCGAGGGCGGCTATCCACTGGCCATGCTGGCTCAGCACCTGATCCGCCAGACCGTAGAACTCCCGGGTGGCCCCATCTACCTGACGAAAGCGCTCGCCCGCCTCGGCCACGTCGTTGAACCTGGCCATCTCCTGGCTCTGGGCCAGGAAGCGCGCCTGCTGCGCCTTGAACTGGCTGGCCAGCTGCGGCAACTGGGTCGCATCCTCGCTGGTCCTGTAGGTCAACACCCAGCGGTTGCTGTCCTGCAAGGCTCCCTTGAGCCCGGCGACGGCGATCACCAGGGGAGTGGCACGATCCGATACCTGGGAGAGTCCCTCATTGATTCCCCGGATCTTCAGAATACTGATGAAGCCCAGCAGAACCAGCAGCAGCAACATCAGCACAAATCCGGCGATGATCCGCTGCACGATAGATAAACCCATGGAGACATCCTCACTCGTTGGGAAATAAAGGGGTGAACGCAGAGGCTATCGGCAAGTTGAGGCAATGGAAGAGCAATAAGTGATGCCATGGGGGGCCGGATCACAGTTATTGTCCCGATCCGGACAGAAAAGGGCCCGAACAGAGCCGGGCCAAAGAGACATGCTTGGTTGTCATGGCCTTGTGGCGGCCAACCTTGTCATCAGAAGCGGTAGCCGACGCCGAACATGAAGGCAACCGGATCGATGGAGGTATTGATGGTACCCACTGCGGTGTGTACATCGGTGTCGATGTCGATGAGCCAGGCGGAGGCGTTGACGAACCAGCGGTCGTTGATCGCCATGTCCAGACCCACCTGACCCGCCAGCCCCCAGGAGGAGTCAACGCTCACATCCGTGCCCGCCAGGGCACCACGGCCCTCTTCATCGAAGAAGGTGGTGTAGTTGATGCCGGCGCCGACATAGGGACGCACCTTGCTGTTGGCATCCCCGAAGTAGTACTGCGCCATCAGGGTCGGCGGCAGGTGCTTGACCTTGGCGACCTCACCCAGCCCCGGGGTCGACACCGAGTGGGAGAAAGGCGTCGCCGCCAGCAACTCGACACCCCAGTTGTCCGTCAGCATGTAGGAGAGGGTCAGCCCCAGCTGCATATTGCTGTCGATATCCAGTTCGCCGGTGCCCAGAACGTCGTCACTGCTGGTCTGGGGAGAGACGAAGGCCAGACCGCCACGCACCAGAATGTCACCGGCCTGATGGGCCATGGCGGCGGGGGAAGCAAAGGCGGCTGCGATCAGGAGAGGAAGCACTTTTTTCATCACATAATTCCTTTTTGTTTTCTTTCTATGTTGTAAGCCCGAAAACTATAAAAGGATGTGAATGGACGGTTATTGATTTAGCTCAATAGTTATCAAGAAATAGATGGATGTACACAGCAGCTTCAGATAACCAAAAAAATGACAGGAAATACCTAAAAACCATTTAAACACAGCAAGTTGAAATATAAATCCGCAATGGCGCCCGACTTAAAATAGCAAATAAATACACCTTAAGGTTGCCCATATTCCCATTTCTCTGTTGTTTAATGATGCCGGCCAGCGTATTTTATTAAAGCAATGTAGCCATGCTGTAATTTAATCTTTATGAAACCACAGACACGCAAAGACAAAATCATCGGCATCCTGGCAGCCATCTGGGGCATAGGCTCCTTCCTGTTTATCCTGCTCGGTTTTCTGTTCGCCCTCGCCTTCCTGATGCTGGCCCACTGACACCCCAGAGTCACAACTCACACCATCAGTGTGGAGCCTGCCCTGCCCGAACCAATGCCCCATTCGGTCACTCCCGGGCTCAGTGTCTGCGCCCGCCGCCGAGGCGGATCCCAGGATCTCTTCATCTCCGGCGATCGCCCACAAAAAAGGGGCCTTGGCCCCTTGTCTGTCTGACTTGCCCTTACTTGTTCAGCAAGGGGGCCAGGAAGCGCGCCGTGTGCGACTCCTTGCAACGGCTCATCTCCTCCGGCGTGCCGGTCACCAGGATACGGCCACCACCGGCGCCCCCTTCCGGTCCCAGATCGACGATCCAGTCGGCGGTTTTGATGACGTCCAGGTTGTGCTCGATGATGACGATGGTGTTGCCTCTATCCCGCAGCTGGTGCAGCACCTTGAGCAGTTGCTGGATGTCGTGGAAGTGCAGCCCCGTGGTTGGCTCGTCCAGGATGTAGAGGGTCTGGCCGGTGTCGCGCTTGGAGAGCTCCCGCGCCAGCTTGACCCGCTGCGCCTCGCCCCCCGAGAGGGTAGTGGCCGACTGGCCGAGCCGGATGTAGGAGAGGCCCACGTCCATCAGGGTTTGCAGCTTGCGCGCCACCGCAGGGACGGGGTCGAAGAATGCGCGGGCATCTTCCACCGTCATCTCGAGGATCTCGTGGATGTTCTTGCCCTTGTACTTCACCTCCAGGGTCTCACGGTTGTAGCGCTTGCCCTTGCAGACGTCGCACGGCACATAGACATCCGGCAGGAAGTGCATCTCCACCTTGATGACCCCATCCCCCTGACACGCCTCGCAGCGGCCTCCCTTGACGTTGAAGGAGAAGCGACCCGGCAGGTAGCCGCGGGAACGCGCCTCCTGGGTGCCGGAGAGCAGCTCGCGGATCGGGGTGAACAGACCTGTATAGGTGGCCGGGTTGGAGCGCGGGGTACGGCCTATGGGGCTCTGGTCGATGTCCACCACCTTGTCCAGGTGCTCCAGCCCTTCCACTTCGCGATAGGGCGCCGGGGTGGACTCGGTCGCCTTGTTCAGCTCCCGGTGGGCGATGCGGAACAGGGTGTCGTTGATCAGGGTCGACTTGCCGGAGCCTGAGACCCCGGTGACACAGGTCATCACCCCTATGGGCAGATCCAGGTTGACGTTGCGCAGGTTGTTGCCGCTCGCCCCCTTGAGTTTCAACCACTTGCCGGTGAGCGGTGTGCGCTCGGCAGGAATGGCGATCTGCTTGCGGCCGGAGAGGTAGTCACCGGTCAGCGACTCGGGATTGGCGATGATCTCCTCCGGCGTCCCTTGCGCGACTATGGCACCGCCGTGCACCCCGGCCCCCGGGCCTATGTCGAGCACATGGTCGGCGAGGCGGATGGCGTCCTCGTCGTGCTCCACCACTATGACGGTGTTGCCCAGATCGCGCAGGTGGGTAAGGGTCTTGAGCAGCCGCTCGTTGTCCCGCTGGTGCAGGCCGATGGAGGGCTCATCGAGCACATACATGACCCCCACCAGACCGGCGCCAATCTGGCTCGCCAGCCGGATCCGCTGCGCCTCCCCGCCGGACAGCGTCTCGGCGCTGCGGGACAGGCTCAGATAGTTGAGGCCGACGTTCACCAGGAAGCCGAGCCGCTCGACTATCTCTTTGAGGATCTTCTCGGCAATCTGGGCGCGCTGGCCGCTCAGGTTCAGCCCCTCGAAGAAGGCGAGCGCATCGCCGATGGACTGCTCGGCGATGGCCGGCAGATTGCGGTTGTCCACGAAGACATGGCGCGCCTCTTCCCGCAGCCGGCTGCCACCGCAGCTGGTACAGGACTTGTTGGCGATGTACTTGGAGAGCTCTTCCCGCACCGAGTTGGACTCGGTTTCCCGGTAGCGCCGCTCCATGTTGTGCAGTATTCCCTCGAACGGATGCTTGCGCACCACCACATCGCCGCGGTCGTTCATGTAGCGGAACTCGATCTCGGTGCGACCGGAGCCGCGCAGTATCACCTCCTGGGTCTTGACCGGCAGGTCTTCCCAGGGCGCCTCCAGATCGAACTTGTAGTGCTCGGAGAGGGATTTCAGCATCTGGAAGTAATAGAAGCTGCGCTTGTCCCAACCCCGGATGGCGCCACCGGCCAGGCTCTGGCTCGGATCGTGGATCAGCTTGGCGGGATCGAAGTACTGCTGCACCCCCAGGCCGTCGCAGGTGGGACAGGCACCGGCCGGGTTGTTGAAGGAGAAGATGCGCGGCTCCAGCTCCGACATGGAGTAACCACACTCCGGGCAGGCGAAGTTGGCGGAGAAGATCAGGGGAGCGACGCCCTCCTCCCCGTCCATGGGAGCCACCAGGACTATGCCGCCGGAGAGGGTCAGAGCCGTCTCGAAGGATTCGGCGAGGCGCAGTGCCAGGTCATCGCGCACCTTGAAGCGGTCCACCACCACCTCGATGGTGTGCTTCTTGTGCAGCTCCAGCGGGGGAGGGTCGGAGAGATCGCACACCTCCCCATCGATGCGGGCGCGGATATAGCCCTGGGCCGCCAGGTTCTCCAGCAGCTTGGTGTGCTCCCCCTTGCGATTGCGCACCACGGGGGCAAGCAGCATCAGCTTGGTGCCTTCGGGCTGGGCCAGCACCTGATCCACCATCTGGCTGATGGTCTGGGCGGCGAGCGGGATGGCGTGGGTCGGGCAACGGGGCTCACCGACCCGGGCAAACAGCAGGCGCAGGTAGTCGTAGATTTCGGTGATGGTGCCGACGGTCGAGCGTGGGTTATGGGAGGTGGACTTCTGCTCGATGGAGATGGCCGGGGAAAGTCCCTCGATATGGTCCACGTCCGGCTTCTCCATCAGGGAGAGGAACTGGCGGGCATAGGCAGAGAGAGACTCCACATAACGGCGCTGGCCTTCGGCATAGAGGGTATCGAACGCCAGGGAGGACTTGCCGGAACCTGACAGGCCGGTGACCACGATCAGCTTGTCGCGGGGCAGAGTCAGATTGATGTTTTTGAGGTTGTGGGTGCGGGCACCCCGGATCACGATTTTATCCATCTTGTTGCGCGCTCGATACGGGAACCAGAGCGGGCCAGTATGGCATAGAGACTACTGGATGAATAGACAGGCTTTTATCATCCTATCCCCGGCTCTCAGAGATACTCCTTGGCCCAGCTCACCGCCTGCAGGCGGTTCTTGACGTTCAACTTCTTGAACACGTTATAGAGGTGGGACTTGATGGTGTGCTCGCTCACGAACAGGCTGTCGGCGATCTCGGTATTGGAGGCCCCCGTCATCAGGTGGCGGACTATCTCCTGCTCACGGGCCGTCAGCAACGTCTGGTTGCGCAGGGGCTGGCCGCTCCCCTTGCGGTAGTAATCCACCAGATCGCACAGCAGATGGCGCGGGATCCAGTACTCCCCCTGCAACACCTTGCGGATGCCGATCACCAGCCGATCCAGGTTGTCCTGGCGGAAGAAGAGCCCGCTGGTGTGTGGCCACATCAGCAGCAGCTCCCTGTCCGTACTGGTCGGGGCGTTGAGCAACACGGCACTGGCCTCGCCGAAGCGGCTGCAGATGGCCTTGCTCCAATCCGCCTGCTGAGCCGACTTCAGATAGTCCAGATCGATCAGCAGCAGCGTCTGGGCAGAGGTCTCGGCGGGTTCGGGCAGGGCCTCTATCTCCCCCACCAGCAAGATGGACAAGCCAAGCTGTTCGCTGAGGTGACGCTGGAAACTGCTGGCTTGTGCATTATTTTCGGTGATCAGCACTAAGGGGTATTCGGGCGTCATCAAGAGAACTTCCTTGCACATTCGAGTCGGGGCTTTTCGGCAAGGAAGAGTACCAATCCCCCTCCTGGCTGCAGCATTAAAAAAGTATTAGACGCCGCTGTGATTCCTTTGAAGCTCAGCAATTTTCCAACCAATACAAATGACTAGCACATACCCCCCATTTGGGGGGTTAAGTAGTGCCGACCAGCACCATAGCAGGCCTTGGCCGTCGATGCAGCACTTGGCCCCGTCGTCCCCTTGCTGGTGGGGCCATACCTCGGGTAAGTTACTCGAACCGCCAGCAGCGGGGTTTGGTACTCGCCGGGACAGGAAGGTGTGCGCTCATCTCCGCCAACTGGTATTATTGCGGGCAAACGCTGCGGCGGATGGCCGATAAACGCGTCGGTTGAATCTGGCACAGCCGTGACATGCGTGAAGATGAGGTCCATCCGTGGCGCGCATCTCATTGCAAACAAACGACATATTGAATGGGACCAGGCATTTGGCCTGGCCGGTATACATAAGGGTGGAAGAGAGATTATGGCCAGTCGAGGCATCAACAAAGTCATTCTGATCGGTAACCTGGGGCAAGACCCGGAAGTGCGCTACATGCCGAGCGGCGGTGCCGTGACTAACATCACCCTGGCCACCTCCGACACCTGGCGCGACAAGCAGACCGGTGAGCAGAAAGAGCGAACCGAGTGGCACCGCGTGGTCTTCATGGGCAAGCTGGCCGAAGTGGCGGGCGAGTACCTGAAGAAGGGTTCCCAGGTCTATGTCGAAGGCAAGCTGCAGACCCGCAAGTGGCAGGATCAAAGTGGCCAGGAGCGCTACACCACAGAAGTGCTGGTCGACAGTTTCACCGGCGTGATGCAGATGCTGGGTGGCCGTCCGCAAGGCGGCGCCGGCCAGGGCATGGGCGGTCAACAGTCCCAGGGCAACTGGGGCCAGCCGCAACAGGCAGCCCCTCAGCAAGCCATGCAACGCCCGGCCGCAGCCCCGCAGCAGAATATGCAGCCACAGGGTGGTTACGGTCGTCCGGCCCAGCAGCCGCAGTCTGCACCGCCGGTTTACAACGAGCCGCCGATGGATTTCGACGACGATATCCCGTTCTGATCGACACCCAGGCCCTGATGACTCAGGGCCTTTTTTGTCTGTTTCTGACGCATTCATCCCCTCCCTCATCATGTTGTTGCGACGATCCGCACCTGACCCTCTCCCTCGCCCTGACTTGTGGCTATTCTCGGGACGAGTCACTTCCCCGAGAACCTGCATGAATCACCTTGGTCGCCTGCTGTGCCTCATCTTGCTGGTGTTTGCCGCCCCTCTGATCGCCGAACCGTTGCGAGTGGGGGTGAGCTTCGCCATCCCTCCTTATGTGATCACGCACGAGAATCGAGGCATCGAGCTCGATCTCATGCGCGAGGCGTTCGCTGGCAGCGATCATGAGCCCGAGTTCATCTATCTGCCTCTGGAGCGAACCTTCCGCATGCTGGAGGAAGGCAAGCTGGATGCCATCATCAACGTCAGACCCGGCATGCTGAGCCGCGCCCACCTCTCCCAGGCGGTGATCACCTTTCACAACCGGGTCTTTACCCTCGACAAGACGGCGTTCAAGAGCATGAGGGATCTGCAGACGCTGCGAGTCAGCGCCTTCCAGCGGGCCAGGCAGATCCTGGGAAAAGAGTTCGCTGAAATAGTCGATCAGAACCCCAACTACGAGGAGGTGGCGAGGCAGGAAGGGCAGGTTCAGAAGTTGTTGCTGGGGCGCACGGATGCCGTGATCCTGGAGCAGAGGATATTCTACTACTACATGGCACAACTGCTCGGGCAAGAAGAGGGTGGCGAGCGCTATCACGCAGACAGGATCCGACAGCATGATCTCTTCCCCCCCACCCGGTACCACTTCGCCTTTCGCCAGGCGGCGCAGCAGCAGTGGTTCGATCGCCAGTTGAGCAAGATGAGGGAAGATGGTCGCTATGAGCAGATCTTTGTCGACTATGGCACGGCCTCATCCGACAGAAACATAAAAGCCAGCCCATGACGGACTGGCTTGATACTGGCTCCAGAGGAACAACAGTGTAGTGGAGCGTTACTTCATCGCGCCGCCATTTTTCAGATCAGCTTTCTGACGTTTGGCCTCGCGCTTCTCTTTCAGTGACATCTGCGGTTTTTTCTTGGCATCTTTGCCGTGATGCTGTTCTTTGTTGCTCATCATCAGACTCCAAAAATGTTACCAGGACAGTTGGAATCAAGATTCCAGCATGTCATCCGAATCATAGACACAGTACGCTAGCAGTGACGATCGAGGATCGCACTGGCACCAGCATACCCCCAGCCACCATCGGGATCCAGCCTCGCCGGACCAGGGCGTCACACAGGGTACGGACCTCGTCATCCACGCCCCGACAATCTGGGACAAACCGCCACAACCGGCTTCTATCTGGGGGAAAACCGGCAGGAAAACGCACTCAACTTGCCCTTTTGGGGTCAAGAGGACGATTACATAAGAGTCGGCCCCCGGAGTGTGTTAGGGTGAGCCATCACCTGCCGCAGGAGTGCGCCATGAAAAAGCTGGAAATGAAAGATCTTACCGAGGCCGAAAAAGCCGAGATCACCCTGTTGTTGCAGAAGGCCCAGGCCAATGCCGATCACACCCTGACCAATGGGGAACGTAACAAGATCCGTGAGGAAGGGCGCCTGAAAATCGCCGAGGATCGCGCCAAGGCAGCCAAGGCGGCCTCCGCACTGGCACGGGAGAAGGCCAAGGAGCGCGCCAAGAATCAGGTGCTGCCCGAAACCTTCAACTGGGCGGACTCCGTCAGCAACAAGTACCGCAGCAAGCGATAATTTCTGTCTCCCATGTCCGGATGCTTGTGCTGCCACCCGGACATGGGCCTGCATACTTCCCTTTCCCATACCGGAAATTGATAGATAAGCTTCTGGTATAAAACGATTTTATCAATAGAAAACGCTGACACCCACTCGCCGGGCAGGAATTAATACCAAGATAAAGATTGCCATGGCGGAGTGAGCGTGTTCTAATCGATTTCGATGGTTCGGTAGTTCAGACCTGATTATGTTAGGCAGTCATTTTAAAGCAGTGATTTGTGCATAGAGTTGTCCCAGATGATTCTCGCCAAATAATTCTCCTTCTTTAGTGCTCCCCATACGTATTGCTGACGAAAAATCATGGATTGCTACACAAGTAGCGTTTCAACATCACTATTCAAGGAAATTATTATGTCTAACAAAATGACTGGTACCGTAAAGTTCTTCAACGCTGAGAAAGGTTTTGGCTTCATCTCCCCGGCTGACGGTGGCAAAGACGTGTTCGTACACTTCTCCGCTATCCAGTCCACCAGCTTCAAAACCCTGGACGAAGGTCAGCGCGTTGAGTTCACCATCGAGCAAGGCCAGAAAGGCCCGGCTGCTGCCAACGTAGTTGGTCTGTAATTCAAGCCAGGAAGCCTTTTCGTCAATCGGAAAGTCCTTCTGCAAGAATTGAAAAAACCCGCCTAGGCGGGTTTTTTGTTATCTGGATTCCCATCATTACCTCTCTCCCCTGCCAAAATTGCCCCTCCTACCGAACAAAATACAAATGATAATTAATATCAATTGCATTTGACTCTTGTTTGTCTAGAATGCCTGCCGACAAATGTCATCCATTTGAGGCTCAGCTCCGCCGTCCCAGTGCGACACCAAGATCCCGGGACACTAAAGCGGGTTGAGAAACTTTCCTTCCCAGGAGTTCAGGTTTTCATGACTAACATCCCCATTCCCCCTCTCGCCACCCTGATCGTCGCCGCACTGGCCAGCCAGGCCCACGCCAGCCAGAACGAAGTCATGGTGATCACCGCCTCGGGTTTCCAGCAGAAGATCGAAGACTCTGCCGCCTCCATCTCGGTCGTGACCCGGGAACAGCTGGAGAAGCGCGCCTACCGTGACGTGACCGACGCCCTGAAAGACGTGCCCGGGGTGGTGATCACCGGGGGTGGCAGCAGCAGCGACATCAGCATCCGCGGCATGGGAGCCAAGTACACGCTGATGCTGGTGGACGGCAAGCGGGTCGACAGCCGTGGCACCCGCCCCAACAGCGACGGCCCCGGCATAGAGCAGGGCTGGTTGCCGCCGCTGCAAGCCATAGAGCGGATCGAGGTGGTGCGTGGCCCCATGTCCTCCCGCTACGGCTCGGACGCCATGGGGGGCGTCATCAACGTCATCACCCGCAAGAGCACCAGCATGACGGCATGGCAGGGATCGGTGCATGCCGACAGCACCTTCCAGGAGAGCAAGGCCTCAGGTGATCTCTTCCAGAGCGATGCCTACACCGCCGGCGCCCTGGTGGACGGGCTGCTGGGAATGCGCCTGAACGGCCAACTCTCCTATCGCGGCGAGGATCAGTTCGAGAACGGCTTCGCCGAGCAGGAGATGCGCAGCGGCACCGCCGTGTTCAGCCTGACCCCGGACGAGCACAACAGCTTCGACTTCGAGGTGAGCCGCGGCCTGCAGGACAGGGATCGCACGCCGGGTGAGTCCATTTCGGCCAAGGCCAAACCCAACCTGAGCACCTACGAGCGCACCAACTACGCCATCACCCACGACGGCCGCTACGACTTCGGCTCCTCCACCAGCTATCTGCAACGGGAAGAGAGCACCAACCCGGGTCGGCAGATGAAGATGATCAACACCATAGCCGACACCCATACCCAGATCGTCCTGGGGGATCACTACCTCAGTGTCGGCGGCCAGTACCGCTACGAGGATCTGCAAGATCAGGGCAACCAGCTGAATGTGGCCAATAGCGCCGACCAGCTGACCCGCTGGAGCTGGGCCCTGTTCGTGGAGGACGAGTGGGCCCTGACCGACAGCTTCGCCCTGACCGGCGGCGTGCGCATGGACAGGGATCAGAACTACGGCAGCCACTGGAGCCCGCGTCTCTACGGGGTCTGGCACCCCGCCGAGTTCTGGACCCTGAAGGGGGGCGTCTCCACCGGCTACCGCTCCCCCGATTTGCGCATGTCCGCGGCCAACTGGGGTCAGGCCACCGGCGGCGGTACTCAGGATGGCATGCTGGTCGGCAGCCCGGCCCTCCAGCCGGAGAAGAGCGTCAGTGAGGAAATCGCCCTGCTGTGGGATGGCAGGCAGGGGCTCAACGCCGGGCTGACCCTGTTCAATACCGACTTCAAGGACAAGATTGCCGAGACCCGTCGCTGCACCAGCAAGCAGGATCCCGCCTGCACCCTGAACGGCCACACCTATGACTTCATCAGCGATCGCATCAACGTCGACGAGGCCAACATGCGCGGGGTGGAAGGCACGGCCAACTGGGCCATCAACCCGCAGTGGTCCCTGGCCTCCAGCTACACCTTCACCCAGTCCGAGCAGAAGAGCGGTCCCATGGCGGGCCTGGCACTGAACCAGATGCCGCGCCACATGTTCAACACTACTGTCGACTGGCAGACCAGCGAGGCGGTCGGCCTCTGGTCCAGGGTCAACTTCCGCAGCAAGACCTCGGACTACCTGAGCCGGGTCAAGATGGCCGAGGGCACTCCCTCATACACCTTCTTCGACACCGGCCTGGTCTACAAGGCCAATCAGGCGCTGAGCGTCACCGCCGGCATCTACAACCTGCTGGACAAGAGGGTGGACCATGCCAGCTATGGCACAGTGCTGGATGGACGCCGCTACAACCTGGGGCTGACCTACCAGTTTTGATCCTCTCGGGTGCGAGAGACGCAAAAGGCCCGCCGAGTGCGGGCCTTTTCATGGGAGACGGGAGGGGAACTATCAGCGCGGCAGGCTGATCCTGGCCTCCAGGCCGCCCTCGGCACGGTTGTGCAGGGTCAACTCGCCGCCGTGCTGATGTACCAGGGTGCGGGCGATGGCGAGCCCCAGCCCCACGCTGCCCGACTCGGTGTTGCGGGCCTCGTCGAGACGGACGAAGGGCTTGAACACCTCCTCCAGCTGGCCCTCGGCTATGCCAGGCCCCCGGTCGCAGACCAGGATCAGCAGCTCGGATTCGGTTCGCTCCAGGGACACCTCGGCCCCGCCCGCGTACTTGATGGCGTTGCCGATGAGATTTTGCAGCACCCGGCGCAGGGTATTGGCGCGGCAGGCGTAGACCTGCTTGCCCTGTGCCAGGCAGATGACGGGTTGACCGGTATCCGCATAGTCATCGCACAGGCTCTCCAGCAGGCTGACCAGATCCAGCTCCCGGGTCGCCTCCTGCTGCCCCTCCTCCCGGGCGAAGCTCAGGGTCGCCGCCAGCATCTGCTCCATCTGTTGCAGGGTCTGCTGGAATCGCTCCTTGTCCTCGCCGTCTGCCAGAAACTCGCTGCGCAGCCGCAGGCTGGTGATGGGGGTGCGCAGGTCGTGGGAGATGGCGGCCAGCATCCGGGTCCTGTCCTGCACGAAGCGATCGAGCCGGGTGTGCATGCGGTTGAAGGCCTGGATGGACTCGCGGATCTCGGTGGGCCCCTCCTCCCGCAGGGGCTCTATGTCCTCCCCGCGCCCCAGCCTGTCGGCGTTGGCGGCCAGCTGTTTGAGGGGCAGGGTCGCCCGGCGGAACAGCCAGATCATCAGGCCTATCACCAGACTCGCCACCAGCAACAGGTTGAGGGTGGTCTGCCAGGACCAGCTCACCGCCTCCTTGTCCACCAGGGAGCTGAATTGCAGCCAGCCCCCGTTGGGCAACTGGATGGACCCATAGAGCCGCATGTCCTGGGGCGGCGGCATGCCGTTGCGATCCTTCATCATGCGGTTGTGATGTTGCCAGGCCCGGCTGCGCTGTATGTCCTGCTTCAGCTCGGCGCTGATCTCCACCGACAGGGACGACGGATACCCGAGCTTGGCCCGCACCAGCTTCTCGAAGCGGGGACTGCGGTTGTCCGGTTGCAGCGGCTCGTCGGCGAGGCGCAGCAGCAGGGTTTCGCTGCGGCTCGCCTTGAGGATCTCGTGATAGAGGGAGGGGGGCGAGAGAGAGAGCAGCCGCACCACCGAGATGATCCGCTGCATGGCGTTGCGGCTGTTGACGTAGCCGAGCGCCTCCTCCCGATCCGAGCGGTAGATCTGGATGCTGAGCAGCTGGATCAACACCAGTCCCGCCAGGGCCACCAGCACTATCTGGCCGGTCAGCCCCTTGGGCAGCAGCCTGGCGAAGAAGCCCTTGATCATGCCGGTCTCACTCCTGGGTCACGTCGGCGGCGAACAGGTAACCGCCGCCCCAGATGGTCTTGATGAGCTCGGGATTCTTGGGATCCCGCTCCAGCTTGCGGCGCAGCCGGCTCACCAGGGTATCGATGGCGCGATCGAAGGCGACCGCCTCCCGACCACGGGCCAGATCCAGCAGCTGATCCCGGCTCAGCACCCGCTGGGGCCGCTCCAGAAACACCTTGAGCAGATCGAATTCGGCGGTGGAGAGGCTCATCCCCACCCCCTCCTCGTCCACCAGCTCGCGGCGATTGATGTCGAGCAGCCAGCGATCGAAGCGCAGATCCCGGGTCAGAGCCTCGGGGACGGGCTGGATCTCCGCCTGGGTGCGGCGCATCACCGCCTTGATGCGGGCCAGCAGCTCGCGCGGGTTGAACGGCTTGGCGAGGTAGTCATCGGCCCCCATCTCCAGGCCGATAATGCGGTCCGTCTCCTCCCCCATAGCGGTGAGCATGATGATGGGCAGACGGGACTTCACCCTGAGCTCGCGACACAGAGTCAGGCCATCTTCCCCCGGCATCATCAGATCCAGCACCAGCAGATCGAACTCCCGCTCGTCCAGCAGCCGCTTCATCTCCTTGCCATCCCGGGCACAGCTGACGCGCATGCCGTGTTGTTCCAGAAAGCGCTTGAGCAGATCGCGGATCTCGCTGTGATCGTCGACCACCAGAATATGAGGGCTGCTTTGGTTCATCATTGTCTCTCCCGTTATCGAGCTGGGGCGATTATACGAGAATCAATCGGGCGGGTTGTGTCAAAGTGTGCCAGAGCGCCAAGATGCCACACTCTGCTACAAAATAGGCTTCAACTGGCAAAATTCAGACACTTCCACGGTGTTTACTGGATACCAAGGCGAAAGAGCCTCTACCCGTATTCATCCGACAGGAGTTACCCATGAAAAAGCTGACCAAGACCCTGCTGACCGCCACCCTGATCCTCGGCCTGCCGCTGGGCGCCTATGCCGCCAGCGAGGCTGTCTCCACCGCCCAGCCGACCCAGGCCACGGCGGCCGGTTGCCCCATGGACGGTTCCGGCATGATGGGCGGCAAGCACCACGGCGGTCGCCACGACAAGATGGCCCGCATGAAGGACATGACCCCGGAACAGATCCAGGCTCACCTGCAACAGCGCTTCGACAAGATTGAAGATCCGGCCAAGAAGGCGGAGTTCGTGAAAAACCTCGGCCTGCGTGCCGACGGCATGATCAAGCACGCAGAGGTGATGAAACAGTTTGCCGAGGCAAACCAGTAAGCCGATACGACGAAGCAAGCAAGATAACGACAGGGTGGCCATGGCCACCCTGTTTTTTTCGTGTCCGCTCAACTGCCCTGTCCTGCGGCTGACGCCGCTATGGCGCCACTTTTCTGTCTCCCTGCACCGGGATATGTGAGCGATAACAAACGTTTTATGTTCGAAATGGCTAATAATGGCGGCTCAAACAACAGGGTCGGGCAAGGCCCCGGCCACAGTGGACAGGAGTCGTTATGGGATGGAATCTGGGCACAATCAAGGGGCGTTATACCGCCGTCTTCCTGGGGTTCATGGCGCTGGTGTGCGCCCTGACGGTGATCGGCATCCAGCTCTGGATCAAGCCGGCGCTGCAGAAGGCCGGTGAGCAGAATGTGGCGCGGCGGGTCAGCGAGATAGCCACCGACATCCGCGATCAGCTCAACGGGGTGCAGAGCCAGTCCCGCAGCATCACCCAGCTGGTGGCCCAGCTGCCGAGCGAGCAGATCGACGCCCTGCTGCCCGCCCTCATCGATCAATACGGCAACGCCATGGTCTTCGGCGGCGGCATCTGGCCCCTGCCGGAGAAACGCGAGGCGGGCCGCGCCAAGTTCAGCACCTTCTATCACAGGGACGCGGCCAATGCCCTCATCCCCAACACCTACTGGAACTCGGCCGAAGCGCCGAACTACTTCGAGCAACCCTGGCACAAGGCGGGTCAGCAGGCTCCCCGCGGCATGTGCGTCTGGGCCGCCGCCTACAAGGATGGCGCCAGCCAGCAGCCGAGAACCAACTGCGCCATGGGGATCTACAAGGACGGCGCCCTGTACGGGGTGTCGACCATAGACGTGACTCTGGGGTTCTTCAACGATCTGGTGGCCAGGAAGGAGCAGGAGATCGGCGGCCAGGTGATGATCGTCGAGGCTGACGGCAAGATCCTGAGCAAGAATGCCCGCCTCGGCGGCGATGTGGTGCTCGGCAATCTCTCCGCCCACGCCGACTACCCCTTCGCCGGTGCCATCGCCGGCCTGCTCGGCCAGGACGCGAGCAAGGGCTTGCTGCGCACAACCTTCCAGGATCAGGGAGAGGAGCAGACCCTGCTGATGGAGGCCATAGAAGGCACTCCCTGGCTGCTCGCCACCGCCCTGCCGACCCGCATCCTGACCCAGGACAGCCGGGACGTGCTCGCCACTTTGGCCAGCATACAGCTGCCCCTGGTGGGGCTGCTGTTCGTGCTCATGGTGCTGGCCATCCGCCAGCTCGGCAGCCGGTTGCAGACTCTCAAGCTCAACATAGATGCCCTCAGCGCCGGCGATGCGGACCTGACGGCCCGCATCCAGGTGAAGGGTCATGACGAGCTGGACAACATAGCCCTGTCGGTGAACCGCTTCATCGCCTACCTGCAGCAGATGATGGTGCAGGTGACGGACGCCACCGACCTCATCACCCGGGAGCTGGCACAGCTCGATCAGCAGAGCGGTCAGGCCAGACGGATCCTGGGGGAACACGCCAGCGAGACGGATCAGGTGGTCACCGCCCTCACCGAACTCAGCTCCACCGCCGACAGCGTGGCCCAGCACGCCAGCGACTCGGCCAGCTTCACCGAGGCCGCCAATGGCCAGGCCGCCAATTCACGCAAGGTGGTGGGCTCGGCCTCCGCCAGCGTGGTGGCCCTGATCGACGAGGTGGATCTCGCCGCCGCCAAGGTGCTGGAGATGCAGGAGGATGCCAAGCAGATCGGCAGCGTGCTCGGGGTGATAGGCGGCATCGCCGCCCAGACCAACCTGCTGGCGCTCAACGCCGCCATCGAGGCGGCCCGGGCCGGGGAGCAGGGGCGAGGCTTCGCCGTGGTGGCCGACGAGGTGCGCGCCCTGGCGGCCCGCACCCAGAACAGCACTGCCGAGGTGGGCAGCATGCTGTCGCGCCTCACCCAGGGAGTAGCCGAGGCCGTGGTCGCCATGGAGCAGACCAAGCGCAGCTGCCAGGCCGCAGCCGACACCACGGGTCAGGTCACCGGCGGGCTCGACAGCATGGCCGACTCTGTGGTGCAGATCCACGATCTCAGCAGCCAGATCGCCACCGCCGCCGAGGAGCAGAGCCGGGTGACCGAGGAGATCAACCGCAACATGGTGAGCATTCGCGACATGCTGAACCTGCTGGTGCAAAACGGCAGCCAGACCGAGCAGAGCGCGGCGTCGCTGCTCGGCTCCAATCGCCAGCTGCTGGCCCTGGTGCGCCGCTTCAAGGTGTGATGGCGAACGCCAGCCAGCAAAAAGGGGCCCTAGGGCCCCTTTTTCATGCACGTCGTTCAGACTCAGGCCTTGGCTTTGTCGGCCAGGTTCAGGGTCTTGACGGTTTCGCCTTCAAACTTGATGACGACGCTCTTCTGAGCGGCTTCGGTATCCTTGAACAGGGTCTTGGAGGTCTCTGCCAGTACGGGAGATACCTTGTTCAGGGCGCTCAGGTCATAGGTCCACACTTCCAGACCGGCTTCGGTCTTGGTGCTGGCCGGGGCGCCCAGCTTGTCCTTGATGGCCTGCTTGTTGGAGCCGCCTTCCTTGATATCCAGGGCCGTTTTGATCGCTTCGTTGGAGGCGCTGTCCACGGCAGTACCGGCCATCTCTTTGGCGGTGCTGGTGACGCTGCTGGTCACGGAATCGGTCAGGGAATCCATCAGGCCGGCGTGGGCAACCAGAGGCAGGGCGGTCAGGGCAATCAGAAGGCACTTTTTCATTAAGATACATCTCACAGGAATGAAAGAGCGCGCATCAGACCAGTGAGCTCGATTGGAGTCAAGATGATCCCAAGATCAAGCCGCATTCGGGGGGGAAGAGGGACTAGAGGCTGGACAGGGCAGCCGGGGACGGATAGCGGCGCCCCTAGCCAGAGAGCTGATCCTTGCCCGCCAGCTTGGCCCGGTAGAGTGCCCTGTCCACCCTCGCCATCAACTGGTTCAGGGGTTCGTCCGGCATGGACTCCACCAGACCGAAGCTCAGGGTAATGGGCTCCACCCCCTTGACCCTGGCATAGCCCAGTCGCTGTCGCAGCTTTTCGGCCACCACATGGGCCTCCGCCAGACGGGTGTTGGGCAGCACCAGCATGAACTCGTCGCCCCCCCAGCGGGCCAGCAGATCGATCTCGCGGATGGAGCCGCGGGTCAGGCGCACTATGTCGATCAGAGTCTGATCCCCCACCCCGTGGCCGTGGCGATCGTTGATCTGCTTGAAGTCGTCCACGTCCATGGCGATCACGGCAAAGGGCTCCTTGAAACGCCGGGCGCGCTCATACTCCAGCCGGACGGCCTGCTCCAGCCGATAGCGACTGGCGGCCCCGGTCAGGGAGTCCGTCTCCGCCAGGCGGCGGTTCTCCTCCACCTGATGCTGGAGCGCCAGGTTGAGCCGCTCCAGCTCGGCGGTGCGCTCCGCCACCTGCTGCTCCAGGGATCGATTGTGCAGCTCCAGCCGGGCGTAGAGCTCCCGCTGGGCATGAATGTCCCGGTGCGCCCCTATCATCCTGGCCACGGAGCCGTCCGGGTTGCGCGCGACGATGAGGCCTCGGTCCTCCACCCAGAGGTAGTCGCCGTTGCGGCAGCGACAGCGGTACTCGGCCCTGTAGTCTGGAGACTGCCCGCTCAGATAGGCGTCGAAGCGGGCCATCACCCGCGCCAGATCGTCCGGATGGATGATGTTTTCCCAGGTGAAGACGTTGTTGTCGAGGGAATGCGGCTCATAGCCCAGCATCTGGTACCAGCCCGGATTGCGATAGACATAGCCGGTGTTGGCATTCCAGTCCCAGATCCCGTCGCTGACGACCTCAAGAATGCCGTGTACGGCCGCTTCATTGAGATCCTGGATCCTGATAGTGTCATTGTCCTGCAGCATGGAAACCATCCTTGTTCTGCTACCCCGCGCCACTGCGGGTGACTCGAGTCCGGCGGTTGAACATCATTGAAAAATGCGGCCGCCTGCCGGGCTACCCGATGACGACTGCCTGCCTGCAATCCCTGTCATGACAAGGTTATCGGCCGTCCCCAGGCTCCCCTGAATAACAGTAGCAGCAGGGCCTGCCGCCAGTCTTGAGCGCCGTCACGGCTTCCCTCTTTTGTCTGCTCGTCCCCTTGCACCGAGGCGGTGCCCCCCCTTGGCGCAGCCCTGCCCTAATGGGGCACCTCCGGTTACGCCCTCGGGCAGCGATTAAATAAATCATTGAATAAATAGAGAAAAATTCTTGGCGCAATATTTGCCTTTGTCTTGGTGAACCACCAAGGATTGGGGACATTGCATGAAGTTAATCACTGCCATCATCAAGCCGTTCAAACTCGATGACGTTCGCGAAGCCCTCGCCACCCTCGGCGTAGAGGGGCTGACGGTCTCCGAGGTCAAGGGGTTTGGCCGCCAGAAGGGGCACACCGAGCTCTATCGGGGCGCCGAATACCAGGTGGATTTCCTGCCCAAGGTGAAGCTGGAGATCGCCACCCAGGCCGACAACGTCGAGCCCATCATCGAAGCCATCAGCCAGGCCGCCCACACCGGCAAGATAGGTGACGGCAAGATCTTCGTCTGCGACCTGCTGGCCGCCGTGCGCATCCGCACCGGCGAGACAGACGCAGACGCCCTTTGATACGACTGGAACCGAGGAACACGACATGGAAGAGTTGATCACATCCGTCAGCGAGCTGCGCTATGCGCTCGATACCTTCTACCTGCTGATCTCCGGCGTGCTGGTCATGTGGATGGCCGCCGGGTTCGCCATGCTGGAGGCGGGCCTGGTCCGCGCCAAGAACACCACCGAGATCCTGACCAAGAACATCCTGCTCTATGCCATCGCCTGCGTCATGTACCTGCTGGTCGGCTACAACATCATGTACGTGGACAACGGCGCTGGCGGCTGGCTGCCGAGCTTTGGCAGCCTGATGGGCAGCCAGGCCGAGGATGCGGGCCACTCACTGCACGCCGACTTCTTCTTCCAGGTGGTCTTCGTGGCGACCGCCACCTCCATCATCTCGGGGGCGGTGGCCGAGCGAATGAAGCTCTGGTCCTTCCTGCTGTTCTGCGTGGTGATGACCGGCTTCATCTACCCCGTCGAGGGCTACTGGAGCTGGGGTGGCGGCTTCCTGAAAGAGGCGGGCTTCTCCGACTTCGCGGGTTCCGGCATAGTCCACCTGGCGGGTGCCGCCGCTGCCCTGGCCGCCGTGCTGCTGCTCGGCCCCCGTCGTGGCAAATATGGCAAGCAGGGGGAGATCCACCCCATCCCAGGCTCCAACCTGCCGCTCGCGACCCTGGGCACCCTGATCCTCTGGATGGGCTGGTTCGGCTTCAACGGCGGCTCCCAGCTGGCGCTCTCCAGCGCCGCTGACGCCACCGCCATCGGTACCGTCTTCGTCAACACCAATGCCGCCGCGGCCGCCGGTGTGGTCGGCGCCCTGCTGGTCAGCAAGTTCACCTGGGGCAAGGCGGATCTCACCATGATCCTCAACGGTGCCCTCGGTGGTCTGGTCGCCATCACAGCCGATCCGGCCTCCCCCAGCCCACTGTTCGCCAGCCTGATCGGCGCCCTGGCCGGTGCCCTGGTGGTCTACGCCATCGTCGCCTTCGACCGCCTCAAGGTAGATGACCCGGTCGGCGCCATCTCGGTACACGGGGTCTGCGGCCTGTTCGGCCTGATGGTGGTGCCCTTCTCCAACGCAAGCGCCACCTTCGGCGCCCAGTTGCTGGGGGCCGCCGTCATCTTCGGCTGGGTCTTTGCCGTCTCCCTCATCGCCTGGAGCCTGCTCAAGGCCACCATGGGCCTGAGGGTCAGCGAAGAGGAAGAGATGCTGGGCGTGGATGTCCACGAGTGCGGCGTCGATGCCTATCCCGAGTTCGTCAGCATCAAATCCAGCAGCTGACACAGACTGCTGCTTGCGGGGCCCGGGGAACACCTCGGGCCCCGCTCTTTTTTTGAGACGCCCTCAGCGCCCCTTGAAGGCGGGGTGATGCAACCGGCGATAGTGGCTCGGGGCCAGCCCGTGCTGGCGCTTGAAGGCGGTGGAGAAGTGGTATTCGTTCTTGAAGCCGCACTGGGCAGCCAGCAGCTTCACCGAGTCGGCCCGGCTCGCCAGCAGGAGCGCCGCCCGCTGCAAACGCAGCCGTTGCAGCAGCGCCATGGGGGCCAGCGCGAAGTGCTGCTGACAGAGCCGATGGAGCTGGCGCTCCGAGAGGTGCAGGGCGGCGGCCATGCGTCCTATGTCCCAGCCCTCGGGCAGGGATTCTTTGAGCATCAATTCGAGGCGCAGGGCCAGCCGCTCGCCGCGACTCTGCCCCTCCCCCTTTTGCAGCAGCCGGCGCAGGTAAAAGCCGAGCTGCTCCACCAGGAGGGCGCTGAGCAGCGGGTCCTGATGGCGCTCCTGCTCCGCATAGAGGTTCTCGATGGTGCGCAGCAGGGTCCCCTGCTGGGAGGTGCAGCCCAGACGAGGGCGGCTGGCGAAGGCATCCCAGGGGGAGTCCTTGTGCAGCAGCAGCCACACCAGATCCCAGCCGCCCTTTGCCGTCGTCTGTTGCTGCTCCGGCGCTGGCCACTGCGTCTCTGCTAGCCCCGTCTCCGGTAACTGCATCTCTGGCAACTGCGTCTCTGGCAACCGATAGCAGAGCGGCTCCCCCGCCGGGATCAGGGCCCACTCCCCCACCGGCAGCCGCGTGAAGCCATCCCCCAGCCGCACCTCCCCTTCGCCCCCCAGGGTGAGCAGAAAGCAGTGCACGTCCGCCAGGCGGCGCTCGATACGATAGCGGGTCTTGAGGCGCGAGTAGCCCGCCAGCCAGACCCGCTCCTGACCGAGGGCGGGCAGCAGGCTGTCGCAGCAGATCTGCTCGCGGCAGTCGGGGGAGACGTCGATGACTTCAGGATTGTCGGTGTCAGACATCATCAGGACGGGCTCAGCCATGTCGAAGGATTAAGCCAGAGCATAACATCAAGGGCATAGCGTCACAGGAGACAAGCCATGCACATCCATCACGTCGCCATCTGGGCGCAGGATCTGGAAGCACTCAAGGCATTCTACTGCACCCGGTTTGGCCGCCAGAGAAATGTTGTGACGCCCCGCAACATGGCGGGGCTCTCAAGGCCTGCGGGAAAAAGCGGTCAATCAGCCCGGATGACTGTCAACGGAACTGACAGTGCGACCCGCAGATGTCCTTCAAGATTGAGATGAAGGTGATCCCCGACATCATAGTGCGCGCTGAGCCGCGAAATGGATTCCGGCTCCCGTACCAGCAGGTCGCTGTCAATCACAGCATCAAACTCCCCACTTGTGCGCATCCAGTGGTTCACTGCCTGCCGGACAATCTCTTTTTCAGGCTGATAAAAGTGCTCAATACCATACTCACCGGTTCCCCGCAGCGGTACCAGGGTTACGCCTGTCATCCGGATATTGTATTCCCGCGCCATCCGCAGTAATTGCCGATAACCGTTGATCAGTACTGTTGCCGCCGGCACCGGACCATCCGGATCCAGTGCCGTGCCCGCCAAGCCGATATCATTCAGCCCGACCTGCACGATACAGCTTGTGACGCCGGGTTGCGCCAGCACATCACGCTCAAAACGCGACAAGGTAGCGATGCCGACGCCGTCTTTCAGTAACCGGGAACCCGACTGCCCGGCATTCACCACCGCAATATTTTCGGACATCAGGCGCTCGGCCAGAATATCTGTCCAACGGCCATAGGTGTCCATCTCCACGCCGTTACCATCCACCATGGAGTCACCGATGACGACCAGAGTGCGGCACGCGGCTTTTGGCTGAACCTGGACACTTTCAACCAGAAGACGGGAGCTGATTTTCTGACCGTCGCCGGCCTCTTCCCTGATGGCCTGATTACCCGGCTCAATCAACGAAAAATGACGGGCATCCCAGTGGAAGGTATTAATCGGTATCGGTTCCGGCAGATATGTCCGCAGATTGATCACCGATAATGAGGGGATATCCAGTGAAACTTCATCGCTGTATAGAATGCCCCCCGCAGGGATTATCGCGCCGGTTTGCCCATTAAAGGTGACAGGCAGTGCACCGCACAAATCAGAAACGGAAATATAGCTCTCGCCTATTACCATCGGCTGTTCGCCATAACGATTGGAAAAGATCAGCCGCAGCTTTTGACCGCCCAGACTGATGCGCAGTGACTGCCGGAGTGTCTGCCTCCCATTAATTAGTGGTATATCCGATGGAAAGGGAAAAGTGTCTCCCGATGAAGGCTGAGAGCTGGAAAGCCAGGTGCATATCCACTCCTCGCGCATTGGCGAGGCTAAAGACACTGAATATGACATCAGAAATTCTCCTGAAAGAAACAACAGATTTATTGCGCGCCCGGAAGGGCCGTCATGGCATCGAAGCTGTGCATGGCGATATCTGTCATTGCCATCAGACGCGCCCGGCTGACGCCATCCCGGGCCTGGACGGAGATCCCGTGGAACAGGGTCGCCACATAATCCCCGAGCGCCTGTATATCGGTATTTTCCGGCAGTTCGCCGCACTGAACGCCCTGCCGGATGCGCTCTATGATGCCGTCTATCCGCTCCCGGCGGTAACCGGCCAGCCATGCCATGATCTCTTCGTTATCACGGCCATAGTTGGTCAGCGACAGCACCACCATGCAGCCATGAGGTCGATCGTCACGGGTGTAGGCTTCGACCGCGCTCACAAGCAGTGTCTTGATAGCCTGGCGGGTATCTGGCTGTGACAGGGCGGCGTCAGCAAAAGCCCCCTCTTCAGCCAGATAAAGCGCTATCGCCTCACGGAAAAGATTTTCCTTTGAGCCGAAGGCGGCATAAATCCGTGCAGAAGCAATCCCCAGTGCAGCCACCAGATCAGAGAGGGAGGTCCCTTCATAACCACGCTGCCAGAACACCTGTTTTGCTATGCGCAATGCCTCTTCACGATCGAATTCTCTTGGTCTACCGGCCATAACACCCTCTCCGCATCTGTCATTTCAGACAAAGGCTACCAGTTCATTGTCGACTAACAAAGAATTATTTTTTGGTGATTGACAAAGATTCAGACGCCCTCTTACCCTATTCGCTGTTGATCGACAAATAATAGACGCCATCGCAGTGGACATACGCCTTGTCTATGGCCTTCTGCGATGAATTTTCATAGGTAATTCAAATGGAAAGGTTATGAGGACATTCATCATCAAGCCGTTGCTGGCGGCAGTCATGCTGTTCACATTTCAGGGCGCTGCTGTCGGGGCAGACACACAACGCCCGGCAGTGGCGTCAGAAACAGCGCAGGTCAATGAGACCGATTTTCAGCATCACTATGCCAAGGTTGCGGGGCAGAAGATCCATTATGTGACGGCGGGAAAGGGGGAGCCGGTGTTACTGATCCCGGGCTGGCCGCAAACCTGGTATGCATGGCGTTATGTGATGACCAAACTCGCCGCCGAAGGCTATATGGCGATCGCGGTTGATCCGCCGGGAACCGGTTATTCCGATCGGCCAGACAGGGGTTATGATACCGGGGCTGTGGCGACCACATTGCATGGGATGATGAATCAGCTCGGCCATAAAAAATATTCGGTTGTCGGCCACGACATAGGTATGTGGGTTGGATATGCACTGGCCAGTGACTATCCGGCAGACATCAAGAAAATCGCATTGACCGAAGCGGTTATTCCAGGTCTGGCACCGGCACCGTCCATCTTTGTCGATCCGCAGGACAATATTTTCCTCTGGCACTTTATGTTTAATCAGGTACAGGACTTACCGGAAACACTGACGGCTGGAAAAGAAAAAGAATATCTGAATTTTATTTTTGACCACTGGTCTTATCGTCGTGATCGCGTCGCAGCACAAACCTATATCGATGCTTATTCTTCCCCTGGCGGACTGCGGGCAGGATTTGCGTATTATCGGGCGATTCCGCAAACCATAGCGCAAAATAAACAGCGGGCAGAGAAAAAACTGATGATGCCGGTTCTGGCAATAGGTGCAGATCATGCCACCCGTGATGCACCACAGCAGACGATGCAGGGACTAGCGGTGAATTTGCAGGGCGCAATGCTCAGTGAATGCGGTCACTTTGTAACGGAAGAGTGCCCTGAACAGTTGATGACGGTATTGCTGCCGTTTTTGAGAAAATAATAAAGCGCTCATTTTCGGGTTATATCAACACAGGCCTCCGACTCGGAGGCTTTATTATTTATGCCCGAAATAAGCAGACCCGTGAATTCTCGTTTCACGCCGGCTCAGCGTGGCATAGTTGGCTCTTGATACTCACCCGCTCTCTCTGCGCCGTAACCGATTGAGCAGGGTTGGCAGTTTCAGACATCATCAGGACGGGCTCAGCCATGTCGAAGGGGCAGGCCCCAGCATAGCATCAAGGGCATCAAGTCACAGGAGACCAGCCATGAATATCCATCACGTCGCCATCTGGGCGCAGGATCTGGAGGCACTCAAGGCATTCTACTGCACCCTGTTTGGCGGGCAGGCCAATGAGCGCTACCACAACCCGAGTAAACAGTTTTCGTCCTACTTCGTGCGCTTCGAGGGGGGCGCCAGCCTGGAGCTGATGCACAGCCCCACCCTGTTTCCGGCGGATCTCAGTCTGCCGCATCCGCTACAGGGGCTGGCCCACCTCGCCTTCTCCCTCGGCAGCGTGGAGGCGGTGGATCAGATGACAGCCCGTCTAAAGCTGCTCAAGAGCGCCGAGGTCAAACACCTGGACGGCCCCCGCTGGACCGGTGACGGCTATTACGAGAGCACCTTCCTCGATCCCGAAGGCAACCGGTTGGAACTGACCATCTAATCCCTGAGTGCTCCCCTCACCCTGGCCCTCTCCCAACGGGAGAGGGGATAAAACGGCACCGGGGATATGATCGCCCCCATGCCGATTAGATTGACGGAAAAACAGTCAGCCACGTAGGTTCGATTAGCGAAGCGTAATCGGACGAAGGTCACTTTATTACTCCCTTCTCCCCTTGCGGGAGAAGGGTCGAGGATGAGGGGAAATAAAATATGTGGGAAACGTTGAGCGCCCCACCCCAACCACAATTATTCCAACTTATCATTCAAATAAATGATATGAACGCCTAACGAAAAAAATCGTTTATTCTCACTCAGTAACCGATATAAAATGGTGTAGGTTTGTTCGACACTCTAATAAAATCACCGTGCGCATATACATTGTGGCCAAAACCACACTCTTTTCTATCAGGATTTGTATCAATCTTCAGGACACCATTATCTTTATCTATAAACTTTATTGAAATCTCACAATTACCTTCTTCACCGGTAAGTTTTATCAACCCCTCATCATCCTTCATTGTCACGACCTGAGAAATATCCCCAATGTTAGGGCCAAAAGCCATTCCCCTTAACCCGAAGTAGAGCAGATTCAAGGACACCACGTAGTCATTATCTTGCTTTTCTACAGAGGCAATGTTCCAGCCCCCTAGACCAGCATATCCCCAATAGGTCCCCACCACATCAGGTCCAATGGAGACAGGCATGTCTTTAAGCAGACCGTAGTTGAATTTAGATTTTTTATCGTTCGGAGCCAATGACAACCATGCTAGAGCCTTAAGCTTATCCCCTTCTTTAATGTAAGAAAGCGCAACATTGTTGTATGCAGTGATAATCGCAGCCTTATCTGGCTTGCCATATATATATCCACACCCCTCACTTAACGAGACTTGCTCAGTGAAGTGTTCTCTTGCCTCGGCATACTTTCCCACTCTATATGATTCATTACCCTTTTTAATAATAGAAGGTAGTTTTGCACACATCTCCTTCTCGATATCATCGCCAGACTCTGTTGCATAGGAAAAGAATGGTAAACCAACATAGGCGGCCAACATTATCAGTATTAGTTTTATATTTATATGGTTCACTATTATTAGCTCCTCAACGTTACCTGCTGACTCTGAACTGCTCAGTTTATGCATAACATGCCCCTGTTGCAGTCAGATAAAGATCACTATTCATCATTCCTTGTTGTTAGTTCCCCAACCTCTCCGCCAATCCGGAATAACGCTCGGTCTTTTTCCGCACCGCCTGTGCCAGCAGGGCGCGATCGCCGTAGAGGTCGAGGCGGACCTTGGCGCGGGTGATGCCGGTATAGACCAGCTCGCGGGTCAAAAGCGGGCTGGGGCTGTCCGGCAGCACCAGCACGGTGTGGGCAAACTCCGAACCCTGGGATTTGTGGATGGTCATGGCGTAGACAGTCTCGTGGGGCGGCAATCGGCTTGGCAAGAGCGCGCGCAGGCTGCCGTCCGGCTGCTCGAACCATACCTTGAGCCGTCCGCTTTCATCTGGCAGGCAGAGCCCCATGTCGCCGTTGTAGAGGCCGACGCCGTGGTCGTTGCGCACCACCATCACAGGGCGACCGGCATACCAGTCGCCATCCCGGGCGATCAGAGCGGCCCGAGAAAGGGCCAGTTCGAGCCGCTCGTTGAGCCCCAGCACCCCGAAGGGACCGTCCCGCAGGGCGCAGAGGATCTGGAAGCCGTTGAACGCCTTGAACACGGCGGCGGGCTCCTCCCCCGCGCGGGCCGCTTTCAGATAGCTGCCGTAGCCGGCCACCCCCTGGGCAATCAGGGCCTCGTAGGCCTCTCCCGCCCAGGGGTGCAGGCTGATGTCCTTGAATCCCGCACTCCAGACCGCTTCCACCGCGGCGGCATCGCCGCCGTTGCAGGCGCGCGCCAGCTGACCTATGCCGGAGTGCTGATCGAAGCGCCAGCTCTTGGAAAGCAGACAGAGGCTGTCGCGCACCGGTGCCCCTGCGGGCGTGCCCTGCAAGCGGTAGCCGGTCTGGCGGGAGAGCCAATCCGCCTGCGCGGGGCTGATGCCTTGTTCGATAAAGCTGCAGATATCGCCGAGCACGGCACCCGCCTCCACCGAGGCGAGCTGATCCTTGTCGCCGAGCAGGATCAGGCGGGCGTGGCTGGGCAGCGCATCCAGCAGGCGCGCCATCATGGGCAGGTCGACCATGGAGGCCTCGTCCACCACCAGCAAGTCGAGGTGCAGCGGGTTGCCCGCGTGGTGGCGGAACTGGCTGCGCCCCGGGATCACCCCGAGCAGCCGGTGCAGGGTGCCCGCCTCCGTGGGGATGGCCTGGGCCCACTCGGGGGGCAGATCGAGGGCCTGCAGGGCAGAGCCGATACTCTCGGTGAGGCGCGCCGCCGCCTTGCCGGTGGGGGCCACCAGCCGGATCGCCGGTGCCTTGCCTGCTTGCAGGCCGGTCTCCACCAGAATGGCGAGCAGCTTGGCGACAGTGGTGGTCTTGCCGGTGCCGGGGCCGCCGGAGATGACCGCAAAGGGACGCGCCGCCGCAGTCGCCGCAGCCAGCTTCTGGCCGTTGCAGCAGAGCGACTCGGGCACCAGCGCATCCAGCTTGCTCAAGTCGCTCGCCGCCTGGGCGCTCCCCAGCAGCGCCTCTATGGCGGGCCAGTCCACTTCATGGGGGAACACCAGATCCAGATACTTCTCGACGAAGTGGCGGGCCGAGAAATCGGGGGCGAGGCGGGCCTTGAGCAGCGCTCCGAATACCAACCCATGGTCGCGGGCAAAGAGCCGCGACAGGGCCGGGGCTATCTCGGGCCATTCGGCGCGTTCACTTAACGCGCGCAGATGGCGGGCCACCCCCAGCTCGAAATCGTGATAACGGGTGAGGTAGAGGCGCCCGTGCCAGAGCCGCAGCGGCCAGCGGGGGGTGAGCCCGTCATCCTGCTCGGTGCCAACCAAGGGGCTGGCCGCAAAGAGGGCGGGCCAGCTCGCAGGATCCGCCAGATCCCCCAGCAGATCCCGGCTCTGATCCGGATCCAGCCCGAAGGGGCGCAGGGATCCGGCAGCGAGCATTTCAAGCGGCAGGCAGACATGGCCGCGCCCCAGCTCGAAGCAGGCGAGCGCCGCCCCCAGCACCAGCTCGGGACTGCCGCCCAGATCGGCCACCAGCCTGGCAAATTGCAGATCCAGCTGGCGGATACGCCCCGCCAGCGCCAGGGCTTTCAGCCGTTCGATCATACCGTCGCTCTTCATCTCGCCCCTCATGCCTCTGCCTTGTTTGGTTTTTCTAAACGATGATCGTCAGACATCACACCTTTACTAAACAACTTGTCGAGCCCCAGCACCAGTTCACGGCTCGGACGGGTATGGAATACTCCCCCTTGCGGCATGCCGCGCAGGAACAGATAGAAGACCCCGCCAAAGTGCTGGTCGAAGTCGTAGCCCGGCAGGCGCAGGCTGAGCAGCCGGTGCAGCGCCAGGGAATAGAGCTGGTATTGCAGGTCGTAGCGATGCTCCGCCATGGCCCGCTCCAGCGCCGGTCGACTGTAATCGGCGGGGCTCATGCCGAGGTGGTTCGATTTGTAGTCGAGCAGATACCAGCGCCCCTGCCACTCGAACACCAGGTCGATAAAGCCCTTGAGCATCCCCTGCACAGTGGCGAAGCCGAGCGGCTTGTTGCCCCGCGACAGGGGGTCGTGCTGCTGGCAGAGCGCGGTGAGCGCCGGTGCCGTCACCCGCCCCATGGGCAGGAAGAACTCCAGCTCCACCTGCTTGCGATCGGGGGCCAGATCCCGCAGCCGCACCGGCTCGCCGAGGCCGGTATCCAGCGGAGTATCCAGCACCGCCTCCACCTGCTGTTGCAGCACCGGGGCCCAGCCCTGGTCGAAGCCATCCTGCGCCAGCAGGGTGGCGATGTGCTCCGCCAGCGAGTCGCCAGCGGCGCTCTGAAAATCGATGGTCTCGAACAGGCTGTGCAGCAATGTGCCGGGGCGCGCGCCCTTCGGGAAGGTGAAGATGGAGGGCTGGGGCGCCTCCTCTTCCTGCGCAGCGGCAGCCGCCTCGGTCACTACCTCGTCATCGAAGCCGGGGTTCGCCAAGACCCCCTTGCCGTGGCCGTTCCCCTGGGCCGCCAGCCCGGAGTAGGAGCTGATCCACCAGTCCCGCTCGAGGGAGCCGGTAAAGTGGCGCACCTGGGGCTCGCCCAGCTGCTCCTCCTCTGGCGGCAGCGGGGCCGGACGGGTGAGCGAGGGCTCACAGACCACCACACCAGGCAGAGCCTGCGCCAGCTCGGTCAGGGCAGTCGCCAGAGTCTCGGCGTCCCCCTCTTCCCCCTTTTGCAGCAGGTAGCCGATGGCGGTGTGATGCAGGTCGGTCTTCTCCGACTTGCCTGCCCCGGCCCGCACCGGGGCCAGCCCCAGCCAGGTGGCGTAGACGCTCCGGGTCAGCGCCACATAGAGCAGCCGCAAGTCTTCGGCGAGGCGCTCTTTGTCCGCTTCGGCGAGCGACGAGTCTGCGCCGGTCAGGTCGAGAATGGTGCGATTGCCCCCCTCGTCCGCCTCGTGATAGAGCGGAGTCTCGGCGGTTCTGTGGCTGCAGATGAAGGGCAGGAACACCAGCGGGTACTCCAGCCCCTTGGATTTGTGGATGGTGACTATCTGCACCAGCTTGCGCTCGGATTCGAGGCGCAGTACCTGCTCCGCATCCTGGCCGCTCGGGCGACTCACCGCCTCCCCCAGCCAGCGCAGCAGGGCATATTCTCCGTCCAGCTCGCTGCTCGCCTGTTGCAGCAGCTCGCCGAGATGGAGGAAGTTGGTCAGCCGCCGCTCGCCATAGGGGCTCGCCAGCAGGGAGGCGGCGAGATTGCGTCGATGCAGCAGGGCCCGCAACATGGCCAGCACGCCGCGGCGATGCCAGATCGATCGGTACTCCATAAACTCCTGCACCGCGCTCTCCCAGGCCCGCTCGTCCGAGGCCAGCGCGTCCAGCGCCCTGGCGTCGAGGTCGAACAGGCCGGTCGCCAGCGCCGCCCGCAGGCTGCGCTCTTCGCTCGGATTCTGGCAGGCATGCAGAATAAGCAGTATCTCCCGCGCCTCCACCTGCTCCAGCACGCTCTCGCGGTTCGACAGGTAGACGGAGGCGATGGCGAGCCGCGCCAGCTCCTGCTGCACCAGCTTGCCCTCGGCACCGGTGCGCACCAGCACGGCGATATCCCCGGCCTTCACCGCCTGATCGCCTATCAGCGCCTTGCCCTCGCGGGCCAGGGTCAGCAGGCGGTGGATCTCGGCGGCGGTGGCGCGCGCCATCTTGCTCTGGTAATCCCCCCGGTTGAAGGTGGGCTGGCCGCTCAGCTGCCAGCAGTGGAGCACAGGCGCGGTGGCGCCACCCAGCAGCAGCGCCTTGCTTTTGCCCTGGGCCTCCACCGGCAGGAAGGGGATATCCGCCTCGTAGATAAAGGGATCTTTCGCCCGCGCGAACAGGCCGTTGACCGCCCCCACCAGCGCACCGCTGGAACGGTAGTTGCGCCCGAGGGTGTAGTGGGCGCTCACATTTCGCCGCGCCTGAATGTAGGTAAAGATGTCGGCGCCGCGAAAGCCGTAGATGGCCTGCTTGGGGTCGCCGATCATCAAGAGCGCCGTGTCTGTGTGGCCACCGTAGAGACGGTGGAAGATGCGGTACTGCTGGGGGTCGGTATCCTGGAATTCATCGATCATCGCCACTCTATAGGTGGCGCGAATGCGCTCGCAGAGCCGCTCGCCAAGGCCCGAGCCAAGCGCCCCGTCGAGATCCTTGAGCAGGTCATCGAAGGAGAGCTGATGAGCCTGGCGCTTGCTCGCCTGCATCCGGCTGCGCACTACTTTGGCGGCCCGTTGCAGGATAAGGTCCCGAATACCGGGGCGGCTGGCCAGCAGCTCGTCGATCTCGCTGAACAGCGGCAGGGTCGGCACTGCCCCCCCCTTCTTGAGGTTCTCCTCCAGCACCGTCTGGCCGAAACGCTCCAGCTCCTTGGGGATGGCGTAGCCGCTCCCTTCGTCCTCTGCCCAATCGCCTATCTTGGCAAGCCAGCCTTCGTAGTTCTTGCCGGTGTAGCGGCTGATCTGGCCGTCGGTCTGGCGGCGGATCTCGTCCCCCTGCGCCAGCCACTCGCGCTTCACCGCCCCGATGCGGGCCATGGCAGCCTGATGGCGGGCGGCGAGGGTCTCGTCCCCCAAGGCCGGGTGTATCTCCAGCTCGCTGTTGTCGAGCCAGCCGTTCATCTCCCGCAGCAGGGCGGCGGGGCTAGGCCAGAGCGCGCGCACCGAACTGGCCAGGGTTTTATCCACTGGATAGAACTCGGCGCGCCAGTAGTCGCTCACCGCCTGCAGCCTGAGCTGGCTGTCATCGGTGAGAAATTCGGTTTCAAAGAGGGCGCCCGACTCGAAGGCGTTCTGTTTCAGCATCCGCTGGCAGAAGCCGTGGATGGTGAAGACAGCCGCCTCGTCCATCTGCCGCTCGGCGGCCAGCAGGCGGCGGGCCGCCAGCTCGTGATCCTCCACCTCGATCAGCAACTGGGCCAGCAGGGTGTCACTGCTGTGGCCGCGCATAAAGGCGATCCGCGCCTCGTGGATGCGACCGCGGATCCGCCCCCGCAGCTCGGCGGTGGCGGCCTCGGTAAAGGTCACCACCAGGATTTCGGTCACCGAGAGCGGCCGCTCGTGGGCGCTGGATTGACCCACATCGGCGCCCTCTTCGATCAGCGGGCCGTGCCCCAGCAGCAGGCGCAGGTAGAGGCCGGCTATGGTGTAGGTCTTGCCGGTGCCGGCGGAGGCTTCGATCAGTCGTTCACCATGGAGGGGAAAACGCAGGGTATTGAGCGGGTTGGCCATTATTTCAGCTCCTCCAGGGTCTGGTGCAGCGGGGTCAGGTGTTCGCGGGACAGCGCCTGCAACTGGCTCAACACGGTGTCATCCAGCTCGGGGAAGCAGCGGGCGACGTAAACGTCTTGCCCCTCCCCCGTCACCATGTAGCCCCCGTTGAAGCGGGTGAGGGCCGCCTTGTCGGCCGCCTCCGGTTTGTCCGGATCCTTCTCGATCGCCTTGAGCCAATCCCAGGCGGTGTTGGGGAAGAAGGGTAGCGGCCGCTTCATCCCCTGGGCCCAGAGGGAGACCAGGGCCGCCAGCCTGGGGCGCGCCTCCTCGGCCGGAAGAGCTGGCAGGCGCAGACTCTGCTTGGCATCGAACAGCAGGGTGTCGCCGGGGGCGCAGCTCAATGAGAGGCAGAGGTGCTGGATCCAGCCCAGCAGCAGATCCTTGCCGTTGAAGCTGCCGGGTTTGACCACCAGCAAGCGTCCCTTCTGGGTGTCGATCCACCCTTGCAGCTGGCCCTGGGTCAGGGAGATATCGATCTCCACCGCCTGCTTCTCGGCAACCCAGGGACGCAGGCGATCCGCCAGCTTGCCCATCTCGGCATCCAGATCCTCCAGCAGCAGGCTGCCGAACCAGCCTTGCGGCAGCAGGCCGGTGAGCTGCAACCGCTCGCGACGCACGGCACTGTCACCCTGTGCCAGATGGGCATCGAGCAGCAGGGCCTTGAGCTGGTAGTGCTGCAAGCCGTCCAGCTCGAACGGCTCGCTATCCTCGATATTGGCTTCGTTCAGCTCGAACCACACCTTGAGGCGGCGGTTGAGGAAATACTTGGTGGGCTGCCGATAGAAGCGCAGCAGCTCCGCCAGCTCCAACCCCTGCTCTCTCCCCCATTCGGGGGGCAACGGCAGCTCGCCGCTCTGGAAGTTGGCCGCGCCGCGCACCGGATTGAGGGCGGGCAGCCAGTCGGCGGCATAGGTAAAGAGCCGCGAACCCGCCTCCGGATAGAAGTAGTTGCGGCTGTAGGGGGTGAGCGGGTGCGGCACTATCAGATGTTCGAGCAGCCGCTTGCCGGAGGTTTCGTCGTCGAGCGCCTCATCCCCCGCCAGCACGAAGCCCTGGCGCACATAGTCGATCAGCTCCGCCAGCAGCACCGAGGGCACCTTGTCGCTGTTGTCCTGGGCGCTGAAGCCCTGATAGCTGATATAGAGCCCCTGCTGGGCGCTCAGCAGCGCCTCGAGGAAGAGGTAGCGGTCATCGTCCCGGCGGGATCTGTCACCTCGTCGCCCCGCCACCGCCATCAGATCGAAGCCCATGGGGGCCAGGGTGCGCGGGTAGACGCCGTCGTTCATGCCGAGCAGGCAGACCTGCTTGAAGGGGATGGAGCGCATCGGCATCAGGGTACAGAAGTTGACCTGACCGGCGAGGAAGCGCTGGCTGGAGCGGGACTCCCCCAGCACGCTGCCGAGGTAGTCCTGCAACAGGTCGGCGGTGATGGGTTGCTCGAAACGGGCCTCACCGAGCTGGGTCTGCCAGTCGGCCAGCTGGCTGCGAATGAGCTGGAGCTGACGCTCTTCCTCCTCGTCGGCCAGATAGAAGCGCTCCAGCAGCGCCAGCAGGCAGGCGTTCCACTCGGCCAGCGGCTGCGCCTGTTGCAGCCGGGGCAAGAATTCGGCCAGGGAGTCGACGAACCAGGCGAGCTTGCCGAGCGCCAGTCCCTGCTGACCCTCGATCTCGGCGTAGGGCAAGATGCTGGCCAAGGGGCCCTGCTGACCCCCCATGATATCGGCACAGGGCAATATGCTGGCCACAGCGCCCTGCTGCCCTGCACCATGATCGGCGCAGAACAACATGCCCGCCACCGGCTCCCCATCCCCCATGGCAAAACCGAGCAGCATGCGGCGCAGGCCGAACAGCCAGCTGTTGCCGGACATGGGCGGCAGATCGAAACGGACGGGGTAGCCGTCGTCCAGCCCCCAGCGGATACCGGTCTCCTGCACCCAGACCCGCAGCTGGTTGAACTCGTCGTCATCCATCTCGAACCGGCGCAGCACGGCGGGCACCTCGAGGATGGCGAGCAGTTCGCCGGCGCCTAAGCGGGCGTTGGGCAGTTTGAGCAGGGCGAGGAAGCTTTGCAGCAGCGGGCTCTCCTGGCTCGCTGCCCTATCCGAGACCGCAAAGGGGATCTGGCCGCGCGCGCCAAAGACGGCCTGAATGTAGGGGCCGTAGCTGTTCACATCCGGCATCATCACCACCACATCTTTCGGGGTGAGAAAGGGATCCTGCTCGAACAGCGCCAGCAGCCGGTCGTGTAGCACCTCGAGCTCCCGCATAGGGCCGTGGCAGGCGTGGATCTGCAGGGATCCATCCGCCGGGCTGATGGGGCTCTTGTGATGGCTGCTGTCGAGGTCGAACTGACCGGCGCCCCGTTCTGCCAACTCCAGCACATCTTTCTGGATGGCGCGCAGCAGCCTGACATTGCCCTGCTCATCCACCTCGTCGATATCGACGAAGGCCTCGATTTGCGGCACCTCCAACTCCATCAGCTGATGCAGGTAGTCGCGCCCCAGCTTGCCCATGGAGGCGAGCAGCGGGTTGGCGGGCCCTTGCAGGGTCTCGATGTCGGTACCGGGCTTGAGCCTGGTTTCGAGGCGCGCCAGGGTTTTTCTGTCCAGCAGATCTCCCCAGTAGTAGCGGCAGGGGTTGGTGACGAACAGGTGCACCTCCACCTCGGGTCGGCTGCCGAGGGCCAGCAGCGCCTCCACATAGCGTGGCGGCAGCGCCGAGATGCCGAACACGAAAACCCGTTGCGGCAGCTTGCCCGGCAGATCCCGGGTGCGCGCCAGCTCGTGGATAAACTCCTCGTAGAGGTTGGCTCTGTGGTAGCCGCTGGGCGCGAGGGCCAGGGTGCGGGCCACCAGCTCGCGCCACAGTTCTGGCTGCCAATCCTGACCGCTCACCCCGGCCAGCTCCTGGCTTCCTGTTCCGACAAGGCCCTCCCCCTCTTCCCAACGGGCGATCCAGTCCGGCCGATAGACCAGATACTGGTCGAACAGATCCGCTACCTTCTGGCAGAGCTGCCAGAGCCGCACTTGCTCGGGCTCCTGGGCAGGATCCTCGTCATTCCCACCCAGATAGGCGGCGAGGGGGGCGAAGGCGGGCCTGTCCAGCAAGGCAGGCAAAATGGTCATCAGCTGCCAGCTCATGGATCCCTTGTTGTAGGGGCTCTGCCGCGGCACGTCTGCCAGCACCTGGGTGAACATCTCCCAGATGAAGCTGGCTGGCAGCGGGAAGTCGATATTGGCGGCGATGCCAAAGGCCTTGGCCAGCTCCAGCTTGAGCCACTGGGCCATGCCGGGACTCTGCACCAGGATCTGCTCGTGCTCGAAGGGGTGAGAGAGGGGCGCCTGCCGGATGCGACTCACCAGCAGCTCCTTGAGCAGATCCAGCTGATTGGAGTGGTAGAGGGTAAACATGGACGACTCCCGCCAATTTCATGAAGAGGGGTGCGCGCCGGAAAAGGCGAGCCATTTCCGTCACTTCACACGAAATGGGATTGTCGGGGATCGGGGGGTAAGATGCAAAAGGCGCTTTCCGTCACCAGGAGGGCCTCGTCACAGTACCGGCATTCGCCCCTGGCAGGCATAAAAAAGCCGGTGCTGCTGCACCGGCTAAAAGGCGTTGGAAAACTTGAACTATCAGGTGTTACCAGCACTTGCCGAGGCGGGCATCCAGGCTGAAGGCGCCAGGACCGGCCGCCGCCAGGGCCAGGAAACCACCGGCCACCGAGAGGTTCTTCATGAACATCAGCATCTGCATCTGTTCGGCAGGCTGATAGTGGAAGATAAAGGCAGCCATCAGGGTGAAACCGGCCAGCAGTACCGAGATGCTGCGGGTAAAGAGACCCAGCACTATGGCGAGACCGCCACCCAGCTCCAGCAGGATCACCAGGGGCAGCATGAACCCGGGCACCCCCATGGCTTCCATGTAACCCTGGGTACCGGCGTAACCGCCGATCTTGCCCCAGCCTGCCATCACGAACATCAGCGCCAGCAAAATACGACCCGCCAGCAGTGCCACATCTTTCATCTTGTCCATCGTCAGATTCCTTTGATTACCCATCTTGGTAATAACAGTGTAAGAGCTAATTGTTAACTCATTCATTTCGCCGTGATTTATCTATCAGGGCAGATCAAACAGCAGGGCTTCACTCCCCTCTGAGGCGGTGAGCGTCCAGGACGCCTCATCGCGACTGAGCAGACCGTCGCCGGGTCGGGCAGCCAGACCGTTGCCAGTCAGCTCCCCTGAAATCATATGCAGGTAACCATGACGCCCTTGCAATGCCCATTCGAGGGTTTCCCCTTCGGCAAGTTGCAGTCGCCAGATGCGGGCCTGCTGGCGGATCCTGAAGGATCCTGCCTCCCCATCCGGTGACGCGACCAGCGTCAGCCCGGGCTGGGTGGCTATCTTCTTCTGCTGATAACCCGGGGTAGTGCCGACTTCGTTCGGCTCTATCCAGATCTGCAACAGGGAGAGGGGCTCGGTCTGCGAGGGGTTGTACTCGCTGTGCCGGATGCCGGACCCTGCGCTCATCAGCTGGAAATCCCCCGCCGGGATCTGCTCGGCATGGCCGAGGCTGTCCCTGTGCTCTATGGTGCCGCTCAGCACGCAGGTGAGGATCTCCATGTTGGCATGAGGGTGGGTAGCGAAGCCGCCACCCGGCGACACCAGATCCTGGTTGATGACCCGCAGGACAGAGTGCCCCATCCAGTCCGGGTCATAGTAGTGACCGAACGAGAAGCTGTGGCGTGCATCCAGCCAGCCGAAGTTGGCATGACCCCGTTCAGCTGCGGCTCTCAATTTCATCATGGTGTGCTCCTCCAATACCTTTAAAGGGTTGATTAGCGCTGGCGACCGTCACCCAGACCGAACGGGATGCGGTAGCTGCTGCTTTCGTTGCCCAGGCTGACCGTCAGGTTGCCCTGGGTGCGGCTCGGGATCTTGACCTGCTGGGTGCCCATCAGGCTGGCGTGAACCGATGCCAGCAGATCGCCAGACTCATCGCGCACCTCCAGCATGGGGTTGGCCTTGCCAGCCATGGCGGCGGTCGCGTTCCAGTTCACGAACAGCACGCCCGGGGCGGCATTGATGTCGGCCGGTACGGCAGCCTGGGCGAAACCTGCGGTCATCAGGCCTGCAACAGCCAGCATCTTGATTACGTTTTTCATGTTCATTCACTCTCTTGGTTTTTATGTCATTGCCAAGGCCGGTCTGGCCCGAATCAATGCATCCATGCAAGAGGTTATTCAAATAGTGTGTTGTTCTTTCACCTACAGCAGACATCGTTCTGTGTGATGTCTCAGCCTGGAACTACCTTTTATTTGGCCGCCTGGCCTTCCTGCCTAAGCGTTGATTGAATATTAAAGTCACTTGCCCTAAGTTGTTAGCGAGATAATCTGGCAAACATGTTCAAAAAAATTGAAGGTTAGATATGGCCAAGGAATCGAACAAGGAGCGGGCGCTGACCCTGGAGGCGATCCGGGTGCTGGACGCCATAGACCGCCGTGGCAGCTTCGCGGCGGCCGCCGACGAGCTGGGCAAGGTGCCCTCGGCACTGAGCTACACGGTGCAGAAGCTGGAAGACGAGCTGGACGCCATGCTGTTTGATCGCAGCGGCCACAGAACCAAGTTCACCCCGGCCGGGCGCATGTTGCTGGAGCAGGGCCGTCTGCTGCTGGAGGCGGCCGAGCATCTGGTGGGGGAGACCCGGGCCCTGGCCCGGGGCTGGGAGACCGACATCACCATCGCCGTCGATGCCCTGGTGCCGCTGCAGGCGCTCTACCCCCTGGTGGAGCGGCTGGCCGAACAGACGGATACCCGGCTGCGGCTGCGGGCCGAGGTGCTGGCGGGCAGTTGGGAGTGTCTGGAAGATGGCCGGGCGGATCTGCTCATCTCCTCCCTCAACCCCGACATCATGATGACGGGCATCAAGCATCAGCCCTTGCAGGAGGAGGTGATGCTCTATGTCGCCCACCCGGATCACCCCCTGCACCTGGAGCCCGAGCCCCTGGCGGACGAGACCCTGCGCCGCTACCGCGCCATCGCCATCGCCGACACGGCGCGGCGCAAACCCGCCCTCACCTATCGTCTGCTGGACAAGCAGCCGCGCCTGACCGTCAGCACCATGGGGGAGAAGCGCGATGCCCTGCTGGCGGGCATTGGCGTCGGCACCATGCCCCTGAGCTGGATAGAAGAGGACATCAAGGCGGGACGCCTCAAGGTGATAGGCCCCGAGTATCGTCATCAGGTGCAGGTCGTGCTGGCGTGGCGCCGGGATACCATGGGCAAGGCCAAGAGCTGGCTGGTACGGGAGATCCCCAAGCTGTTCCCCTGCAAGGGGGAATAACCCCTCGGGAGGGCGGTGCAGGAAGTGCCAAAAAATGCGCCCCTTCCTTGACGGCGGGCTCAAATTCGGAGAAAAGAAAAAAAGCGGACCTCTTGCGAGTTCCGCTCAATGCCAGGAAAGAATAAAACCTTGCGGTTAAAAAAACCCTTAAATTGGAAGCAAACAATCGTTTTCTCAACCAGGAAGGTATTGAATCCGATTCGTGTTGGATTATGTGCGATGTAATATGCATCACCAGCAAAATGTTGAAAGGTTGAAGGATATGCACCATCGAGTGTCATTATCTGCCACCTTGCACCGTGACTGGTCAGGCCATTTCAGCCGTTATCGCCGGACGTATCTCCTCTGGTTTTTCTAGGTGTCAAAAATTGAGCCCGATACAGACAAATCACTCACTTTCTGACACGACTAAAAATGCAGATAAAGGAATAGTTGCATGACCTACAGCCAGACCCTGGCCAACCACATTCTCGACACCCTGAAGAAGACCCTGACCGACAAGGGGATCCGCTATCAGACCCTGGCGGAAGCCATGGGGGTCTCTATCGCTACCATCAAGCGGATGATGAACAAGCCCTCCCTGCCGTTCGACACCCTGCTGGAGATCTGTCACCTGGTGGGACTGTCGTTCGAGGAGCTGCTGGATCGCACCCAGGACGCCCAGAGCCGCCGCGCCGTCTTCACCCAGGAGCAGGACGAGGCATTTCACAAGGAGCCGGGGCTCTACGCCTTCCTCGCCAACATCTTCTGGCGCGACAAGACACTGATCGATCTCAAGCGGGAATACGGCCTGACCGACGCCTCCTGCTACCTCTATCTGCGCAAGCTGGAGAAACTCGGCATATTGCAGCTCGGTATCGACAACAGCTACCACTTCCTCATCAGCGAGCGGATCAGCTTCGAGCAGCACAGTCGCTTCGCCCGCCAGCAGGCACGGCAGGCCATGTCGGTGCTGGGGGACTATCTGGTGGAGAACATGCACAAGTCCAACAACTACATGGCCCTGTGCCAGCTCCACCTGGACGAGAGCGAGGCCATGGCCCTCATCGATCGCATGAAGGAGTACTGGCATCAGGAGCTCAAGCTAAACCGCCCCGCCATCGGCCAGCGGGAGGGCAGCAAGACCTACACAATGTCGCTGCAACTGGCGGACTGCGGCTACCAGAGCTTCGACGACCTTATCCCCAATATCGACAACTGATCCCGGCGGATCCTGCGGGATCCGCTCTGTTAGTTGAGGTCTACTCCGTGAGCTGAATTTTCTGCGATCTGCCCAAGGCCGGCTGCAACGCCCGGGTATCCAGACAGATGCGAATGGCCACTGTGCCCGTCAGTGCTCTTGTGTCCCGCTAGTCTGTGAGTTGAACCTTCTGCGATCTGTCCAGGACCGGCTGCAACGTCCGGGTATCCAGACAGATACGAATGGCATCCGGCCGCCAGTGCTCTATATCGCAATCCACCAGCGCCCCTTTCTCGTCGTAGTTGACCCGCACCAGTCTGAGCACGGCGCTGCCCTCCGCCAGATTGAGGGCACGGGCGATGACACCGCGCGCCGCCGAGGGGGTGATCTCGAGACTGGCCCCGCCCTGGCCTATGCCATAGCGCTGCTGATAGAGCTCGGTGAGGGAGCTCGCCAGGGGCGCTCTGGCGATATCGGGAAAGCGGCTGGCCAGCAGATGGTGACTGACGTGGAGCACAGGGCGGCCGTCGATCAGTCGCTGGCGGCGGATTTCATAGAGCGGGGTGAAGGGCGCCAGCCCCATCCAGCGACACAGTTCGCTGCTGGCCAGCTCGCTGCCGTGGGCCAGCACCCGGGTTTCGGCGGTACGTTGCTGCTCGCCGATCCACTGGTGAAAGTGGGTGTGGATGGCGGGATCGTAGGTGAGGCGGGGCGGCGCCACGAACCAGCCACGCCGCTCGGCCCGGTAGATAAGGCCATCCGCTTCGAGGCTCGAGAGCGCCTCCTTGATGGTGATGCGGGTGGTGGCGAAGCGCTCGCTCAGGGCCCGTTCGGCGGGCAGTTGCTGCCCGGCCCCCAGCTGGCCGCTGCCGATATAGCGGCGCAGGGTCTGGCAAATCTGTTCGCACTTGGAGGGGCTGCGGCCATCGGCCAGCCCCTGTTCCCTCAATCGCTCTGTCACTGTCACATCCCTGTCGGTCATTCCGGTTGGCGCCACTGGAGTAGACCAGCGGCTATCGGCTCCGAGTTGTAATCGCTGCTGATGACAGCACCATGACAGGGTGACTGTCACGAAAACGCCATCAAAGCGCCCCGCCACCGTCATATTTCCCCTCTAGCATCCCTCTCGAACCTTAACTGACCTAGTCCAGAGGGATGGGATGATGAAAAGCGTGATCGCAAGTGCACTGGCCCTGGTGGCCATCAGTCAACCGCTGTTTGCCGCCGAAAATATCGCGGATCTCGAGAAGGCCGCCCGCGGTGAAGGCCAGCTTCACAGCATCGGCATGCCCGACAGCTGGGCCAACTGGAAGGATACCTGGCAGCAGCTCGGCAGCATCTACGGCATCAAGCATCAGGATACCGACATGAGCTCGGCCCAGGAGATCGCCAAGTTCGCCGCCGAGAAGGCCAACGCCACCGCCGACATCGGCGACGTGGGCGGCGCCTTCGGTCCGGTTGCGGTCAAGCAGGGGGTTACCCAGCCCTACAAGCCCTCCACCTGGGCCGATATTCCGAACTGGGCCAAGGATGCGGACGGTCACTGGATGCTGGCCTATACCGGCACCATCGCCTTCCTGATCAACAAGGATCTGGTCAAGGCGGCCCCCACCAGCTGGCAGTCCCTGCTGGGTGGCGACTACAAGGTGACCCTGGGTGACGTGGGCGTGGCCTCCCAGGCCAACAACGGCGTGCTGGCGGCGGCCTATGCCACCGGTGGCAGCGAGAAGAACCTCAAGCCTGCATTGGAGCTGTTCGGCCAGCTGGCCAAGCAGGGTCGCCTGTCACTGAACGACCCGACTATCGCCAATATCGAGAAGGGCGAGGTGGAAGTGGGGGTGCTGTGGGACTTCAACGCCCTGAACTACCGCGACCAGATCGACCCCAAGAAGTTTGATGTGGTGATCCCGAGCGACGGCTCCGTCATCGCCGGTTACACCACCATCATCAACAAGTGGGCCAAGAACCCCAACGCCGCCAAACTGGCCCGTGAATACATCCTCTCCGATGCCGGTCAAATCAACCTGGCCCGTGGCTACGCCCGCCCCATCCGCAGCAATGTGACCCTGCCGGATGACGTCAAGGCCAAGCTGCTGCCGGCCGAGCAGTATGCCAATGCCAAGCCGGTGCAGGATCATGCAGCCTGGGAGCAGAGCTCCAAGGCCCTGCCGCGCCAGTGGCAAGAAACCGTCATGATCAACATGCAGTAAGGAAATCCAGTGCAACACAAGGTGATAGTGGTACTTGTGGATGGTCTGGCAGCCGAGGTAGCCCATTGTATGGGCTACCTTTTTGGCATGGTGGAGGCGGGGCGAGGTCTGCATACGACCCTGAGCTGCGCCCTGCCCTCCCTCTCCCGGCCCCTCTACGAGTGCATCCTGACCGGCGTGCCGCCGGTGGCGAGCGGCATCACCCACAACGGGGTGAGTCGCCTCAGCCAACACGACTCCATCTTCCATCTCGCCCGGGCCGCAGGCAAAGGCACCGCCGCCGCGGCCTATCACTGGGTGAGCGAACTCTACAACCGCAGCCCCTGGCTGGCGGCCCGGGATCGCTATACCCATGACGAGCAACTGCCGATCCAGCACGGCTGCTTCTACTGGGATGACGCCTACCCCGACAGCCATCTACTGATGGATGGGGAGTGGCTGCGCAGCCAGTACGACCCCGATTTTCTGCTGATCCACCCCATGGGGGTGGACGACGCGGGCCACAAGTTCGGCCTGGATTCCCGCCAGTACCGCAATCAGGCGCGCCGGATGGACAGCCTGCTGGCCGATCTGCTGCCCCAGTGGCTGGCACAGGGGTATCAGGTGGTGATCACCTCGGATCACGGCATGAACAACGACCTGAGCCACGGCGGCACCCTGGCCGAGGAGCGCGCCGTGCCGCTCTGGCTGTTTGGCGATGCCTTCGTCGAGCGCTGGCCGGATGGGGTGGTGATCGCCCAGACCCAGCTCTGCGCCCTGATGGCCGACCTGCTGGGCATCCCCCACGACAAGCCGGTGGCTCCCCCGCTGCTCAAGGCGGCCTTTATGCGCGAGGTGCACTGATGATGCCTGCAACCACCGAGATCCTGCTGGATCAACCCGCAGCAACCCGGCGCCAGGCGCGCCGCCACTGGCTGCCCGCGCTGGTGCTGCTGCCCTTTATCCTCTTGATGATACTGTTCCAGCTCGCCCCCATGGTGTGGGTGCTGGTGGGCAGCTTTCAGACCCCCGATGGCTGGGGCCTCGACCATTACCGGGAGATTTTGAGCTCCCCCTTCTATCTGCAATCCTTCGCCAACTCCTTGCGTATCGCCGGAATCGCCAGTCTAGGGGGACTTGCCATCGGCACCCTGGGGGCGGCGGCGCTGCGCCACAGCGGTGAGCGGGTCAAGCGGCTGCTGCTGGCCTTTGTCACCATGACCAGCAACTTCAGCGGTGTGCCGCTGGCGTTCGCCTTCATCATCATTCTCGGCATCAACGGCGCCGTCACCCTGCTGCTCAAATCCTGGGGCCTCATCGACGGCTTCAACCTCTACTCGGGGTCGGGCCTTATCCTCATCTACACCTACTTCCAGATCCCGCTCGCCCTGCTGCTGCTCTACCCGGCGTTCGATGCGCTGCAGGATGAGTGGCCCCAGGCCGCCGCGCTGCTCGGCGCGAGCAAGGGCCAGTATGTGTGGCATGTGGCGCTGCCGGTGCTCACTCCCGCCCTGCTCGGCACCCTGATCATCCTGTTTGCCAATGCGGTTGGGGCCTATGCCTCCGCCTATGCCCTCACCACAGGCAACTTCAACCTGGTGACCATACGGGTGGCCAGTCTGGTCTCCGGCGACATCTTCCTCGAGCCCAACATGGCGGCGGCGCTGGCGGTGATCCTGATGGTGCTGCTGGGGGTAGTGACGGCCGCCAACCAGTGGCTGCTGAAGAAGAGCTATGTGAACAGGGGGCAATCCCATGCATGATTTGCAACCGAGCTGGCCGCGCTGGGTGCTGGGGGCGCTGGTCGCCACCCTGCTGCTGCCGCTGCTGGCCACTTTTCTCTACTCCATCTCCACCCGCTGGGGGGCGACCCTGCTGCCGGATGGCTTTACCCTCGACTGGTATCTCAAGCTTTGGGGCGACCCGCGCTTTCTGGCGGCGTTTGGCCGCAGCCTCTTGGTCTGTTTCTCCACCCTGCTGCTGGGGACCCTGGTGCTGGTGCCGACCGTGCTGGTGGTGGCCTACTACTTCCCCAGGCTGGATCCCTGGATGAACCTGCTGATCCTGCTCCCCTTCGCGGTGCCGCCGGTGGTCTCGTCGGTGGGGCTGTTGCAGATCTACGCCGATGGCCCGCTGCCCATTATCGGTACGCCGTGGATCCTGATCGGCACCTGGTTCACAGTGGTGCTCCCCTTCATGTACCGGGCGCTGGCCAACAGCCTGCAGGGTGTACCGCTGAAAGATCTGATGGATGCCGCCCACCTGCTGGGGGCGAGCAGTGGCCGCGCCTTTCTGCTGGTGGTGATCCCCTGCCTGCGCAAGGGGCTGCTGGCGGCGCTCTTTCTCTCCCTCTCCTTCCTGCTCGGCGAGTTCGTGTTTGCCAACATGCTGGTGGGCACCCGCTACGAGACCCTGCAGGTCTACCTCTACAACATGCGCGCCACCTCGGGCCACTTCACCAGTGCGCTGGTGATGAGCTACTTCCTGCTGACCCTGCTGCTCACCTGGGCGGCCAACAGATTTCATCGGTGATCCAAGATGTTTCATTTAGAAGTCAATCAGTTGCACAAATCCTACGGCGATACGCCGGTGTTCGAGGGGATCGAATTCGGCATTCGCAAGGGGGAGCTGGTGACCCTGCTCGGCCCCTCCGGCTGCGGCAAGTCCACCCTGCTGCGAGCGCTGGCCGGGCTCACCCCGGTGGACGGCGGTCAGGTGCGGGTGGCCGGTGAAGACATCACCTGGCAAGAACCCCAGAAGCGAGGCATCGGCATGGTATTCCAGAGCTATGCGCTCTTCCCCAACATGACGGTGCGGGACAACGTCGCTTTCGGCCTCAAAATGAAGCCCCAGCCGGGACGGGATCTGGCCGCCAGCGTGCAGGAGGCGTTGGAATTGGTGGAGCTGACCGGCTTCGAGCGCCGCTATCCGGCCGAGCTCTCCGGCGGCCAGCGCCAGCGAGTGGCGCTGGCGCGCGCTTTGGTGGTGCAACCGCGGATCCTGCTGCTGGACGAGCCGCTCTCGGCGCTGGATGCCCGTATCCGCCGCAGCCTGCGCCAGCAGATCCGCGAGATCCAGCAGCGCCTCGAGCTCACCACCATCTTCGTGACCCACGATCAGGAGGAGGCGCTCACCCTGTCGGATCGGATCTTCCTGATGAACAAGGGAGCCATAGTCCAGAGCGGTACGCCGGAGCAGATCTACACCAGACCCGCCAGCGAGTTTGTGGCGAGCTTTATCGGCAACTACAACCTGCTCGGCGCCGAGCAGGGCAAGTCGCTGTTCGGCCCCCGTTTTCAGGGCAAGCTGGCGCTGCGGCCAGAGTCCATCACCCTGCTGCCCGCCGGGGCAACCAGCAGCGAGCCCAGCCTGCCCGGCATCATTCGCCAGCGACAGCTGCTCGGCAACGTCATCCGCTATCAGGTGGAGTGCGAGGCGGGGCTCTTGACGGTGGATTGCCTCAACCGCTCGGCCGGCGATCTGCTGGCAACCGGCAGTGCCGTGACCCTGGCGGTAGCCCGGGATCAACTCTGTGAGGTAGCATGACACCCAATTTCGTTTACGTTTTTACCGCAAGGAGCCCTCATGGCACTGGCACTCTTTGATCTGGACGAGACCCTGATTGCGGGGGATTCCGCCAGCCTCTGGCTGGAGTACATGGTGGCCGAGGAGCTGGCCCCGGCGGACATGATCGCCGAGGAGCAGGGGATGATGTCCCTCTACCATCAGGGCAAGATGGACATGCACCAGTACATGGCCTTCACCCTGCAACCGCTGACGGGCAAGACGCGCCAGTGGCTCGACTCGCTCTCTACCCGCTTCGCCGAGCAGGTGCTGCGCGAGCGCCTCTACCCCGAGGGGTTGGCGCGCATCGAGTGGCATAGAGAGCGCGGCGACGAGCTGGTGCTCATCTCCGCCTCCGGCGAGCATCTGGTGGCCCCCATGGCAAAGATGCTGGGAATGGATCACTGCGTCGCCATACTGCTCGACGAGGAAGAGGGGATGCTGACCGGCCAGACCCGCGGCACCCTCAGTTTTCGCGAAGGCAAGGTGGCCCGCATCAACCAGCTCTTTGCCGGGCGGGACAACCTCTGGCAGGGGAGCTTTGGTTACAGCGACTCCCACAACGATCTGCCCATGCTGCGGGCGGTGACCCATCCCCACGGGGTCAATCCAGCTCCTGCGCTGCGCCAGTGCGCCTCGGAGCTGGGCTGGCCGGTATGGGAGTGGCAGTTACTCCCTTGAGCCGCTGAATGAAGAAGAGGCCCTCAGGCCTCTTCTTTGCTCAGCACCCCATCGTCAGCCGGCGGCACCTCGTGCTGCGCCAAGGGGGCGACGCCCCCCAGATAGATGCGGTTCTTGCCATCCCGCTTGGCGCGATACACCTCGGCATCGACGATGTCGAGCAGCCCCTTGGCATCCAGACCGGGGGCGCTCGCCACCAGGCCGCCGCTGAAGGTGATCCCGAGGCCGGGTTCACGCCAGTCCAGGGATGCGACCCCTATCCTGTACTGCTCCAGCAGCATCTGGCAGAAGTGGATATCCGGGTTGGCCAGCAGCACCATCAGCTCCTCGCCCCCGTAGCGGCAGACCCAGCCGTGATCCTCCAGCAGCTGGTTGCCCAGCTTGGCCACCCGCTTGAGCACCACGTCCCCGGTCTGGTGACCATAGTTGTCGTTGACCAGCTTGAAGCCATCCAGATCGATCATGGCCAGACAGAAGGCGTGCTGCTCCAGCAGCAGCCGGTTCAGGCGTTCGTCGAAGAAGCGACGGTTGTAGAGGCCGGTCAACTTGTCCAGGTTCGCCTGCTGACGCACCTCGTGGTAATCCTTGCTCACTTCCGCCAGCTCGGCATAGACGTGCTTGAGCTCGCGCATTCCCCCCTGTGGTACCCCATCTGGCTGCATCCTGCTGGCGCGGATCATGGTGGAGATCTCGTCCAGCATCCGCCTGAAGTAACGGGACCAGACCAGGGCCAGCAGCGCATAGAGCACGCTGGCCAGCAGCACCACTCCGAGCACGTTCAAGGAGGCCCGCGCCACCACGGCCTGGATGCTCGACGCAGGCAGCACGCTGATCAGCACCCAGTTGCGCTCGGGCAGGCGGCTGTAGGCCACAAACTGCCGGGAATCCTGATCCAGGAAGATGCCATCCTCCCGGTTGAAACGGGAGAGCCAGCTCGGGTGGGCCATGGGCTTGAGCAGTTGGGAGAGGTCGGGGTGGGCCAGCACCTTGCCGGACTGATTGACGATCATCTGGTAACCGTCGCCCAGGTGCCGGTTCAGCTGGGCGGAGAAGGGAGCTAGCACGGCATCCACCGCGAACACCCCCCGCACCTTGCCCTCCTTGTCGGTGATGGCCCGCGCTAGGGCGATCACCAGGTTGCCGTTGGTGTAGTCGTAATAGGGCTCGGTCCAGACCATCTTGCCCAGATGCTGGCTGGCCAGCTGATACCAGGGGCGCCCCCTGGGATCGAAGCCGGCATCCGCCTGCCACTCGGGGTAGATCAGCATCTGGCGCTCGGCGGTGCCGACATAGATGTAGATGAGGTCTGCCATGACCCCCTTGTAGAGGCGCCACTCCTTGAGGTAGGTCTCGGCATTGTTCAGTCGGGGGCCGCTGATGTCGTCCACCTTCACCTGGTCGTAGATGAGGGTGAACTGGCGTTCCATTTCGTGCAGATAGGGTTCGATGAAGACGTGACGCAACTGGTGGTTGGTGGCGATCAGGCGCTGTTGCAACTCTTGTTGCAGGCTGCGCTCCATGTGCAGGTAGTAGATGGCGCCCAGCATCAGCACGGGGATGAACAACAGCAACAGGCCCAGACGCATCCGGGCAACCAGGGACCAGGTCTTTTTGGAGACTGCTCGTTTATCCAACCCTGACTCCTGCTATCCCCCGACGTCGTGTAGTGTCAGAATATCAGCCCCGCCCGATGGCGTCCAAAGGGAAGCCTGCCATGTGGCCAACGAGAAGGAACTGGCTCGGATGTTGAACCCGGAACTGCTGACCGCGCTCCATTATTGCGCCGTGATCACCCTGACCGGCGCCATCACCTCGGAGTACTTCCTGTTCCGGCGCGGCATGTCCATCGAACAGGTGCGCAAGCTGCTGCTGGCGGACAGCCTGGCGGCGCTGGCGCTGCTGTTCATCTTCATCACAGGCGTGCTCATGGTGCTCGCCCACCCGCTGCAACCGGCGGCCCTGCTGGCCAATCCCGGCTATCGCACCAAACTGCTGCTGTTCTTCGCCATGGCCCTCAGCTTCGGCTACCCCAGCCGGCTGTTCCATCACTGGCGCCGCTCCCTGCGTCAGGGGCGTGCCCCCATAGTCTCCATCCAGCAGCAGTTCTGGGTGATCTGGATCCTCAGGGGCAACCTGCTGCTGCTCGCCCTGCTGCCCCTGCTCGCCAGGCTGGCAAGCGGTTGGTAGCGTCCCCGGGCTGACCCCCATCTGATTGCAAATCACCGGCGACAACCCCCCCCGCAGACGGGTATCGTACTGACAGGGGCCCGAGTGCCCCTGTCACTGCTCTCTCAGGGATGAATCCGTATGCGTTCAAACATGATGTTATTGATGGCCGCCGCCATCTGGGGGTTGGGCTTCGTCGCCCAGCGCCTGGGGATGGATCACATGGGGCCTTTCACCTTCAACGGCCTGCGCTTCCTGCTCGGTGCCGCCTCCCTGCTGCCGCTGCTGTGGTGGCTCAAGTCGCGCCAGCCCAGGCCGCAAGCCGGATCACCCGCAGGCGATCGCCGCCTGCTGCTGGTCGGGGGCCTGATCGCCGGGGGCGTGCTGTTCAGCGCCGCCTCCCTGCAGCAGGTGGGGCTGCTCTATACCACGGCCGCCAAGGCGGGCTTCATCACGGGTCTCTACATCATACTGGTGCCCGTCATCGGCCTGGCCCTGCGCCACAAGACAGGGGCCAACACCTGGATTGGTGCCCTCATCGCCATGGCCGGACTCTATTACCTCAGCGTGACCGAAGAGTTCACCATAGGCTACGGTGATCTGCTGCAGGTGATCGGCGCCCTGTTCTGGGCCGTGCACCTGCTGGTGCTGGATCACTACTCGAACCGGGTCGCCCCCATAAGGCTTGCGGGCGTGCAATTCGTGGTGTGCGGCCTGCTCAGTCTTGGCACTGCCTTTGTCATCGAAACCCCGACCCTCGGCGGCGCCGTGGCGGGCTGGCAGGCCCTGCTCTACGCGGGGCTGGTCTCGGTCGGCATCGGCTACACCCTGCAGGTGGTCGGTCAGCGCGGAGCCCACCCGGCCCACGCCGCCATCATCTTGAGCCTGGAGACGGTGTTCGCCGCCATCGGCGGTGTGCTGCTGCTGGGGGAACATCTGGACGAGCGGGCCATAGTGGGTTGTGCCCTGATGCTGGCGGGCATGCTGATCTCCCAGATCCGCCTGAGATGGTGGTGGAAATCCCGTCGGGACAAGGTGCCGAGCCAACCCTGATACGGTCGCGGCCGACAGCGCAAGCGACCGGCCTCCATCCCAAATAAAACAAGGCGCCCAGGGCGCCTCGTTTTATTGCCGCACCTTTATCGCACGCTGGAGCAGAAGCTCACGTCGTCCTGCAGGGGATCGTTGCTCACGCTGTGATAGAGCTCGAAACAGGGACCGTCGCCGAACGCCAGCCCGGCGGACACTATGTCGCCTATGTGCTCCTGCCAGCGCGGCCCGTACTGGTTGCGATCCGTGATGAGGTAGCGGGACTGGGCGTAGCGCCCGGCGGGGATGAGCTGGATCTCCACCTCCCCCGTCCCCTGGGTTCCCACCGGCACTGTGACACCTATGTCGGTGCGACACTGGGCCGGCGGCGTCACTTGCGGGTTGTCATGGTAGATGAAGATCCACTCCCCCTGCTCCAGAGCGCGGGGCGCGGCCCACTGGTGCAGGCGATTGCAGACGGCGTCATAGCCTTCGCCATAGGGGCCTGTGACCCTGATATAGGCCAGGGTGCGGGCATCCATCTCGACGGTTTTCATGGTGTTGCTCCTTGCTGATGAGTGGCCTTCAGCATAAGGGAGGGGGTCGTTCCATGCGTGTCCATCCTTGCGCTCATGGTGTCCATTCTTGCCCTTGTCGCGGCGAAACTCCCCCGGGGTGCAGCCATAGTGACGGCGAAACGCCTTGGCGAAGGCCTGGGAGCTGGCGAGCCCCGCCCCCAGGGCGATGGCGGTGACGCTGGCGTCTGTGTAGCAGAGCTGCCAGGCCGCCCGCTGCATCCGCAGCCGGCGGCACATCTCCCCCGGCGCCTCCCCCACCACGGCGGTGAACACCCGGTGGAAGTGATAGAGGGAGAGGCAGGCGCGGCTCGCCAGCTCCTCGATGGAGAGATCCGGCTCCTGCTCCAGCGCCCGCAGCACGGGAGTCAGGCGCTCGCGATAGTCGATCATCGGCGCACCCTGGCCATGTAGAGGGCGTCCACCAGCACACCATGACGCAGGCCGTAATCCCGGGCGACGCCCTCCTCCACGAACCCCGTCTTGCGGTAGAGGGCCAGGGCCGCCTCGTTGTCGGCCCAGACCGTCAGCTCCACCCGCGACAACCCGAGCCAGTTGTCCGCCAGATCCAGCGCGGCCCGCATCAGGGCCGTGCCCACGCCCCGCCCGGCCCAGTCATCGTGCACCGCCATGCCGATGGTGGCCACGTGGCGACGACGGGGATTCGGTTCCACCATCAGGACCAGGGCACCCGCCACCTGCCCCTCGCACTCGGCCAGCAGGCTGTAGATGCCATCCCGCGGGGTCAGCTTCTGCTCCCACTGCTGCAGGGAGGGAAAGGGAAGTTGCAGGGTACCGGCCTGGGCATTCGGCATGGCGTGAAGATCCCGCAGGGCGACGGCATCTTCCGGCCCGGCGCGGCGAACTGTGATGGACATGAGACCTCCTTGTTGGCTGAGCCCCATCTTGCCGTAAGGCTGGCGTGCGTTTCCACCCCCATCAGCGAAACCAATCAAAGGGTTAGGCACACTCCATTGGAGCCGGGCGCGCCCTTCCCCTAGTCTGACGGCTCATCACAAGGAGATGCCCCATGACTGACAAGACCCTGCACAGCGCCAACGGTGCCCCCGTCGTCGACAACAATAACAGCCTCACCGCCGGCCCGCGCGGCCCGGTGCTGATGCAAGACATCTGGTTGATGGAGAAGCTCGCCCACTTCGACCGCGAGCGTATTCCCGAGCGGGTGGTTCACGCCAAGGGCTCCGGCGCCTATGGCACCTTCACCGTGACCCACGACATCAGCCAGTTCAGCAAGGCCGACCTGTTCAACGCCATCGGCAAGCAGACGCCCGTGTTCCTGCGCTTCTCCACAGTGGCCGGCGAGAAGGGGGCCGCCGATGCGGAGCGGGACGTACGCGGCTTCGCCCTCAAGTTCTACACAGAGCAGGGCAACTGGGATCTGGTGGGCAACAACACCCCGGTGTTCTTCATCCGCGATCCCCTGAAATTCCCCGACTTCATCCACACCCAGAAGCGGGATCCGCGCACCAACCTGCGCAGCGCCACCACCGCCTGGGACTTCTGGTCACGCCATCCGGAGTCCCTGCATCAGGTCACCATCTTGTTCAGCGATCGCGGCATCCCCAAGAGCCTGCGGGAGATGAACGGCTACGGCAGCCATACCTTCAGCTTTATCAACGATGCCAACGAACGCTTCTGGGTCAAGTTCCACTTCAAGACAGAGCAGGGCCACAGCTTCTACACCGATGAAGAGGCGGCCAATGTCGTCGGCCAGGACAGGGAGACCAGCCAGGCCGACCTGTTCAACGCCATAGAGCGGGGCGACTTCCCGCGCTGGAAGGTCTATGTGCAGGTGATGCCGGAAGCCGAGGCCCAGACCTACAAAATCCACCCGTTCGACCTCACCAAGGTGTGGCCGCACAGCGACTACCCGCTGATCCCGGTCGGCGTGCTTGAGCTCAACCAGAACCCAGACAACTACTTCGCCCACGTGGAGCAGGCGGCCTTTACCCCGGCCAACGTGGTGCCCGGTATCGGCTTCTCACCGGATCGCATGCTGCAAGGACGGCTCTTCTCCTACGGTGACACCCAGCGCTATCGCCTCGGCGTCAACCACGGCCTGCTGCCGGTCAACGCCCCGCGCTGCCCCTTCCACCACGGCGCCCATCGTGACGGTGCCATGCGGGGGGACAGTAATGGCGGCGCCAGCCCCAACTACCAGCCGAACCGCTTCGGCACCCAGCAGCCGAGCGAGCAACACGAACCGGCCCTGAGTCTGGAAGGAGCCGCCCTGCACTACGATTTTCGCGACTACGACAGCGACTACTACAGCCAGCCGGGGGATCTGTTCCGCATCATGGACGAGGGGCAACGTGCTCGCCTCGCCGCCAACCTGGCGCGCTCCCTCATCAATGTGGAGGATTACGCCATCGTCCAGGCCCAGCTCAAACACTTCGAGCAGGCCGACCCCGAGTACGCCAAGCGGGTCGAGCTGGCCCTGGCCGCCTTGCAGCGCTAAGCCGCAGATCTGAAAAGCAAAACGGGGGCCTGATGGCCCCCGTTGTCATGATGCTGACGGTGGTAAATAAAAAACGGAGCTCGAGACTCCGTTTTTCAATGCAGTATCAATCCCGGACGCAGCGCCCTCGCGCTCTTCCCGCTCCCTTGCCAACAAGCGTTGGTATCACCCGCTCACGACGGCAACGACCTCGTGCATTGGCAAAGCGGCACCATTATCCACCTGTGGTAATAAACCTGCCTGCGGTAATGAATAGGAAACGGAGCCCGAGGCTCCGTTTTTCAATGCAGTATCAATCCCGGACGGAACGCGCTTCGCGCTCTTCCCGCTCCCTTGCCAACAAGCGTTTGTACCACCAGCTACTGCGACGACGTTGTGCATTGGAAGAGCGACGAGCCATTTCTTAGGTTCCAGCCAAGAGAAGAAAGGAGCTGCATTATGCGACAGGGATCACGGCCGTGTCTGTAGCTGGATCAAGAAAAGGCTCACTGACCCACCCTGATCGTCTCCCTGTTGGCCGCCCCTTCGTCGACGGGCTCGTAGATGGCGGGTTCGCGCCAGGCCAGAGGCCCGTTGCTCTCCTGGTCGTTTTGCGGGCCGCACTCCAGCCAGAGATCCCCCTGCTGGATGCGCGACCCGAGGGAATACTTCTGATCCTGATACCAGCAGACCCGCTCGGGCAATGAGCCCAGGGGCAACACCAGATCCGTGCCCACCGAATGGCTGAGGGTGTTCGACGCCGGGGCCGCCTCTGCAGGAAGGAGCCCGCCGAGGGCAAACAGACAAAACACGGTTCGGATCATGAGTGACACCTGTGACAACGAGAGAGTGATCCCCTAAAGCGACCACCAGCGTCGCCGACTTGACCAATAAATGTCGGCTCATCTGGCATTCCGGAAGCAATATGATAGCCTGCCAGCGCCCGCCGATCCCCATGAGTGAAGAGCCGGGCCAGTTCGGGTCATGCTGTCGGGAAAAGACAGTATATAGCCTTATTAATCAAATAATTACTTGGATATGTTGTCGATGCGTATCATGCCGTTGCTCAAGGCCGCCTGCCTGAGTCTGATGTTGTCCGCCTGCGTGGCCCCCTTGCTGATGATGAGCCCCACCAGCCAGCTGATGTGGGCCCTGCTCAAACCCCTGGTCGGTTTCGATCCGAACGAGGCCAACCTGTTCGAGCAGCCGCTGATCAAGGACAGGATGACCGCCATACTGGGGCCCAACTACGACAGCACCATGCAGCTGCTCAAGACGGCCAACGAGTTGCAGCAGGAGGGGCCGCTGTTTTACGTGGTCTCCCGCTACGCCCCAGTGCCGGATGTGGCCAAACAGGCCGGCATGGTATGGAACGCCGACACCAACCAGCTCTCCGTCATGTTGCAGAAGGGGGACGGCGCGACTCAGGTATTTGGCGAAAACCTGACGGCGGCGACCCCGACCTGGCCGAGCGCCATGCAAGAGTGGCAGGCCGGCAACCCGACCGCCACCGCCCTCACCGACGCCGGCAAGGTGATGACGGGAACAAGCGGCTCCCTGCTTGGCAATGTGATGGGCAACCTGCAACAGAGCGCGACCCAGGCCCTGACCGACTCGACCAGCCAGGTGATCGGCAGTGCCACTGCCCAGGCGCAGCAGCAAGCCAGCAAAGCCGTCAGCGACTCGGCCAGCCAGGCGGTCGGCAACGTCACCACCAAGGCGCAGCAGCAAGCGAGCAAGGCCGTCAGCGACTCGGCCACCCAGGCGGTCGGCAGCGTCACCACCAAGACGCAGCAGCAAGCGAGCAAGGCCGTCAGCGACTCGGCCAGCCAAGTGATCGGCAGTGCCACCACCCAGGCGCAACAACAAGCGAGCAAAGCCGTGAGCGACTCGGCCAGCCAGACTGTCAGCAGTGCCACCGCCAAGGCTCCGCAACAAGCCAGCAAGGCGGTCAGTGACTCAGCCACCCAGACGGTGAGCGATGCCACCGATCTTCTGCGGCAAGCCAACCAGGCCGTGAGCCGCTCCGCCCAGCAGGCGGTCAGCGATACCGCCAAGCAGGCCGCAGCCAGCGCGCAGCAACAGGCGGGTAAAGTCGTCAGCGACACCGCCAAGCAGGCTGCAACCAGCGCGCAGCAACAGGCTGGCAAAGTCGTCAACGATACCGCCAAGCAGGCTGCAGCCAGTGCGCAGCAGCCGATGGGTAAGGCAGTCAGCGACACCGCCAAGCAAGCCGCAGCCAGCGCACAGCAACAGGCGGACAAGGCCGTCAGTGACACCGCCAAGCAGGCGGCAGCCAGTACGCAGCAACAGGCGGACAAGGCCGTCAGCGCCGCAGCCAAGACGCAGCAACAGCTGAGCAAGGTGGTAAGCGGAGCGACCGGCACCGTGCAGGCGCAGGCCGACAAGGTGGAAACCCAGGGGATGAAGCAGAGCGATCAGGCCAGGGCGGATGCCGAAGCCGAGCTGGAGAAGCTGCTCAACTAAGAGGGCGAACCAGTTCACCATGCAAACAGGCCATCCTCGGATGGCCTGTCGTTTATCTGCGAATGGGCAGGGGAGCCTTACAGGTGGCGGTCCTGCTCGGTGGGCTTGGCCACCTTGTCTTCGCTGTGCTCGATGGCGGTGCGAATGAGGTCGACCCCGGCCCGGATGATCAGCACCCCCATGTTGACCAGCTTGACGCAAACCCACATGAAGGTGATGAGCAGTATCAGCTTGAGCACTGTCTGGAAGGCTTCCAGGAAGTTCTGCTCCAGCTGGCTGGTGAGGCCATTGGCACTGGTCATCAGCCAGGTGTAGACCTCGCGCACGAACGGGATGCGGCTCGGCATCTCCAGCACGTCCAGTGCGGCAGGCAAGGCCTGGAAGATGACGATGCTGCCAAACAGTATCAGGATGACGCCGATGGCAATCCCCAGGAAGAAACCGAACTGTCGCATGAAAGGCCCCAAGATGTGTTGAATGAGAAGAACAATAGCCGCCAATACTAGGGACTGCCCGGGCCGACGGCAATCCTTGCGCCCCAGATTGGGCCGAGACACCCCCTGCCGATACCTGCCATCCACCGGAAGTCATTGCCCAAGTATCTGATTTCTGTGACCCTTGTCCCCATCTATTCCCTTAGTGGCGCCATCATGCTCAGACCCGCTCTTTTACTGCTTCTGCTGCTCGGCTCCCTGTCATCCTCCCTGTTCGCCGCCGAGGTGCCCCCTGGGGCGGCCGCCTGCGTGATCCGCCATCAGCAGGAGCTGTTGCTGGTCCAGGACAGGATCTCCGATCGCTACAGCCTGAGTGGCGGCTACATAGACGGGGGCGAGACGCCCGCCCAGGCGGCCCTGCGGGAGCTGTTCGAGGAGACGGGGCTCCATGGCCGTATCACCGGGGAGCTGGGGCGCTGGCAGCGGGCCATGGTATTCGCCTGCCAAACGCTGACCCCCATCCGGGCCCAGCGCGGCTCAGGTTTTGTCTCCCTGCTCCAGGCCCCCAACCTCGGCGGCGAAATCCTCAACGCCAGGCTGATCGACGCCGCCCGCCTGCCCCATGATCAGCGTCGCTTCCCGACGCAACTCGACTGGATCACTCCCAGGCTGGCCCAGGTCCCCGAGAGCGAGGTGCTGTGGGTGTCGGACTTCAGTCGCGAAGGCAGCGCCCTGCACAGGGCAGAGCTGCCGCTGATCCAGCGTCTGCAGCAGTGGCTGGGACCGAATGCGAGCTGGCTTGAGATAGGCAATTTGCTCGGGGCCAGCCCCGTTCAGCTCGCGTTGATCTGCCTGTTGCTACCGCTGCTGGGCTGGTCACGGCTCTACCGGCTGCTGTTTGCCATGGTGCTGCTCACCCTGCTGGTGCAACTGCTCAAGGAGGGGATCGGCTGGCCCAGACCCTTCCACCTCGACCCCACGCTGGCGCAACGGAGCGCCCGGGGCTTTGGCATGCCGAGCGGCCACGCCGCATCGACCCTGCTGTTCTGGGGACTGGTGCTGACCTCGCGGCCCTCCCTCAGGGCCTGGCAGGGTATAACGCTGGCCCTGCTGCTGGCGGCCCTGGCCGGGCTTGCCCGCATCTGGCTTGGCGTGCATTTTATCTCGGACGTGGTGGCCGGCCTGGGACTCGGCGCCCTGCTGCTGGCACTGCGATCGCCGCTGACCACTCTGGGGGGGCGATATGTCCCCTGGGGGCTCTTGCTGCTGACCAGCCTGCTGGCGAGTTGGCTGACCCAGTCCACTGCGCTGGCCTGGCTCGCCATGTTCACCCTGGGGCTGGTATCGGGTAATCTGTTACCACTCGAACGAAACCCTGCTCCCGCCATCGGCACTGCTCTGCTGGCACTGACGGGCGGCCTGCTCATCGGAGGGGGGCTGTTCGTGCTCCCGGTGCTGACCGACAGCTCGCTGCTGATCCTGGCCGGACAGGGGTTACTCTATGGCTGCCTGGGGCTCTGGCTGAGTGCCGGTCTCTGGTGGCTGCTGTCCGTCATGAATACTGGCTCCGTCCCCCGGAGCCCAACCCCTCGTTAAAGGGAATGCAATGCGTATGAAAAAAGTGGATTTGGCCAAGATCACCCTGGGCCTGCTGTTTCTCAGCCTGCTCATCATCTCGTGCTTCATGGTGCTGCGCCCCTTCCTGCCGGCCCTGGTCTGGGCCACTATGATCACCATAGCCACCTGGCCGCTGATGCAGATGGCCCAGCGCCTGCTGTGGGGCAAGCGCGCCCTGGCCGCCCTGCTGATGAGCTGCATACTGCTGCTGATGTTCGTCATCCCCCTGTTCATGGCGCTGGCCAACGTGGCGGAGAAGGCCCCCATGCTGATCGAGCTGGGCACCCGCATCAGCCACTCTCCACCCCCCGAGCTGCTCTGGTTGCAGCAGTTCCCCCTGGTCGGCGACAAGCTGTTTGAGTTCTGGCAGCAGATACTGGCGAGCGGTGGCCAGGTGCTGTTCACCAAGCTGGCCCCCTACTTCGGCCAGACAGCCCGCTGGCTCGCCTCCCAGGCGGGCAACCTCGGCCTGCTGTTCGTCCACTTCCTGCTGACGGTGGCCATCTGCGGTCTGCTCTATCACTCTGGGGAAAAAGCCGCCGACGGCATTCGCCGCTTCGCCCACCGCCTGGCGGGCCAGCGCGGTGACAACGCCGTGGTACTCGCCTCCCAGGCCATCCGTGCCGTCGCAATGGGGGTGGTGGTGACCGCCCTGGTGCAATCCTCGGTGGCCGGGATAGGCCTGCTGATTGCCGGCATTCCCTACGTCATGATCCTGGTGGTGCTGATGTTCCTGCTGATCGTCGCCCAGATAGGCCCCTTCCCGGTGCTGCTGGCCAGCGTGGGCTACCTCTACTGGAGCGGTGATACCACCTGGGGCACCTTCCTGCTGGTCTGGTCCCTGCTGGCGGGCACCATGGACAACTTCCTGCGCCCCTTCCTCATCAAGCGCGGTGCCGATCTGCCCCTCATCCTGATCCTGGTCGGTGTCATCGGCGGCCTGCTGGCGCTCGGCATCATAGGACTCTTCATCGGTCCCGTGGTGCTGGCGGTGGGCTACACCCTGCTGGATGCCTGGATAAAAGAGGGGGAGCAAACGCCCGCCCTGGAGGCGCCCGCGTCGCCTCCGGCGAACTGAGCCGCCGGCAAGAGAAGCAAGACGCCGCCCACTGGGCGGCGTCTTTTTTTGCACAGCCTGGGCCCGGTCGCGGCCCACATAGAACCAAAGTTCGAATCGTCTCGCCAAAACACGAACCAGGGTTCGAATCCGCCCCCGCCCTCCCCTAGGCTCCCCGGGCTCCTGCCGCCACAATGCCTGCTCCACTGGAGGAGGAGACAAGATGAACGAACTGAGAGCAAAACGGGCCCTGATCAGCGGTGGCGCCAGTGGCATAGGGCTGGCCATCGCCGAGGCACTGGCCAGCCAGGGGGTGGAGCTGATCCTGGCTTCCCGCCGCCAGTCCCTGCTGGAGCAGGAGGCCGCGCGTCTGAGCGCCACATACGGGGTGAGAGTGCTGCCGCTGGTGCTGGATGTCAGCGACGGCGCCCAGGTCCGCGCCTGCCATGCCCAGATCCGGGAGCGGTTAGGCCCCATCGATTTGCTGGTCAACAACAGCGGGGTCGGCAGCGACTACCTGGTGCAGGATCTGCCGGAGTCGGAGTGGGACAGGGTCATGGACACCTGCGCCAAGGGGACCTTTCTGCTGACCCAGGCCTGCCTGCCGGACATGCTGGCGAGCCGCCATGGCACCGTCATCAACATCGCCTCCCAGGCCGCCAAGAACGGCTACGCCAGGGCCAGCGTCTACTGCGCCGCCAAGTTTGCCGTGCTGGGGTTCGCCAAGGCGCTGCGGGAAGAGGTGCAGCATCAGGGCATCCGGGTCCACATCCTCTGCCCCGGGCTGGTCCAGGTGCCGCCCCCGGCCTGCCCGGGGGATCGCAAGCCCGGCTGGCTGCAGGTGGAGGATCTGGCCGAGGCCGTGCTCTACACCCTGCGCCAGGGCGCCCACGTCCAGCTCGACGAGATTGGCATGACGGGGATCTGAGAGGGGGCAATGGCATCGCTACCCTCTGAGGCAGGTCACTGAATCTGGAGGACGGGCATGGTTAAATGGTCGGCCTCTCCCTATGCCGGATACTGCATGTGACCCTGCCATCTGACCGCCTGCCGCTCCAACCCTTGCCTGACTATGGGTATGCCTTCTGGCTACGCACTTGCCGGATAGAACAGTGACAATGCCATCTGACCGTCTGCCACCCCAGCCCTGCCCTGACTATCTGCAGGCCTCCTGGCTGCGCTGCGCCCACCAGACCAGCGCCACCCTCTGGCACCCGCCCCACAGTGCCAAGGGGCAGACCTTGCAGAGCCTGCGCCAGCGCAAGCGGGACCTGCTCACCACAGGCGAGATGGCCCTCGAGGATCTCTACGAATTCATGGAGGGGCGTCCCTGCGCCCTGCTACTCACCGACGAGAGCGGTTGCCTGCTGGCCCAGACCGGCCACCCTGACATCCTGCGCGAGCTGGCAGCGCTGGGGTTTGGCCCCGGCGCTTTTTTTAGCGAGGGGCGCATCGGCACCAATGCCATCAATCTGGCGGCGCTGGAGGGAGTGCCGCTCTGCGTCAGCGGCCCCCAGCATTTCAACCAGACCCTGCACCCCTGGCATAGCTGCGCCAGCCCGGTCTACAACAGCAACGGCCGTCAGGTCGCCATCATGGCCCTGGTCTGCCGGGTGGAAGAGGCAACGGTCGGGGATCTGGCGCTCACCGTCAGCGCCGGTCGCGAGCTGGCCCATCTGCTGCAGATGGAGACCCTGATGCAGGAGTCCCAGCACCATCTGAGCGAGCTTTACGCCCTGCTGGACGGCATGGATGACGGCGTGCTGGCCTGGGATCCCCAGGGCCGGCTGCGCTACCTCAACGCGTTGGCGGCCAATCGGCTGCGGCTCGATCCGGCGATCTGTCTTGGCCAGCCCCTGGAGCAGCACCTGCTGCTGCCCCAGCGGTTGCAACTGGCCATCAAGGGGCAGACGCCGCTCAGTCATGTGGAGGTGACGCTGGAGCGGCTCGGGGTGCATTCCGGGGAGTTCATCAATGCGCTGATAAGCCTCAAACCGCTGCCCGGGCTGGAGGGGGTCAGCTTTATCGCCCTGCTGCACCCGGTCGATCGGCTGCGGGCCATTCACCAGCTGCGCCAGACGGTGCCCGAGCTGTCGGCGCTGGTGGGCGAATCGAGCGCCATGCGCAAGCTGCTGCGCCACGCCAGACAGGCGGCCCAGAGTCAGGGGCCGATCCTGCTGCGCGGCGAAGAGGAGGTGGGCAAGGCCCAGCTGGCGGAGGCGATCCACTTTGGCAGCGAACGGGCCGCCGGGCCCCTCATTACCCTCAACTGTCAGGCGCTGCCGAGCGAGCGGATGGCGCTGGAGCTGATGGGCTCCGACGAGGCGGGGCAGGAGCGGGCGGGCAAGTTCGAGCTGGCCCACGGTGGCACCCTGGTGCTGGAACAGGTGGAGTGCCTCTCTGCCCCCATGCAGGCGGCCCTGCTGCAACTGCTCAAGACAGGTCGCATCCAGCGCTTCGATTCGGCCCGCATACTGCCGATCAAGGTGCGGATCATAGCGACCAGCAGCGCCCCGCTGGAGCAGCTGGTGCAGGAGGGGCTGTTTGGCCGCCAGCTACTCTATGCGCTGCAGGCGTGCGAGCTCTGGCTGCCGGGGCTGCGGGAGCGCGCGGCCGATCTGCCGGGCCTAATCAGCCAGCAGTTAGGGGCGCAGGGGCGCGAGCCGGTGCGCCAGTTCAGTCCGGCGGCCCTCGACTGTCTGCTCGCCTATCCCTGGCCCGGCAATCTGGGGGAGCTGCGCAGTGCGGTCGAGCATGCCCTGCTCCACGCAAGTCAGGGGCCGATCCCGCCGGAGGCGCTGCCCGCCGCCATTCGTCACGGCCATCAGCTGGTGGCGGACGAGGTGGTGGGGCAACCGCTGCTCACCCTGGCGGAGCTGGAGCGCCAGGCCATCTTGCGCTGCGCCCACGCCTGCAAGGGACAGGTGAGCCAGATGGCCCGGCAACTGGGCATCAGCCGCACCACCCTCTGGCGGCGGCTCAAACTGCTCGGCATGGACCCCGCCGACTACCACGGATAGCTAAACGACAAGGCCCCGCACTGGCGGGGCCTTGATACAGCAATATGAGCCTCAGTCGCCGAAGCGTTCCGCTGCCAGCTGCTGGAAGCAGCTCAAAGCCGCATCGGCATCCTCCCCACGCGCCAGCAGGGTGAGTCTGTCGCCCTGGCGCACGTTGAGCATGGCGAGCCGGGTCAGGCTGCGGGGGTTGGCCTCTTTATCCCCCTTTTGCAGCTTGAGTTCAGCGGCAAAGGGCTTGAGGGTGGCCACCAGTCGGGCGGCGGGGCGCACATGCAGGCCGTGGGGGTTATCCACCACCACCTCGCAGCGCAGCCAGCCGTCATCAGCAACGGGGGCTGTCTCAGTGGCGGCCTGCGCCGCGCTGGCGGGCAGCATCGCCTGTTTCGGGCCCAGGGCACCGAGCGCCTCGGCGGCCACCTCATCCAGCGTCATCCCGGAACCAGCCGCCACCACGGCGGCCAGGGTGCCCTCAACCAGCGGGGCGGGGCAGAGTCGCACCCGGGCACTTAACTCGGGGGGCAGCAGTTCGAGGGCGGTTTCGGCGCTCAAGAGGGCGCTGCCCAAGTCCATCAGCACCAGCACGCCGCTGCCGTCATCCGCTTCTTCTATCGCACTCATCACGGCGATGGCATCTGTGCCTATGGGGTGGTCGGGGTCATCGACCCCGGCCGCCAGCAGCAGTTTCGCCGGGCTGCCGAGCTGATCAGCCAGCGCTTTCAAGCCGGCCGCCAGCTGGGCGCTGTGAGAGACAACGACGATTCCGATCATGTCACAACCTCGCTCTGTCACGCAGGGCGGTCAGCAGCAGCAGGGTCGAGGTGGCCCCGGCATCCTGATGGCCTATGCTGCGCTCGCCGAGATAGCTGGCGCGCCCCTTGCGGGCCTGCATCTGGATGGTGGCCTCGGTACCGGCCGCGGCGGCGGCCACCGCCTTGTCCAGCGCATCGTTGAGGGGCAGATCTTGCTGCTGTGCCTGTTGCAGGGCGGCCAGGGCCGGCCACCAGGCGTCGCACATGGTCTTGTCGCCCTGCTCGGCGCGGCCGCGGGAGACGATCCCCTCGACGCCATCGCTCAGCATTTTGCACAGCTGGCTGAGACTGAGGCTCTGACAGGCGTCGGTACTGGCCGCCGCTCGGATAAAGAAGGTGCCGTAGAGGGGGCCGCTGGCGCCGCCGACCGAGGAGAGCAGGGTCATGCCGGTGGTTTTCAGCACCTGACCTATGTCTTTGTCCGCCACAGCGGGCAGCTTCTCGGCCACCTTGGTGAAGCCGCGCTGCATGTTGAGGCCGTGGTCGCCATCGCCGATGTCGGTATCCAGCGCAGTGAGGTAGTCACGCTGCTCGGCAAAGATGTGCTCGCAGTCGAGCAGCCAATTGACGATCTGATGTTTGCTTAGCATGAGAATAAAGGCTCCTTAGCAGCCGCGACGCAGGGCTGGGGTGTGAACGGGGGCATCCCACAGGGTCATCAGCTCATCATCCACCTTGAGCAGAGTGATGGAGATGCCGGTCATGTCGAGGGAGGTGCAATAGGGGCCAATCAGGTTGCGCACCAGATGGATGCCAGCCTCTTCGCACAGGGTGGCGAGACGGCCATAGACGCCATAGAGCTCGGAGATGGGAGTGCCGCCGAGGCTGTTGACCAGGGCGATGACCCGATCGCCCGCATTCAGCGGCTCGATAAAGGTGTGCTCTTCCTGCCAGCTGCCGGAGGCTCTGTCCCAGTGGCGCAGGGTGCGGCCATAGGGAGTGTTGTCAGAGAGCTCTTCGAACATGTCGTCCACCAGGGTATTGAGGTCGGTGAAGGGGCGGCGCGCTATGCCCGGTTCGCCGTGGATGCCCACGCCGAACTCCATCTCGTTGTCCGCCAGGGTGAAGGAGGGCTTGCCAGCGGCAGGGACGGTGCAGGCGTGCATGGCGACGCCTATGGTGCGGCTCTGGTTGTTGATGCGGCGGGCCAGCGCTTCGCAGCGGCTCAGGTCATAGCCCGCTTCGGCAGCGGCACCGACCAGCTTCTCGCACAGCACGGTCGTGGCAACGCCACGGCGACCGGCGGTATAGAGGCTGTCTTTGACTGCTACATCGTCATCGATCAGCGAGAAGCCGATCTTGACCCCGTCGCCGTGCAGCAGTTCGACCGCGGTTTCGAAGTTGAGCACGTCGCCGGTGTAGTTCTTTACCAGGAACAGCACGCCAGCGCCGCCATCAACGGCCTGACCGCACTCATACATCTGATCCGGGGTCGGGGAGGTAAAAATCTCGCCGGGGCAGGCACCATCCAGCATCCCTTTGCCCACCAGACCGCCGTGCATCGGCTCGTGGCCGCTGCCACCGCCGGAGACCAGCGCCACCTTGCCCATCACGGGGGCGTCGGCGCGAGTGATGTAGTGGGGTTCGATACGGACCTTGAGCTCGGGGTGGGCGGCAGCCATCCCCATCAGTTGTTCACGGACCACGGCATCGACGGCATTGATCAGCTTCTTCATGGCTCACTCCTTGGCTTGCCACCGCACGGGTAGGCAGATGGTTGATGGAGCCAGTCTAACGGGATAAATCGGGAGAAAAATGACGGCCTGTTCGGTTCGGATTTGAAACAGGAGAAAGGTCATTGGCGTTTCAATCTGAAACAGCGCGGGGCAAACGGGCGGGAAACTGTTAACGGCCTCACAGCCATGAAAAAGGGCCCCGCAGGGCCCTTCGCTATCACCGGAAGCCTTAGATGGCCCAGCCACCGGCATAGAAGATCACCAGCGCCACGGCGATGATGACGGTGCCGACGTTCAGCTTCTTCCACTCGGCAGCAAACAGACGACCCACGACCAGCGCCACGAAGCCCAGCATGATGCCGGTGACGATGTTGCAGGTCAGCACTATGAAGACGGCGCACAGCATGCCGGCGAGGGCATCGACCGAATCGCTGAAGTCCAGCTTGGTGACGTTGCCCAGCATCAGCAGACCGACGTACATCAGTGCTGGTGCTGTGGCGTAGGCCGGTACCAGATAGCTCAGCGGGGAGAGGAAGATCATCAGCAGGAAGAGCACGCCGACCAGCGCAGCGGTCAGACCTGTCTTGCCACCGGCCGCGGTACCTGCGGCAGATTCGATGTAGACGGCAGCCGGAGCTCCACCTACCACGCCAGCGACCATGCTGCTGACGGAGTCGGCAGTCAGGGCCTTGCCGCCGCTGATGATGTGGCCACGCTCGTTGATAAGGCCCGCCTGACCGGCCACGGCACGGATGGTGCCGGTGGCGTCAAAGACGGCGGTCATCACCAGCGCCAGCACGGTGGGAATCACCACCGGATTGAGGGCGCCCAGCAGATCCATGCTACCTACCAGCGAACCTTTCTCGCCGGTCAGGCTCGGCATGGCGAAGAAGCCCTGCCAGGTCACTTTCGGGTCGAAGATGAGGCCGAGGATGGAGATGGCGATGATCACCATCAGGATGCCACCCGGCACCTTGCGGCGCTCCAGACCGAAGATGGCGGCCAGACCCAGCACCGTCATGATGACCGGGAAAGAGGTCACTTCACCCAGTTGAACCGGCAGACCGGCCCCCTCGTTCTTGATCACCATGCCGACGCCGTTGGTGGCGATCAGCAGCAGGAACAGCCCGATACCGATGCCGGTGCCGTGGGCGATGCCGGAGGGGAGGTTGTCCAGGATCCACTGGCGCACGCCGGTGACGCTGATCAGGGTAAACAGCACCCCCATCAGGAAGATGGCGCCGAGGGCGACCGGAATGCTCAGTCCCTGACCCAGGACCAGGCTGAAGGCGGTAAAGGCAGTGAGGGAAATGGCGCAACCTATGGCCATCGGCAGCTTGGCCCACAGCCCCATCAGCAGGGAGCCGAAGGCGGCGATCAGGCAGGTGGCCACGAAGACGGGGCCCTGCTCAAAACCGGCGGCACCCAGCATGTTCGGCACCACTATGATGCTGTAGACCATGGCCAGGAAGGTGGTCAGTCCGGCCAACAGCTCCTGGCGGACTGTGCTGCCACGCTGGGTGATGGAGAAATAGGAGTCCAGAAACCCGCTATTGCCGGTGCGGGCCGTCATTTCTTGCGTTGCCATAACTCATCCTGAATGTGTGAAGGAAATCGTTTGCGTAATGGCGCGCAAAATAGCAAGAATTTGGCGAGATTGCAGCGGATCAGCCACCATTTTCCCGAACTTTTCCATTTAAAGCCTCATTGGAGGCCTCAACTTCCAGATGGGAAGCTCCCTTTCAGCTTCTACACTCTTAGCTAGCCCCATCAGCCGGAGACAAGCCCATGCACACAGGCAACCTGCTTGGCCAGATCCCCTCCCCCCTGCCCAATGAGATATTCACCGACCTGGTCAGCACCAATCACTTTCGCATCGAGCGTATCCTCTCCCAGGGGCAACAGACCCCTACGGGAGAATGGTTCGATCAGGATGAACACGAATGGGTAGCAGTGATACAGGGCGAAGCCATTCTGGTCTTCATCACACCGGATACCTGGGTACAGGAACGCGTCCATCTGGGGCCAGGGGATTACATCAACATCCCGGCGCACCTTCAGCACAGGGTGGAGTGGACACATCCTACCGAGACCACCGTCTGGCTATGCATCTACTACTAGGGGGATCCCACGTAGTGACAAAGCATAACGAAAGAAGCCCAATCGACAGATTGGGCTTCTTGGACTCAGATGCTGAATATGCATAGCAAAAAGGCCTTCCCGTGAGGGAAGGCCTTTCAAATTAGTGGCGGAGCGGACGGGACTCGAACCCGCGACCCCCGGCGTGACAGGCCGGTATTCTAACCGACTGAACTACCGCTCCGCATTCGGTTAGCTTGCGCTAAATCTTCTGCTGCTTTCTTGTGAGGTGTCATCCTCGCAGCCAGTGATGTTATTTTGCACATCGCTGTTTAATTGGGTGCCTGGCAGTGTCCTACTCTCGCATGGCGAATGCCACACTACCATCGGCGCTACCGCGTTTCACTTCTGAGTTCGGCATGGGATCAGGTGGTTCCACGGCGCTATGGCCGCCAGGCAAATTCTTCAATCTCGGAAAGCTGACGTGAGTAGTGATGTTGCGCTTGGCTTGTCACTATCACTGAATTTGAGTAGTTCGTTCATTCGCTACAAGGCCCAGAACACTTCTTGGGTGTTGTATGGTTAAGCCTCACGGGTAATTAGTATGGGTTAGCTCAACACGTCGCCGCGCTTACACACCCCACCTATCAACGTTGTGGTCTCCAACGGCCCTTTAGGACCCTCAAGGGGTCAGGGATGACTCATCTCAGGGCTCGCTTCCCGCTTAGATGCTTTCAGCGGTTATCGATTCCGAACTTAGCTACCGGGCAGTGCCACTGGCGTGACAACCCGAACACCAGAGGTTCGTTCACTCCGGTCCTCTCGTACTAGGAGCAACTCCCTTCAATCATCCAACGCCCACGGCAGATAGGGACCGAACTGTCTCACGACGTTCTGAACCCAGCTCGCGTACCACTTTAAATGGCGAACAGCCATACCCTTGGGACCGACTTCAGCCCCAGGATGTGATGAGCCGACATCGAGGTGCCAAACACCGCCGTCGATATGAACTCTTGGGCGGTATCAGCCTGTTATCCCCGGAGTACCTTTTATCCGTTGAGCGATGGCCCTTCCATTCAGAACCACCGGATCACTATGACCTACTTTCGTACCTGCTCGACCTGTCCGTCTCGCAGTTAAGCTGGCTTATGCCATTGCACTAACCTCCTGATGTCCGACCAGGATTAGCCAACCTTCGTGCTCCTCCGTTACTCTTTGGGAGGAGACCGCCCCAGTCAAACTACCCACCAGGCACTGTCCGCGAGCCCGATTCAGGGCCCTGCGTTAGAACATCAAACATACAAGGGTGGTATTTCAAGGACGGCTCCAGCGCAACTGGCGTCACGCCTTCAAAGCCTCCCACCTATCCTACACATGTAGGTTCAATGTTCAGTGCCAAGCTGTAGTAAAGGTTCACGGGGTCTTTCCGTCTAGCCGCGGGTACACCGCATCTTCACGGCGAATTCGATTTCACTGAGTCTCGGGTGGAGACAGCATGGCCATGGTTACACCATTCGTGCAGGTCGGAACTTACCCGACAAGGAATTTCGCTACCTTAGGACCGTTATAGTTACGGCCGCCGTTTACCGGGGCTTCGATCAAGAGCTTCGCTTGCGCTAACCCCATCAATTAACCTTCCGGCACCGGGCAGGTGTCACACCCTATACGTCCACTTTCGTGTTTGCAGAGTGCTGTGTTTTTGATAAACAGTCCCAGCCATCTGGTCACTGCGACTCCCAACTGCTCCATCCGCAAGGGACTTCACTGTCAAGAGCGAACCTTCTCCCGAAGTTACGGTTCTATTTTGCCTAGTTCCTTCACCCGAGTTCTCTCAAGCGCCTTGGTATTCTCTACCCGACCACCTGTGTCGGTTTGGGGTACGATGACTTGTAATCTGAAGCTTAGAGGCTTTTCCTGGAAGCAGGGCATCAATGGCTTCACCACCGTAGTGGCTTCGTCTCGTGTCTCAGTGTTGTGTCTCCGGATTTGCCTAGAAACACCACCTACGCACTTTCACCAGGACAACCGTCGCCTGGCCCACCTAGCCTTCTCCGTCCCCCCATCGCAATTACAAGTCGTGCAGGAATATTAACCTGCTTCCCATCGATTACGCCTTTCGGCCTCACCTTAGGGGTCGACTCACCCTGCCCCGATTAACGTTGGACAGGAACCCTTGGTCTTCCGGCGAGGAGGCTTTTCACCCCCTTTATCGTTACTTACGTCAGCATTCGCACTTCTGATATCTCCAGCATACCTCTCGATACACCTTCGCAGACTTACAGAACGCTCCCCTACCACTCATACATAAGTATGAATCCGCGGCTTCGGTGCCTGGTTTGAGCCCCGTTACATCTTCCGCGCAGGCCGACTCGACTAGTGAGCTATTACGCTTTCTTTAAATGATGGCTGCTTCTAAGCCAACATCCTAGCTGTCTGAGCCTTCCCACATCGTTTCCCACTTAACCAGAACTTTGGGACCTTAGCCGGCGGTCTGGGTTGTTTCCCTCTTCACGACGGACGTTAGCACCCGCCGTGTGTCTCCCGGATATTACTTACTGGTATTCGGAGTTTGCATGGAGTTGGTAAGTCGGGATGACCCCCTAGTCCAAACAGTGCTCTACCCCCAGTAGTATTCGTCCGAGGCGCTACCTAAATAGCTTTCGGGGAGAACCAGCTATCTCCGAGTTTGATTGGCCTTTCACCCCCAGCCACAGGTCATCCCCTAACTTTGCAACGTTAGTGGGTTCGGTCCTCCAGTTGATGTTACTCAACCTTCAACCTGCCCATGGCTAGATCACCCGGTTTCGGGTCTACACCTTGCAACTAGACGCCCAGTTAAGACTCGGTTTCCCTACGGCTCCCCTATACGGTTAACCTCGCTACAAAATGTAAGTCGCTGACCCATTATACAAAAGGTACGCAGTCACCCCGAAGGGCTCCCACTGCTTGTACGTACACGGTTTCAGGTTCTATTTCACTCCCCTCACAGGGGTTCTTTTCGCCTTTCCCTCACGGTACTGGTTCACTATCGGTCAGTCAGGAGTATTTAGCCTTGGAGGATGGTCCCCCCATATTCAGACAGGATGTCACGTGTCCCGCCCTACTCGATTTCACTTCAAGGTCGTTTTCATGTACGGGGCTATCACCCTGTATCGCTGGCCTTTCCAGGACCATTCCACTAACTTCCAAGAAACTTAAGGGCTAATCCCCGTTCGCTCGCCGCTACTGAGGGAATCTCGGTTGATTTCTTTTCCTCGGGGTACTTAGATGTTTCAGTTCTCCCGGTTCGCCTCTATTACCTATGTATTCAGTAATAGATACCCAGCTTGTGCTGGGTGGGTTTCCCCATTCGGAAATCTGTGAGTAATAGCGTCTCTTACCGACTTCTCACAGCTTATCGCAGGTTAGTACGTCCTTCATCGCCTCTGACTGCCAAGGCATCCACCATGTACGCTTAGTCACTTAAC
>NZ_CP149130.1:80000-300000 GCF_037811135.1 Aeromonas rivipollensis | reverse complement strand
GTACTGAAACGGCAAAATCGTGCAGATTGTCATAGACGGCATCAGCCAATGCGATACCAGCATCAGTCACTGCTTTACCCGTTCTGACCAACACTTTATGCCCGACCTTAGCATTTGCGGCCGCTTTCAGGTCGGAAGGCTTGTCACCCACCATATAGGAACGCGCCATGTCGATGCCCAGCTCCTGTTGCGCCAACAGCAGCATGCCGGGTGCAGGTTTGCGGCAATCGCAGGGAGCTCCGTGATCCGGATGATGGGGGCAGAAATAGATGCCATCAAGATCAACGTCCCGGTCGGCCAGTGACCAGTCCATCCACTCGGTCAGGTTCATGAAGTCGTCTTCACTAAAGTAGCCGCGGGCAATGCCGGACTGGTTGGTGACGACGATCAACAGATAGCCTTTCTTCTTCAGCAGCTGCAGGGCTTCGATCACCCCGGGCAGAAAATGGAAGTCATCGACCTGGCTGACATAACCGGTGTCTTCGTTGATGACACCGTCACGGTCCAGAAAAATGGCGGGCTTGCTCACTGGGGACTACCTCAATAAATGATTTTGCAGAGTATCTCATAGGGCACAGGACCCCAAAAAGAAAAAGGGGCAGCCGAAGCCACCCCTTTCATGTGTGCATTTAAAGTATCGATTAAGCGATAACTTTAGCTACAACACCAGCACCTACGGTACGGCCACCTTCACGGATAGCGAAACGCAGGCCGTCGTCCATCGCGATCGGGGCGATCAGGGTAACAACCATTTTGATGTTGTCGCCTGGCATTACCATCTCTACGCCTTCCGGCAGTTCGATGGTACCGGTCACGTCGGTAGTACGGAAGTAGAACTGCGGACGGTAGCCCTTGAAGAACGGAGTATGACGACCACCTTCTTCTTTGGACAGTACGTACACTTCAGATTCGAACTTGGTGTGCGGCTTGATGGAGCCCGGCTTGGCCAGTACTTGACCACGCTCAACTTCTTCACGCTTCACGCCACGCAGCAGTGCGCCAACGTTCTCACCGGCACGACCTTCGTCCAGCAGTTTGCGGAACATTTCAACACCGGTACAGGTGGTAGAAACGGTGTCTTTGATACCAACGATTTCTACAGTCTCGCCTACTTTGACGATACCGCGCTCTACACGACCAGTAACAACGGTACCACGGCCAGCGATGGAGAAGACGTCTTCGATAGGCATCAGGAACGGCTGGTCAATTGCACGCTCCGGCTCCGGGATGTAGGTATCCAGGTGGTGAGCCAGCTCGATGATCTTCTCTTCCCATGCTGCGTCGCCTTCCAGCGCTTTCAGCGCGGAACCACGAACTACCGGCAGGTCATCACCCGGGAAGTCGTACTCGGTCAGCAGTTCACGAACTTCCATCTCGACCAGTTCGAGCAGCTCTTCGTCGTCTACCATGTCGCACTTGTTCATGAACACGATCATGTACGGGATACCAACCTGGCGACCCAGCAGGATGTGCTCACGAGTTTGCGGCATCGGGCCGTCAGTCGCGGCTACTACCAGGATCGCGCCGTCCATCTGGGCAGCACCGGTGATCATGTTCTTAACGTAGTCGGCGTGACCCGGGCAATCTACGTGGGCGTAGTGACGGATCGCGGTGTCGTATTCTACGTGGGAGGTGTTGATGGTGATACCACGCTCACGCTCTTCCGGCGCCTTGTCGATCTGGTCGAAGGCGAAAGCTTTACCACCGAAGTGCTTGGCCAGCACGTTGGTGATGGCGGCGGTCAGGGTGGTTTTACCGTGGTCAACGTGGCCGATGGTGCCGACGTTAACGTGCGGTTTATTACGCTCAAATTTTTCTTTAGACACGACGTAGTCCTTCTAGGTTAAACCCGCCTACCGTCGTAGGCGGGGAATCATAAATTACTTGGATTTGCGCTCTTCGATCACGGCCTGGGCGACGTTAGTCGGGGCATCGTGATACTTGGCGAATTCCATGGCGTAGGAAGCGCGACCCTGGGTAGCGGAACGCAGGGCAGTCGCATAACCGAACATCTCGGCCAGCGGCACGAGAGCACGAACGATCTTGCCGGACGGGCCGTCTTCCATACCTTCGATCAGGCCACGACGACGGTTCAGGTCACCGATCACGTCGCCCATGTAGTCTTCCGGAGTCTCAACTTCTACTTTCATGATCGGTTCGAGCAGAACCGGGTTGGCCTTCATGAAGCCAGCCTTAAAGGCCATGGAAGCAGCGATTTTGAACGCCAGTTCGGAGGAGTCGACATCGTGGTAGGAACCGAAGTGCAGACGCACGCCCAGATCCATTACCGGATAGCCTGCCAGCGGGCCGGACTTCAGCTGCTCACGGATACCCTTGTCAACACCCGGGATGAACTCACCAGGAATCACGCCGCCCTTGATGTCGTTAACGAACTCGTAGGCTTTGCCTTCTTCCAGCGGGTACATGTCGATCACAACGTGACCGTACTGACCACGACCACCGGACTGCTTGGCATGCTTGCCTTCGATGTCCTTGACGGTAGTGCGGATGGTTTCACGGTAGGCAACCTGCGGCTTACCTACGTTCGCTTCTACCTTGAACTCGCGACGCATACGGTCAACGATGATGTCCAGGTGCAGCTCACCCATACCGGCGATGATGGTTTGGCCAGATTCTTCGTCAGTCCATACGCGGAAAGAGGGATCTTCCTGCGCCAGACGGCCGAGTGCCAGACCCATCTTCTCCTGGTCAGCCTTGGTTTTCGGCTCAACGGCGATGGAGATTACCGGCTCAGGGAATTCCATACGCTCGAGGATGATCGGCGCTTTTTCGTCACACAGGGTGTCACCAGTGGTCACGTCTTTCAGACCGATGGCAGCGGCGATGTCGCCTGCGCGAACTTCTTTGATCTCTTCACGCTTGTTGGCGTGCATCTGAACGATACGGCCAAAACGCTCACGCTTCTCTTTGACAGAGTTCAGCACGGAGTCACCGGAGTTAACCACACCGGAGTAAACGCGGAAGAAGGTCAGGTTGCCTACGAACGGGTCGGTAGCAATCTTGAATGCCAGAGCAGCAAACGGCTCGTCATCAGAAGCATGACGCTCGTCTTTGGTCTCGCCATCCAGCTTCAGACCGTCGATGGCTGCTACGTCGGTCGGAGCCGGCAGATAGTCAACCACGGCATCCAGCATGGCCTGTACGCCCTTGTTCTTGAACGCGGAGCCACAGGTAACCAGGATGATTTCGTTGTTCAGAACACGCTGACGAAGAGCTTTCTTGATCTCTTCCTCGGTCAGTTCTTCACCACCCAGGTATTTTTCCATCAGGTCTTCGGACGCTTCGGCAGCGGCTTCAACCAGGTTCATGCGCATTTCTTGCGCTTGTTCCAGCAGCTCGGCCGGGACGTCTTCGTAATCGAAAGACACGCCCTGGTCAGCTTCGCTCCAGTTGATGGCTTTCATCTTGACCAGGTCGATAACGCCCTTGAAGTTCTCTTCTGCACCGATGTTCAGTTGCAGCGGAACCGGGGTACCTTTCAGACGGGTCTTGATGTGCTCAACGCAGCGCAGATAGTTGGCACCGGTACGGTCCATCTTGTTGACGAACGCGATACGGGGAACCTTGTACTTGTTAGCCTGACGCCATACGGTCTCAGACTGTGGCTGTACGCCACCTACGGCACAGTACACCATCACGGCGCCGTCCAGAACACGCATTGAACGCTCTACTTCGATAGTAAAGTCAACGTGGCCCGGGGTATCGATGATGTTGATACGGTGCGGTTGGAACTGTTTACCCATACCGGACCAGAAAGCGGTGGTCGCGGCGGAGGTGATGGTGATACCACGCTCTTGTTCCTGTTCCATCCAGTCCATGGTGGCGGCGCCATCGTGAACTTCACCGATCTTGTGACTTACACCGGTGTAAAACAGAACGCGCTCGGTAGTAGTAGTCTTACCGGCGTCGATGTGAGCAGAGATACCGATGTTACGATAACGCTCAATGGGGGTTGTACGAGCCATTGTCATCCTCTTACTAGGGCACTTGTCCCCAGATAATTAAAGGTGCGCAGAGCCAGAAGACCCTGCGCAAGCGGATTACCAGCGGAAGTGAGCGAAGGCCTTGTTCGCTTCAGCCATACGGTGAACGTCTTCACGTTTCTTGACAGACGAACCCTTATTGTCAGCGGCATCCAGCAGCTCGCCAGCCAAACGCTGAGCCATTGATTTTTCACCACGTTTACGAGCGGCATCAACCAACCAGCGCATTGCCAGGGCATTGCGACGAACCGGACGAACTTCTACCGGTACCTGATAGGTTGCACCACCGACGCGACGAGATTTAACCTCGACCGCCGGACGAATGTTGTCCAGAGCGACTTCGAACAGGGCCAGGTGCTCTTTGCCAGATTTGGTGGCAATGATGTCCAGGGCGCCATAAACGATGGCTTCTGCAACAGATTTCTTACCGTCAACCATTACTACGTTGACAAATTTAGCCAGCAGCTCTGATCCGAACTTGGGATCCGGCAGGATTTTACGCTGACCAACAACACGACGTCTTGGCATTTCAAATTCTCCGTAACTTCAGGGGTTACCCAAAACTAGAAAGTTATCTAACTAGAAACGAATTAACGTTTGGCCTTACTTAACGGAGAACCATTAAGCTTTCGGACGCTTCACGCCATACTTGGAGCGAGCCTGCTTACGGTCTTTAACACCGGCACAGTCCAACGCACCACGAACGGTGTGATAACGAACACCTGGCAAATCCTTGACACGACCGCCACGGATCAGAACAACGGAGTGCTCCTGCAGGTTGTGACCTTCACCGCCGATGTAGGAGGTGACTTCGAAGCCGTTGGTCAGACGTACACGGCACACTTTACGCAGTGCAGAGTTAGGCTTCTTGGGGGTGGTGGTGTATACACGGGTGCATACGCCACGCTTCTGAGGGCACGCTTCCAGCGCCGGCACGTTGCTTTTCACAACGAGCTTGATGCGTGGCTTGCGAACCAACTGGTTAATAGTTGCCATCAAAAGGCTCCTGATAATGACTTCATAAACGTGTGAAAAATCCTCCCCGCAGATACGGGGACGCGAAATTTTATGCCCTGTTGTCTGGGGAGTCAAGATTTATACAATTCGTGCGCCCAAAGGGCAAATGACATCTCGCCATTATTGTGATAACCACCTGAGCCAACAGGCAAAAATCAAAACTAGCCCGCCCAGGTCTGCGGTGATCCCTGTTCGGCGATCAGCTTGATCAGGCCGGCCATGTCGAGTTCCATCCCGATCCTGGGGGACAACCCCCTCGCCTTCAGGTCTTCCCCCATCACATAGAGAGGGATCCCGCTCAATCGCTCACACCACTGCGGGGCCGTCGTCGCCACCACGGCGTCCTGCATCAGCACCAGCAGATCCGCTTCCTGACGATAACGCAGCACCTGCTCGAGGTCCTGGCTGAGGAAGGGCGAGCTCAATACCAACTGTATCATGGGCACCTCAAAAGCTGATGTGGGTGGTGAAGTTATCCCACTGGCGGCGGATCTCGGCCGGACTCAGCACCGTCACGGGGATCAGCAGATCCTCGGCCCTCAGACCACGTTCGGCCAGCGACGCCGCACAGACATAGACCTCCTCGACATCGTACAGTTCCAGCATCTTGAAGGTCGGGGCGTAGTGGCGCTGCAATATCCCCTGTGGCAGTTGCTCCCTGAGCAGCTGCAGCACACCGTCACCGATGAGGAAGAGCGCCAGGGATTCCGTCAGCGCAGAAGTGGCCAGCAAGGCATCCAGTCCCTCTCGTCCACTCGCCGTGCCGTGAGGGCCACGCCGGCAGATAAAGGCTATCTTGGTCATTCCATCCCCCTAGAACTGGACGAAGCGATCGGCGGTCAGACTGGCCTCGGCCAGCTGACCCAACCCGCTTAAACGAAACGGGGCCTGCAGATTGAACTGGGCCTTGCCGACCCCCTTGGCCTCGGCTTCATCGAGCACACCGCGGCGCATGGCGGCTGCGACACACACATCGATGGCAATGCCCTGCGCCAGGGCCAGCTCTCGCCACAGCGCCACCAGGTCGGTCTCATCGCTGGCCGGGGCATGCAGACCATTGCCGTTATGGACACCATCCTGATAGAAGAACAAGTGGGACAGCTGATGCCCCTGCTCGATGAGGCTCAGGGCGAAACGATAGGCGGTGCTGGCCGTCTGGGTGCCATAAGCGGGCCCGGTGACCAGCAGGGCAAAATTCAGACTCATATCCGGACTCCTGCACAGATTTTCATCCATTCTACCTCAAAGACGAAAAAGCCCCTCCTGAGAGGGGCTCTTCCGATGACGGTGACTCAGACGTAAGCAATGGCTTCGACTTCGACCAGCACATCCTTGGGCAGGCGAGCCACTTCCACGCAGGAGCGCGCCGGCGCAGCGTCACCGAAGTAGCGGGCATAGACCTGGTTGAAGGGCACGAAGTTGTTCATGTCGCTCAGGAAACAGGTGGTCTTCAGCACCTTGCTGGTATCGGCCCCCGCCGCCTTCAATACTGCAACCAGGTTCTTCATCACCTGCTCGGCCTGTGCTTCGATGCCTCCGGCAACGATGTCCATGGTGGCCGGATCGAGCGGGATCTGCCCGGAGGTGAACACCAGGTCACCCAGCTTGGTAGCCTGAACATAAGGACCAATTGCGGCAGGCGCCTTGTCGGTTGCAATCACTTCTTTAGCCATTGTTATCTATCCCCTATCTATGGCGCTTACTCGCTCTCTTCTTCACCCTGCTTGCGCTGTCGGATGTAGAGATACACGGTATGTTTGGAAATATTCAGCTTGTCGGCGACCAGGTTGATCGAGTCCTTGATATCAAATATGCCCTTCTCGAACAACTGGGTCACGATAAAACGATTCTTGGCGTTGTTGGCCACGGAGGGATCGCGGTTGATCTCGTCGATGGTGTTGTCCACCGTCTGGGCGACCAGCTCCTCCACGCTGTTGGCGAAAGTCTCCGGCGATTGACGCTCCACTTGCTGGGGCGTCGGGAAGAATTCGGCCACGAACTCGTGGAAAGGCGCATTGATGTGCAAGTTGATGCAGATAAGACCTATCACCTGCTTGTCGCGGTTGCGAATGGCGATGGTGCTCGACTTCATCAGCGCACCGGTCCGGCTGCGGGCAAAGTAGCTCTGGGTGTGATCCTGACCCGTGCTCTCGATGTCCTTGAGCATGCGCAGGGCCAGATCGGTGATCGGTGCTCCCAGGGTCCGCCCCGTGTTGAATCCGTTCGCTATCTTGATCACTGACTCATGCAGATTTTCCAGGGAATGCAGCACCACTTCGCAGTGCTTGCCGAACAGATCGGCCAGGCCCTCGATGAGGCCCTCATATGAACGCAACAATTCCCTGTCTTCGTCTGTAAAAGCGCGACCGCTCAGTTGCTCTTCGGGAAGCAGTACTTCCTCGATACCGACAGCCATGTTCTACCCCTGTAATAACCATTCAACTTTCCCGAGTTTTCAATTGCGGGGGATCAATGTCAACTTTTTTTGATTTTTTGCTCTATATCCTTGCACTGGATCATCCCCTGCCCCAGCCCGGTGCAGCGCACTGCTGGCGGGCGGGCAACAAAAAGGGCCCCTTGAAGGAGCCCTTTTTAATCACTGCAGCTGAAGATTACTCTTCGTCAAAACTGCCGGCTGCGTTGAGCAGATCCGCCAGATTTTGCTGAGCCTCATCGGCAGTCACCTGCGGCACACCGACAGCACGGGCTGCGGCGGCACGCTGGTTGATCCGGGCATGGTGGTAGGCAAAGCCGGTACCAGCCGGGATCAGACGACCCACGATCACGTTCTCTTTCAGGCCACGCAGTTCATCACGCTTGCCGCCAACGGCCGCTTCGGTCAGAACGCGAGTGGTTTCCTGGAAGGAAGCCGCGGAGATGAAGGACTCTGTGCTCAGGGATGCCTTGGTAATACCCATCAGGATATGACGGAAGGTGGCCGGAGTCTTACCCTCGGCAACCAGCTTACGGTTGGCAATCTTCACACGAGCCACTTCAACCTGCTCGCCTTCGATCAGGTCGGTGTCGCCAGCGCTCAGGATCTCGCACTTACGCAGCATCTGACGAACGATGACTTCGATGTGCTTGTCGTTGATCTTAACGCCTTGCAGACGGTAAACGTCCTGCACTTCGTTGGCGATGTAGTTGGCGACCGGGCTGATACCGCGCAGACGCAGGATGTCGTGAGCAGACTCAGGACCGTCTGCCAGCACTTCACCCTTCTCAACTTTTTCACCTTCGAACACGTTCAGGTGACGCCACTTCGGAATCATCTCTTCGTAGATGTCGCCACCGTCGGTCGGGGTGATGACCAGACGGCGTTTGCCCTTGGTCTCTTTCCCGAAGGAGATGGTACCGGAGATCTCGGCCAGGATAGCCGGTTCCTTCGGTTGACGTGCTTCGAACAGATCCGCAACGCGCGGCAGACCACCGGTGATGTCCTTGGTACCGCTGGACTCTTGTGGGATACGCGCGACAGCGTCACCCACGCCCACGTTGGCACCATCCTCCAGGTTCACGATCGCCTTGCCCGGCAGGAAGTACTGGGCGGCTACATCGGTACCCGGGATCATGACATCCTTGCCGTTCTGGTCGACCAGCTTCACGGTCGGACGCATCTCTTTACCGGCGCTCGGACGTTCGTTGACATCCAGCACGACGATAGAGGAGAGACCGGTCAGCTCGTCGGTCTGACGAGTGATGGTCACACCGTCGATCATGTGTTCGAAGTCCAGGCGACCTGCTACTTCGGTGATGATCGGGTGGGTGTGCGGATCCCAGTTGGCGACGGTATCACCGGCACTCACGGCCTGGCCATCTTTCACTTCCAGGACGGAACCGTAAGGCAGCTTGTGGCTTTCCTTGGTACGGCCCATCTCGTCCATGATGGTCAGTTCGGTAGAACGGGAGGTGATAACCAGCTTGTCTGCACTATTGGTAACAAACTTGGCGTTCTGCAGCTTGATGCTACCGGTGTTCTTGACCTGGATGCTGCTCTCGGCAGCAGCTCGAGATGCGGCACCACCGATGTGGAAGGTACGCATCGTCAGCTGGGTACCCGGCTCACCGATGGACTGGGCGGCGATAACACCGACAGCCTCACCCTTGTTCACCAGGTGACCACGGGCCAGATCACGGCCGTAGCAGTGGGCACAGTTGCCGAAGTCGGTCTCACAGGTGATGGCAGAACGTACCTTCACGCGGTCGACGGAGTTACGCTCCAGCAGGTCACACAGATACTCGTCGAGCAGAGTATTGCGCGCGACCAGGATCTCGCTTTCAGTACCCGGCTTGATCACATCTTCGGCGACCACACGACCCAGCACGCGCTCACGCAGCGGCTCGACCACATCACCACCTTCGATCAGCGGAGTCATCCACAGACCTTCGGTAGTGCCGCAATCGTCCTCGGTGATCACCATGTCCTGAGCCACGTCAACCAGGCGACGAGTCAGGTAACCGGAGTTAGCCGTCTTCAGTGCGGTATCCGCCAGACCCTTACGAGCACCGTGAGTGGAGATGAAGTACTGCAGTACGTTCAGACCTTCACGGAAGTTCGCCACGATCGGCGTTTCGATGATGGAACCGTCCGGCTTGGCCATCAGGCCACGCATACCGGCCAGCTGACGGATCTGGGCTGCGGAGCCCCGCGCACCAGAGTCGGCCATCATGAAGATGCTGTTGAAAGAGGCCTGCTCTTCTTCTTCACCCAGGGAGTTGACGTTCCGCTCCTTGGAGAGGTTATCCATCATGGCCTTGGAGACACGATCGTTCGCGCTGGCCCAGATATCGATAACCTTGTTGTAGCGTTCGCCCGCGGTCACCAGACCGGACAGGAACTGGTCCTGGATCTCGGCGACTTCGGCTTCGGCTGCCGCAATGATGTCTTTCTTGGCATCCGGGATGACCATGTCATCGATACCAACGGAAGCACCGGACAGGGCCGCGTAATGGAAACCGGTATACATCAGCTGGTCAGCGAAGATGACGGTGTCCTTCAGGCCTTGCTTGCGGTAGCAGGTGTTCAGCAGACGGGAGATGAGCTTTTTGCCCAGCGCCTTGTTGGATACGGATTTGATCCAGTTCTGCGGATTGGCATCCAGATCGGCCTGCTCGGCGGCAGTCAGCACCTTGGGTTCGTCGATCAGCGCGTATTCCATACCTTTCGGCAGGATCAGGCTCAGGATCGCACGACCAACGGTGGTGTTCTTCATCTCGGTGTGTTCACGCAGGGAACCGTCTTCCTGACGCAGGTATTCGGTAATGCGCACTTTCACACGAGCATGGAGATCGGCCAGACCGGCGCGATAGACCTTCTCGGCTTCTTTCGGGCCGGCCAGCACCATACCTTCGCCCTTGGCGTTGATACGGGCACGGGTCATGTAGTACAGACCCAAGACCACGTCCTGGGAAGGAACGATGATCGGCTCACCGGAGGCAGGCGACAGGATGTTGTTGGTAGACATCATCAGGGCGCGCGCTTCCAGCTGGGCTTCCAGGGTCAGCGGTACGTGGACCGCCATCTGGTCACCATCGAAGTCCGCGTTATAGGCGGCACAGACGAGCGGGTGCAGCTGGATGGCCTTGCCTTCGATCAGGGTCGGTTCAAACGCCTGGATACCCAGACGGTGCAGGGTCGGTGCACGGTTCAGCAGGACCGGGTGTTCGCGGATCACTTCGTCCAGGATGTCCCAAACGACGGCTTCTTCGCGCTCCACCATTTTCTTGGCGGCCTTGATGGTAGTCGCCAGACCACGGGATTCCAGCTTGCCGTAGATGAAGGGCTTGAACAGCTCAAGCGCCATCTTCTTCGGCAGACCGCACTGATGCAGACGCAGGGTCGGACCTACGGTGATAACGGAACGACCGGAGTAGTCGACACGTTTACCCAGCAAGTTCTGACGGAAACGACCTTGCTTACCCTTGATCATGTCGGCCAAGGATTTCAGCGGGCGCTTGTTGGAACCAGTGATGGCACGACCACGACGGCCGTTATCCAGCAGGGCATCCACGGACTCTTGCAGCATGCGCTTTTCGTTGCGCACTATGATGTCCGGCGCTGCCAGATCCAGCAGACGCTTCAGGCGGTTGTTACGGTTGATCACGCGACGGTACAGATCGTTCAGGTCGGAAGTCGCGAAACGGCCACCGTCCAGCGGTACCAGCGGACGCAGGTCCGGCGGCAGCACAGGCAGCACTGTCATGATCATCCACTCCGGCTTGTTGCCGGACTGCAGGAAGGCTTCCATCAGCTTCAGACGCTTGGTGGTCTTCTTGCGCTTGGTCTCGGAGTTGGTCTGATCCAGCTCCTCGCGCATGGTCTTGACTTCACCTTCCAGATCGATGGCACGCAGCAATGCAAGGATCGCTTCGGCACCCATCTTGGCGTCGAATTCGTCGCCCCACTCTTCCAGTGCGTCCAGATAGTTCTCTTCGGACAGCATCTGGCTGCGCTCGAGGTTGGTCATGCCGGGTTCGATCACTACATAGGATTCGAAATACAGCACGCGCTCGATGTCACGCAGGGTCATGTCCAGCAGCAGACCGATACGGGACGGCAGGGACTTCAGGAACCAGATGTGGGCAGTCGGGCTGGCCAGCTCGATGTGGCCCATGCGCTCGCGACGGACCTTGGTCTGGGTCACTTCTACGCCGCATTTCTCGCAGATCACACCACGGTGTTTCAGGCGCTTGTACTTGCCGCACAGACACTCGTAGTCCTTCACCGGTCCGAAGATACGGGCGCAGAACAGACCATCACGTTCCGGCTTGAAAGTCCGGTAGTTGATGGTCTCAGGCTTTTTGACCTCACCGAATGACCAGGAGCGGATCATGTCAGGAGAGGCCAGACCGATCTTGATACTGTCAAACTCTTCGGTCTTGGTCTGAGCCTTCAAAAACTTGAGTAAGTCTTTCACGTGTTTCCCCTGTCAGGAGTCTAACCTCGGCGCCCTGCTGCCAAAGCAGCAGGGCGCCCACGTCAATTCTCGAACAATAAGAGCGAGCTCTTACTCTTCGTCCAGCTCGATGTTGATACCCAGAGAGCGGATCTCCTTCAACAGTACGTTGAAGGATTCGGGCATGCCCGGCTCCATACGGTGGTCGCCATCCACGATGTTCTTGTACATCTTGGTACGGCCATTCACATCGTCAGACTTGACGGTCAGCATTTCCTGCAGGGTATATGCCGCACCGTAAGCCTCCAGGGCCCACACTTCCATCTCACCGAACCGCTGACCACCGAACTGTGCCTTACCACCCAGCGGCTGCTGGGTAACCAGGCTGTAGGAGCCGGTAGAACGCGCGTGCATCTTGTCGTCTACCAAGTGGTTCAGCTTCAGCATGTACATGTAACCCACGGTGACCTTGCGCTCGAAGGCGTTACCGGTACGACCGTCGAACAGGGAAATCTGACCGGATTCCGGCAGATCGGCCAGCTTCAGCAAGGCCTTGATTTCGCGCTCTTTGGCACCATCAAAGACAGGTGTAGCAACCGGCAGACCCTTACGCAGGTTACCCGCAAGGGTACGTACGTCGTCATCAGACAGCTCGGCGATGTTCACTTGCTGGGTGTCTTTCTCGCCCAGGTCATAGACCTGTTGCAGGAAGTCACGCATCTCGTGCAGCTCGCGCTGATCCTTGATCATGCGGTCTATCTTCTCGCCGATGCCCTTGGCCGCGAGGCCCAGATGCACTTCGAGGATCTGACCGATGTTCATACGGGACGGTACGCCCAGCGGGTTCAGTACGATGTCGACCGGACGGCCGAACTCGTCATGGGGCATGTCCTCGACCGGGCAGATCTTGGAGATAACACCCTTGTTACCGTGACGGCCCGCCATCTTGTCACCCGGTTGGATGCGACGCTTGACTGCCAGGTAAACCTTGACGATTTTCAGTACGCCCGGCGCCAGATCATCACCCTGGATAATCTTGCGACGTTTGTTCTCGAACTTCTTGTCGAAGTCGGCTTTCAGCTCGATGTGCTGCTCGGCGATCTGCTCCAGCTCGATCTGTTTGGCTTCATCTTCGATGGCCAATTCAAACCACTTGGAACGATCCAGCTTGTTCAGACGATCTTCGCTGTAACCGGCGGCCAGCAGCAGGTTGCGGGAGCGGCCGAAAATGCCGTCTTCCAGGATCTTGAACTCTTCGGTCAAGTCCTTCTTCGCTTCCTTCAGCTGCATCTCTTCGATTTCTTTGGCGCGCTTGTCTTTTTCCACGCCATCGCGGGTAAAGACTTGCACGTCAACCACGGTACCGTACACACCGTTCGGCACACGCAGGGAGGAGTCCTTCACATCGGAGGCCTTCTCACCGAAGATGGCGCGCAGCAGCTTCTCTTCCGGGGTCAGCTGGGTTTCACCCTTGGGTGTTACCTTGCCGACCAGGATGTCGCCGCCCTTCACTTCGGCACCCACGTAGACGATACCGGACTCGTCCAGCTTGGACAGAGCGGCTTCACCCACATTCGGGATGTCGGCAGTGATCTCTTCCGGACCCAGCTTGGTGTCACGGGAGATACAGGCCAGTTCCTGGATATGGATGGTGGTCAGGCGATCTTCCTGTACCACGCGCTCATTCACCAGGATCGAGTCTTCGAAGTTGTAACCGTTCCACGGCATGAAGGCGACGCGCAGGTTTTGGCCCAGCGCCAGTTCGCCCAGGTCGGTAGACGGGCCGTCAGCCAGCACGTCGCCCGCCATCACCGGCTCACCCAACATCACGCAAGGACGCTGGTTGATACAGGTGTTCTGGTTGGAACGGGTGTACTTGGTCAGGCTGTAGATGTCGATGCCGGCTTCGCCTGGCAGCAGCTCATCTTCATTGACCTTGATAACGATACGGGAGGCATCGACGTAGTCGATCATGCCGCCACGCTTGGCCACTACGGTAACACCGGAGTCAACGGCCACGGCGCGTTCCATACCGGTACCTACCAGCGGCTTGTCAGCGCGCAGAGTCGGTACGGCCTGACGTTGCATGTTCGAACCCATCAGGGCTCGGTTAGCATCATCGTGCTCCAGGAACGGGATCAGGGCCGCTGCCACAGAAACTATCTGTTGCGGGCTCACGTCCATGTACTGGATCTGGTCGGCGTTCATAAAGGTGGATTCACCCTTGTGACGGCACGGGATCAACTCGTCTTTCAGACGGCCATCTTCGGTGGTCGCGGCGTTAGCCTGTGCGATCACGTACTTGCCTTCTTCGATTGCTGACAGGTAGTCCACTTCGTCGGTGATCACACCGTCGATGACCTTGCGGTACGGGGTCTCGAGGAAACCGTACTCGTTGGTGCGGGAATACACGGACAGCGAGTTGATCAGACCGATGTTCGGACCTTCCGGAGTCTCGATAGGGCACAGACGACCGTAGTGAGTCGGGTGTACATCTCGAACTTCGAAGCCGGCACGCTCACGGGTCAGACCGCCCGGGCCCAGCGCGGAAATACGACGCTTGTGGGTCACTTCGGACAGCGGGTTGTTCTGGTCCATGAACTGGGACAGCTGGCTGGAACCGAAGAACTCTTTGACCGCGGCGGAGATCGGCTTGGCGTTGATCAGATCCTGCGGCATCAGGGTGTCCAGGTCGCCCAGGGAGAGACGCTCCTTGACCGCACGCTCGACACGCACCAGACCGACGCGGAACTGGTTCTCGGCCATTTCACCGACAGAACGGATACGACGGTTACCCAGGTGGTCGATATCGTCCACCTCGTCATTGCCGTTACGGATGTCGATCAGGCGCTTCATGACTTCGACGATGTCGTCTTTGGTCAACACACCAACGCCGGTCTCGTCTTCACGACCCAGACGGCGGTTGAACTTCATCCGACCCACGGTAGACAGGTCGTAACGCTCGGAAGAGAAGAACAGGTTCTCGAACAGCTGCTCGGCCGCTTCGCGGGTGGGCGGCTCGCCCGGACGCATCATGCGGTAGATCTCGACCAATGCTTCCAGGCGGCTGGAGCTGGAGTCGATACGCAGGGTCTCGGACATGTAGGCACCGTGGTCCAGTTCGTTGGTGAACAGAACCTCGAAGTGCTTGAAGCCGGCTTGGGACAGATTGGCAACCGCTTCCAGGCTCAGGGCCTGGTTGGCAGTCACGACCATTTCGCCAGTTTGCGGGTGCGCGTAGTTCTTGGCTGCAACTTTGCCAACAACGTACTCTACCGGCACCTCGATCTGGGTGATGGCGTCTTTTTCCAACTGACGGATATGACGGGCAGTGACACGACGACCGGTTTCAACCACCACGGCGCCATTGGCGATGATGTCGAAGGTCGCAGTCTCACCACGCAGGCGCTCGGGCACCAGATCCATCATCAACTTGCCATCTTTGACCTCGAAACCAATGGTCTCGAAGAAGGTGGCCAGGATTTCTTCGGAACTGAAGTCCAGGGCGCGCAGAATAATGGAGGCCGGCAGTTTACGACGACGGTCGATACGGACAAACAGGTTGTCTTTCGCATCGAACTCGAAGTCCAGCCAGGAGCCACGGTAGGGGATAACGCGGGCGTTATACAGTACCTTACCGGATGAATGTGTTTTGCCTTTATCGTGGTCGAAGAAGACGCCCGGGCTGCGGTGCAGCTGGGAGACGATAACCCGTTCGGTACCATTGATGACAAAGGTGCCGTTCTCGGTCATGAGCGGAATTTCGCCCATGTATACTTCTTGTTCCTTGATATCTTTGACGGTGCCGGCAGCTGCTTCACGGTCGTACAGAACCATACGAAGCTTGACACGCAGCGGCGCGGAGTAGGTCACTCCACGGATCTGGCATTCTTTTACGTCAAATACCGGCTCACCCAGGCGATAGCTGACATACTGAAGCTCAGCACTACCGGAGTAACTGGTGATCGGGAAAACGCTACGGAAAGCGGCCTCTAGGCCATATTCACCTTCCGGGTCAGCCTCGATGAACTGCTTGAAGGAGTCCAGCTGAATGGACAACAGATAAGGCGTGTCCAGTACCTGGTCTCGCTTACCGAAGTCCTTACGAATGCGTTTTTTTTCGGTATAAGAGTAAACCATAGGGTTCCTCAGCTCGCTGATAAGTGACCCACTCTGTCCCGCGGGACAGCTCTGTCTCAACACCGTTTTGTGTTGGCCCGGACGATGAGGCGGTCCGGATTGCTGGTGCACCGAGAGTCGTAAACGGTGTGAAATGCTCTCAGTCTACAGCGCAAAAAGGCTGGTGAACAAACATTCACCAGCCCTAGCCTGTTTTATCAGGCTAATCTACATAAATGCAGATTATTTGATCTCAACAGAAGCACCGGCAGCTTCCAGCTCTTTCTTCAGAGCTTCAGCTTCGTCTTTGGAGACGGCTTCTTTCAGGTTGGTCGGAGCGGCTTCTACCAGGTCCTTGGCTTCTTTCAGGCCCAGGCCGGTGGCAGCACGAACGGCCTTGATGACGGCAACTTTGTTGGCGCCAGCAGCAGTCAGAACTACGTCGAACTCGGTCTTCTCTTCTACTGCTTCAGCGGCCGGACCGGCAGCTACAGCAACAGCGGCAGAAACACCGAACTTCTCTTCCATTGCTTCGATCAGCTCAACAACTTCCATTACGGACATGGAAGCAACGGCTTCGATGATTTGGTCTTTAGTGATAGACATGACAAAAATTCCTGATGTTGAATAAACTCAAACAGCCTAAATAGGCGAGAATCAAGCAGCAGCTTGTTTCTGGTCGCGAACAGCAGCGATAGTACGAACCAGCTTGCCAGCAGAGGCTTCCTTCATGGTAGCCATCAACTTCGCAATTGCTTCGTCGTAGGTCGGCAGCGTGGCCAGACGATCAATTTGTGCTGCGGCGATAAACTCACCGTTAAAAGCGCCAGCCTTGATTTCGAACTTTTGGTTCGCTTTGGCAAACTCTTTGAACAGACGAGCGGCAGCGCCCGGGTGTTCGTTAGAGAAAGCAATCAAGGTAGGACCAGTCAATACGTCGTTCAGGCAACCGAATTCGGTGCCCTCTACCGCGCGACGCAGCAGGGTGTTACGCACAACGCGCATGTACACACCGGCTTCACGAGCGGATTTACGCAGGACGGTCATCTTGTCAACAGTTACACCGCGAGAATCGGCTACAACTGCAGACAGAGCGCCTTTGGCAGCTTCGTTGACTTCAGCAACAATTGCCTTTTTGTCTTCGAGTCCCAATGCCATTGGCTTAACTCCTGGATTGAATCTGAGTCTCATGACTCAGTACTGACACATCCCCCCTACCTTCACAACAGAGGGGAACGATGCGGTAGCAGGATTCCAGAAGAGAAAGAAAACTTTCTCGCTGGGTTTCCGGCACCGTCTACGCAGGAAGGATTAAGGCCTTGTGGCCACCTGCGGTCTTGGACGGAGGTCGAAACCCCCAACCAATCAAGGCGCAAAATTATAGATTAAATTTTGCGCCTTGTAAAATCCATCAATTAGCCCTGAGCTTCCAGAGAAGCTTGGTCTACGGCAACACCGGCACCCATGGTGGTGGAGATGCTGACTTTCTTGATGAAGACGCCTTTGGCGGAAGAGGGCTTGCCCTTTTTCAGAGCAACCAGCAGAGCTTCCAAGTTTTCTTTCAGCTGAACTTCGTTGAAAGAAACCTTACCCAGAGTGGTATGGATGATACCATTCTTGTCATTGCGGTAACGAACCTGACCGGCTTTAGCATTCTTCACAGCTTCAGCAACGTTCGGGGTTACGGTACCCACTTTCGGGTTAGGCATCAGGCCGCGCGGGCCCAGGATTTGACCCAGTTGACCAACAACGCGCATGGCATCCGGGGATGCGATCACGACGTCGAAGTTCATCTCGCCTTTCTTGACCAGCTCGGCCAGGTCATCCATACCAACCAGTTCAGCACCGGCAGCCTTGGCGGCTTCGGCGTTGGCACCCTGGGTGAATACGGCGACACGGATGTCACGACCGGTACCGTGCGGCAGTACAGTTGCACCACGTACGTTCTGGTCGGATTTACGAGCATCGATACCCAGGTTAACGGCAACGTCAACGCTTTCAACGAACTTGGCGGTAGCCAGTTCTTTCAGCAGGGCAATGGCTTCGTTGATGGAGTACTCTTTGGTACCGTCAACTTTTTCGCGAATAACGCGCATACGCTTGGAAAGTTTTGCCATTGTCTTAATCCTCCACTACCAGGCCCATGGAACGAGCGGAGCCTGCGATGCAACGTACTTTTGCATCCAGATCGGCACCAGTCATGTCCGGCTCTTTGGTCTTGGCGATTTCTTGCAGCTGAGCAACAGTCACCTTACCAACCTTGTCTTTGTTCGGCTTGGCGGAACCAGACTGGATGCCAGCAGCTTTCTTCAGCAGGAAGGAAGCAGGCGGAGTCTTGGTTTCGAAGGTGAAGGAACGGTCGCTGTAAACGGTGATCACGACCGGAGTCGGTGAGCCTTTTTCCAGCTTTTCTGTACGAGCGTTGAACGCCTTACAGAATTCCATGATGTTCACACCGTGCTGACCCAGAGCAGGACCAACGGGAGGGCTGGGGTTAGCACTGCCAGCCTTAACTTGCAGCTTGATATAAGCTGTGACTTTCTTAGCCATTACGAAAATACCTCAAAAATGGGTTCTAGCGCCTCGGAGACATGCTCCTGCAAACGGCTCCCCAACAAATAAAGGGGCAGCGAATTATAGAGATAATCGCTGCCCCTGACAACCGTTAAACGTACAGAGTTTAATCAGCCCTTTTCGACCTGACCAAAATCCAGTTCTACCGGCGTTGAGCGGCCGAAGATCAGTACAGAGACCTTCACGCGACTCTTCTCGTAGTCCACTTCTTCAACGGTGCCGTTGAAGTCAGCGAACGGACCATCGGCAACCCGCACCATCTCACCCGGTTCAAACAGGGTTTTCGGACGCGGCTTGTCATGGGCATCTTGCAGACGATTGAGGATGGCATCCGCTTCCTTATCGGAGATAGGAGCAGGACGATCGGAGGTGCCACCGATGAAACCCATGACCCGTGGCACATTGCGTACCAGGTGCCATGTGGTCTCGTCCATCATCATCTGGACCAGGACATAACCCGGGAAAAATTTGCGCTCACTCTTGCGCTTCTGACCAGCACGCATCTCGACCACTTCTTCGGTCGGGACCAGCACTTCGCCAAACAGCTCTTCCATGCCATGCATCTTGATATGTTCACGCAGGGATTTGGCAACCCGGCCTTCATAGCCAGAAAATGCCTGCACGACATACCATCTCATACGTTGTTCACGTTGTTCAGTCATGGCTTATCCTTACACACCGGTAATCAGGTTGACCAACCAGACCAAGGCACCGTCCAGAACGAACAGCAACAGCCCCATCACGGCGGTCACCGCCAGCACAATCAGGGTTGTCTGAATGGCTTCCTGACGAGTTGGCCAAACGACCTTGCGGACTTCCAGGCGCGACTCACGAGCAAAAGCCAGTGTTGCCTTGCCCTTGGTGGTTTGCAGGGCTACTGCACCTGCAGCAGCGATGACAACGACCACACCCAGGGCGCGGACGGCTGCGACAACATCGGTAAGCAGGTAATTACCCACTACAGCGGCCGCCAGGATGATGAAAACCAGGCCCCAAAGAAGGGTATCCTTGCTTCCGCCCTGTCCCTCAGAACTAACACTCATACAACCCACCTGTATCTGACGTAACCAAAGACACAAAAGCCCCGTACGAGACGAGGTATATGGCAGGGGCGGCAGGACTCGAACCCGCAACCATCGGTTTTGGAGACCGCTGTTCTACCAATTCGAACTACGCCCCTGCATAAGAAAGCCCCTATTATAGGGGCTTTGCTTTATTTATGTAAGCCAAGATTAAGCGATAACTTTGGCTACAACACCAGCACCTACGGTACGGCCACCTTCACGGATAGCGAAACGCAGGCCGTCGTCCATCGCGATCGGGGCGATCAGGGTAACAACCATTTTGATGTTGTCGCCTGGCATTACCATCTCTACGCCTTCCGGCAGTTCGATGGTACCGGTCACGTCGGTAGTACGGAAGTAGAACTGCGGACGGTAGCCCTTGAAGAACGGAGTATGACGACCACCTTCTTCTTTGGACAGTACGTACACTTCAGATTCGAACTTGGTGTGCGGCTTGATGGAGCCCGGCTTGGCCAGAACCTGACCACGCTCAACTTCTTCACGCTTCACGCCACGCAGCAGCGCGCCAACGTTCTCACCAGCACGACCTTCGTCCAGCAGTTTGCGGAACATTTCAACACCGGTACAGGTGGTAGAAACGGTGTCTTTGATACCAACGATTTCTACAGTCTCGCCTACCTTGACGATACCGCGCTCTACACGACCGGTAACTACGGTACCACGGCCAGCGATGGAGAAGACGTCTTCGATAGGCATCAGGAACGGCTGGTCAATTGCACGCTCCGGCTCCGGGATATAGGTATCCAGGTGGTGAGCCAGCTCGATGATCTTCTCTTCCCATGCTGCGTCGCCTTCCAGCGCTTTCAGCGCGGAACCACGAACTACCGGCAGGTCATCACCCGGGAAGTCGTACTCGGTCAGCAGTTCACGAACTTCCATCTCGACCAGTTCGAGCAGCTCTTCGTCGTCTACCATGTCGCACTTGTTCATGAACACGATCATGTACGGGATACCAACCTGGCGACCCAGCAGGATGTGCTCACGAGTTTGCGGCATCGGGCCATCAGTCGCGGCTACTACCAGGATTGCGCCGTCCATCTGGGCAGCACCGGTGATCATGTTCTTAACGTAGTCGGCGTGACCCGGGCAATCTACGTGGGCGTAGTGACGGATCGCGGTGTCGTATTCTACGTGGGAGGTGTTGATGGTGATACCACGCTCACGCTCTTCCGGCGCCTTGTCGATCTGGTCGAAGGCGAAAGCTTTACCACCGAAGTGCTTGGCCAGCACGTTGGTGATGGCGGCGGTCAGGGTGGTTTTACCGTGGTCAACGTGGCCGATGGTACCCACGTTAACGTGCGGTTTATTACGCTCAAATTTTTCTTTAGACATGATCGTCCCTCTAAACTAACGCTGAGTACGCGGTGGCAAGCTAACCACAGAACAGTTTATATGATGGATTTGAATCAGGGGGACAGAGAGGATGGTGCTGGCAGGCAGGTTCGATTGCCGAACTCACCCTAGGGTGTGGCTTTCAGAATTACCTGAGCCATATCAGCATCTTGGAGCGGGCAGCGGGAATCGAACCCGCATCATCAGCTTGGAAGGCTGAGGTAATAGCCATTATACGATGCCCGCATTTCTCTAACCCAAAGAACTCAAACCGCAGAGAAATATGGTGGAGGGAGAAGGATTCGAACCTTCGAAGGCAGAGCCGTCAGATTTACAGTCTGATCCCTTTGGCCGCTCGGGAACCCCTCCGATTGCACGAATGCCACAACGGTAATTCTGCTTGCACCCGTTGTTTTTGTCGCTTTTGCTGGGCAAATAGACGACAGACATCCAAGCGTCGCGCATTTTATGGTAAGGATTTTGGGGATGCAACCATTGCGCCCTGCAAAATGTGCATTATTGCCGGGAACTATGCAAAAAAACGCTCCTCCTCAGTCCCAACCGGACGCGTCCCTTGTCGCTCCCGATCCCTTGGTGTATGGTCGCCCTGCCCAAGAAACAGTGATGACACCATGACGACAGAGCATAACCCCTATTTGCAATTCACCCGCGAACAATGGGCGTTATTGCGCGATGCGGTCCCCCTGACCCTGACCGAGACGGACCTGCACACCCTGCGTGGCATCAACGAAAAGGTGTCATTGCGCGAGGTGGAAGAGATCTATCTGCCCCTTTCCCGCCTGCTCAATCTCTACGTCAAGGCCAAGCAGCGCCGCAGTCGGGTGCTGGAGCAGTTTCTCGGCCAGTCCCGCGGCAAGGGCACCTACATCATCAGCATCGCCGGCAGCGTGGCGGGGGGAAAGAGCACCACGGCCCGCATCCTGCAGGCGTTGCTGGAGCGCTGGCCCGAGCATCCGCGGGTGGAACTGGTCACCACTGATGGCTTCCTTTATCCCAACAAGGAGCTGGAAGAGCGTGGCCTGATGCGCCGCAAGGGTTTTCCGGAATCCTACGACATCCGCCATCTGGTGGAGTTTGTCGCCAACATACGTGCGGGTCACGAGAAGGTCGAAGCGCCGGTTTACTCCCACCTTATCTACGACATCCTGCCCGATGAGAAGAAGGTGGTGGAGCAGCCGGACATCCTGATCCTGGAGGGGCTCAATGTGCTGCAGAGCGGCATGGATTACCCCCAGGAGCCCCACAGGGTCTTCGTGTCAGATTTTGTCGACTTCTCCATCTACGTGGACGCCGACGCCGAGCTGCTGCGCGCCTGGTACATAGACCGCTTCCTCAAGTTCCGCAGCGGGGCCTTCTCAGATCCGGACTCCTACTTCCACCACTATGCCAAACTGGCGGAAAGCGAGGCGACCGAGATTGCCAGCAACATATGGCAAGATATCAACTATCTGAATCTGCAAGAGAACATCTTGCCGACCCGGGAGCGGGCCAACCTGATCCTGACCAAGGGACAAGAGCACGCCATCGAGCAGATCAAGCTGCGCAAATAACCGCCGCGGGTCGCCGGATAGCGAAGAGGGGGCCCGCAGGCCCCCTCTTCTGTTGGGTTCTCATGAGCCTACCTCGCTCAGTCCCCCCGGCGCAGGGAGATCTCCCCCCCCAGATAGAGCTTGATCCCCTCGTCCGTCTCCAGCCGCAGGGCACCGCGATCGTCGATGCCACGGGCGATGCCGCGGATCACCTGCTCCCCCATCAGCAACTTCACCGGTTGGCCGGCAAAGTAGTCGAGCCGGTTCCAGCTCTCGACGAAGCTCGCCAGACCGCTCTGCTCGAAGGTCTGCATGGCCTCTTGCAGATGCAGGAGTACGCAGGCCGCCAGCTGGTTGCGATCCACCAGTTCGGGCTGAACCTGGCGCAGCTCTGACCAGGCCTGATCGATCTTCTCCCCCTGCAGGCTCGGCATCGCCAGATTGAGGCCGATGCCGATCACCAGATGGCAGCTGGCGCCGACGCTGCCGCTCATCTCTACCAGTATGCCCGCCAGCTTGCGGCCCTGATAATAGAGATCGTTTGGCCACTTGAGCTCCACCCCGGGGTAACCGAGAGATTCCAGCGCCTCCACCACGGCCACCCCCACCGCCAGACTCAGCCCCATGGCGGCCGCCATGCCCTGCTCGAGCCGCCAGTACATGCTGAGGATCAGCTGGCAGCCGAACGGCGAGACCCAGGGCTTGCCACGGCGCCCCCGACCGGCGGTCTGGCACTCGGCCAGGCAACTCTCGCCGGAACTCAGCTGGTTGACCCGCTCAAACAGATACTGGTTGGTGGAGTCGATCACCGAGAAGCAGTGTACCGGCGCCATGGGGGCCAGGGCCTGCAGTTGCGCCTGATCATAGAGAGCCATGGGAACCGCCAGGCGGTACCCCTTGCCGGTCAGGCTGAACAGATCCAGCCCCAGCTCCTTGAGGGCGGCCATGTGCTTGCTCACCGCCGCCCGGCTGATGCCAAGCTGCTCCCCCAGCTGTTCGCCAGAATGAAACTGGCCATCGCTGAGCAGGGTGATCAGGGTCTGCCTGACGGGGGTGAGGGTCATGCCAGTACCTCATCCAGCCAGGTTTCGCCGGTGAGCCCCATGAAGCGCACCTCGTGCTCCAGCACCACACCGAACTTCTGCTCCACGCTGTCACGCACATGGGCGGCCAGGGCGATGAGCTCCATGGCGCTGGCCCCCCCGAGATTGACCAGCACCAGCGCCTGCTCCTGATGGACGGCGGCACGGCCGATGGCAAAGCCCTTGAGCCCGCACTGATCGATGAGCCAGCCCGCCGCCAGCTTGGCCTGTCCTTCCGCGGCCGGGTAGCAGGGCATCTGCGGGTATTGCCCCTTGAGTTCATCCGCCACCGAGGCCGGCACCAGGGGGTTCTTGAAGAAGCTGCCCGCGTTGCCGAGCACGGCAGGGTCCGGCAACTTGGCCATGCGGGTGGCGCAGACGGTGTCGAAGATGGCCTGCGCACCGGGATGTTCGCCGAGGGCCGCCAGGGGGCCATAACCTGTCACGGGTTGCCAGGCCTTGGGCAGGCGCAACCCGACGGCGGTGATGAAGTGGGTGTCCTGATAATCGTGCTTGAAGATGCTGTCGCGATAGCCGAACTGACAGTCGGCCGCCGCTATGCGCTCCACCTCGCCACTCTGCCAGTTGAATGCCTCCACATAGGCACAGAACCGGGCCAGCTCGACCCCGTAGGCACCTATGTTCTGCACCGGGGCCGCACCGACTGTGCCCGGGATCAGCGCCAGGTTCTCCAGCCCATGCCAGCCCTGTTGCAGGGCATGGCACACCAGCTGATGCCACTCCTCCCCCGCCGCCACGTGCAGCAACCAGTGGCTGCCATCATCCTGCAGCGCTATGCCTTTCATCCGATTCAGCACGACCAGACCGGCAAAATCATTGCAGAACAATATGTTGCTCCCACCACCCAGCACCAGGCGCGGCAAGACGCTCAGCTCCGGATCGGCCCGCAACTGGCAAAGATCATCCAGCTCGGCCACTTCGGCCAGCCAGAGGCAATGTGCTTCCAAGCCCAGGGTATTGAGGGCCGCCAAGGGGGCATGGGGAGTGAGTTTCATCTTCGTGTTCCGACAAGGGCAGAGGCGCAGTTTACCCCAGATCCCCCGGGACGAAAAACCCGGGTACTGTTCGGACTCAAACCGCTGGAGTAAAGTAAGCCCTTCAGCCCGTTGAGGAAGCATGAATGAATAATCAATTCGCCGTCATCGGCCTCGGTCTGTTCGGCAGCGCACTGTGTGAAGAGCTGCAGTTGCAGAATGCCGAGGTGCTGGCCATCGATATCGACGAGAGCAAGACCCGCCAGATCGCAACCCTGTGCAACCATGTCATCGTCGCCGATGCCACCGACGAGGCCACAATCGCCGAGCTGGGACTGGCCAATTTCGACATCGTCTTCGTCGCCATCGGCGACAGCCTGGAGACCAGCATACTCACCACCCTGGTGCTGAAGGAAGCCGGGGTGAAGAAGGTGTGGGTCAAGGCCCGTGACAAGTTCCACGCCAAGATCCTGCAGAAGGTAGGCGCCGACAAGGTGATCAACCCGGAGTGGGACATGGGTCGCCGGGTCGCCCAGAGCATGCTGGACAACCGTCTGTTCGACTACCTTGAGCTGGGACACGACATGGTGCTGACCGAATTCGTGATCGGTCTGCAACAGAACGGCCGTACCCTGGCCGATCTGCACCTGCTGCAACAGAGCGACTTCCAGTTGCTGGCCATCAAACGCGGTGAGGTGCTGCACAACGTGCTGACCGGCAAGATGGAGCTGCAGCTCGGTGACATCCTGATCCTGGCTGGCAACAAGCACGCCATCGATCACTGGCTCGACACCCTATGATCAACTGGCGCAGCAACTACGCCTTCGCCCTGTACAGGGATAACGAGTCCCGCTGGAGTGAAGCCAGGCTGATCCTGGGCAGTTTCCTGATCATCTTGTTGGTCGGCACCCTGTTTCTGGTGCAACCCTCGAGCCACAACGGCGAGGTCACCTTCATCAATGCCCTGTTCACCGCGACCTCGGCCATCAGTGTGACCGGGCTCGGGGTGGTGGATACCGGCACCGCCTTTACCCTGCAAGGACAGATCATTCTGCTGATGCTGATGGAGATAGGGGGCCTGGGCCAGATGACCATGACCTTGCTGCTCATCGCCATGTTCAGCAAGCGGGTCGGTTTGCGTCAGCAGGTATTGGCAAAGGAGGCGCTGGGCCAGGAGGGATCGGTCAACATCATCCAGCTGGTTAAGCGCATAGTGCTGTTCGCCCTGATTGCCCAGCTGATCGGCACCGCCATCATGGCCATTCGCTGGGTGCCCGAGATGGGCTGGGGCCATGGCCTCTACGTCAGCTTCTTCCATGCGGTCTCTGCCTTCAACAACGCCGGCTTCTCGCTGTTTGCCAACAACCTCATCGACTACAGAGACGACCCCATCATCAGCCTGACCATACCTGCCCTGCTCATCCTCGGCGGCCTGGGTTTTACCGTCATCGTCGATCTGGTGCGCAACCGTCGCTGGCGCAAGCTCAAGCTGCACAGCAAGCTGATGTTGCTGATGACACCGGGGCTGCTGCTGCTGGGCACCCTGATGTTCTGGCTGCTGGAGCACAACAATACCGCCACCTTCGGCAACGCCGGGCCTGGCGGCCAGCTGCTGGCGGCCTTCTTCCAGTCGGCCACGGCGCGCACGGCAGGCTTCAACACAGTGGACATAGGCCAGATGGTGCCCGCCTCCCTGCTGTTCATGATGATGTTGATGTTCATCGGTGCCGGCACTACTTCGACGGGGGGCGGTATCAAGGTCACCACCTTCGCCGTGGTGTTGCTGGCCACCCGGGCCTTCCTCACCAAGCGTCCCCATGTCACCGCCTTCGGCCGCACCCTGTCACCCCAGATAGTGACCCGATCCCTGGCCATCATCATCGTCAGCACCATGGTGTTGATGCTGTCGATGTTCCTGTTGATGCTCACCGAGTCTCAGCCCTTCGACAAGATCATGTTCGAGACCGTCTCGGCCTTTGCCACCGTCGGCCTCTCGACCGGCATCACCGCCTCCCTGAGCGAGCCGGGCAAGCTCATCCTGGTACTGGTGATGATCTGCGGCCGTCTCGGGCCGCTGACACTGGCGCTGATGCTGGCCAGACCGAGCGAGACCCGGATCCGCTACCCGGAAGAGGGCGTCTATACCGGCTGATCGGCCGCCAGAACCAGATCGAGAGAGGGGCCCAGGGCCCCTCTCTCTTTTTGCGACTCATGTCGCCGCATGGCCCCGCGCCACTCAGGCCGCCTTGCTTCTGGCCGGGCGCTTGCCCGCCCCCTTGCGGGGCTGCGCAGCGGCGCCACTGACCGACGAACTCTTGCGGCGGGTGAAACGCCGCTTGCCGGCCCCCGGCGCCTCCCTGGGCAGGGCGCTGAAGCTGGCCCCCGAATCCTGCCTGGCCCCCTCGATCAGCCCGTTAAGCTGCTCGGTGAGCGGCCCCATAAATTGCTGGTAACTGGCGTGACGCTCGGCGATCCGGCCGAGGTGCTGCTCCCACAAGGCAGTCATGTCCGGCGTGGTGGCAGTGGCAGGCAGTGCCTGGATCAGGGCCCGTCCGGTCGGTGTTGCCTTGATGCTCTTGCCCTGCCGCACCAGGAAGCGGCGCTTGAACAGCAGGTCTATGATGCCGGCACGGGTCGCCTCGGTGCCGAGGCCATCTGTCTCGCGCAGGATCTTGCGGATCTCGGGATCCTGCACATGGCGGGCTATGCCCGTCATGGCGGCCAGCAGGGTGGCGTCGGTGAATGCCTTGGGTGCCTGGGTCATCTTCTCCAGCAGCTCGCCCCGCTCGCACCGCAGTTGCTCCCCTTCTCGCAGCGCAGGCAGGGTACCGGCCTCCTCCTCATCGTCCTCTTCGACCCCGAGCAGCGCCTTCCAGCCCGCCTTGAGGATGCGCCGCGCCTTGGCCTGGAACAGGCCACCGGCGATGCGCAGCAACACCCGGCTATCGTTGTACTCGAACGGAGGATAGAACTGCAGCAGGTACTGACGGGCAACCAGGCCATAGAGCTTGCCCTCATCGGCGGAGAGGCTTGCCAGGTTGCCATGTTTCTCGGTGGGGATGATGGCGTGGTGGGCATCCACCTTGCCGTCGTTCCAGGCCTTGCTGCGCAGCTTGCCGTCCGCTTCGCTCACCGCCTTGGCCAGGGCGGGTGCCGTTGCGGCTATGGCATCCCGCACCTGGGGCGCCCGATTGAAGTGATCGCTCGGCAGATAACGGCTGTCGGATCTGGGGTAGGTGATGAGCTTGTGGCGCTCGTAGAGGCTCTGGCAGAGATCCAGCACCCGCTTGGCGTCCATGCCGAACCGCTTGGCGGCATCGATCTGCAGGCTGGAGAGGTTGTGAGGTAGTGGCGCAGCCTGCTTGCGGGATTGCTCTTCCACCTCCTCCACCCGGGCTGGCTGGCCCTGGATCCGCTCCACCACCTTGGCGGCCAACGCCCGGTTGAGCACCCGCCCCTCCTCGTCCTGCCAGGGCGCACAGGACTCGGAAGGCAGCCACTTGGCGCTGAACCCCTCGTTGCGCTCCGTCACCACATGGGCCAGCACCTCGTAGAAGGGTTTGGGCACGAAGGCGTCTATCTCGAGATCCCGCCGCACCACCAGCCCCAGCAGCGGCGTCTGCACCCGGCCGACCGAGAGCAGCTCGCTGCAGCCGGCCTTGCGTCCGAGCAGGGTATAGGCGCGGGTCATGTTGATACCATAGAGCCAGTCCGCACGGCTACGGGCCAGCGCCGAGACCGCCAGTGGCACGAACTCCTTGTTGTCCCGCAGCTTGTCGAGGGCACGGCGCACCGCAGGGGGATTGAGATCGCTGATGAGGCAGCGCTGCACCGGCTTGAGTTTGGGGTAGCCGAGGAAGTCGATCACCTCGTCCACCAGCAGTTGCCCCTCCCTGTCCGGGTCACCGGCATTGACCACGCAGTCGGCCTGCTTGATCAGCCGCTTGATCACGGCAAGCTGGCTCTTGGTCTTGGGCTTGGCCACCAGCTGCCACTGGTTCGGCACTATGGGGAGCTGCTCCATGCGCCACTGCTTGTAGGCCGCATCATAGGCATCGGGCTCCGCCTGCTCCAGCAGGTGCCCGATACACCAGGTCACCACGTCTCCCTGCGCCGTCTCGATGTAGCCCTCCCCCTTCTTGTGGGGCTTGGGCAGAACATCGGCGATGGCGCGGCCAAGGCTGGGCTTTTCGGCAATAAAGAGTCGCATGACTGACAAACCTGATCACTGTATATGCAAACAGTATATATCGAGCCTTTCGTAAAGCCCAACACCTGCCCATTCGGGGCCAGACAGTAGCACTGGAGAGCAAAACATCGCGGCAGAACCGCTTCCGGCATGTTTAATGTGGATATGATGACAAAAAGAGAGCCAAATAAAGCTAAACTAACAAAGTTAACAATCTCAAGTTGATTTAAATTCAACCAGAGATATCAGTGTGAAATTTAAAACGGAAAAAATTTAAATTTAAGAATAAAAACCATAACCGAGGTCAACCCCTCTCCCACCAAGACTACTACTATATTGGTAATATTTGATCGTAGGGAACTGCCGCCATGCTTGGAAAAATGTTGAGAAAGACCTGGTTCTGGCTCCTGTTGCTCGGAGCCCTGCTGGGCGTCGCGGCACTGGGAGTGACAGTCACAGTGCTGCACAAGACCAGCTCCACCGAATTCTGCGTCTCCTGCCACTCCATGCAGACACCGCTCGCCGAGTATCAGGGCAGCGTCCACTTCCAGAACGTGAAGGGGATCCGTGCCGAGTGCGCCGACTGCCACATTCCCAATGAGCCCGCCTCCTACCTCTGGACAAAGATCCGCGCCGTGAAGGACATCTATCACGAGGCGATCGGCACCCTCGACACTCCTGAGAAATACGAAGCCCACAAGCTGCGCATGGCCCAGACGGTCTGGGATCAGCTCAAGGCCAATGACTCCGCCACCTGCCGCAGCTGCCACAGCTACGCAGCCATGGACATTCTGGCCCAGCGCCCCAACGCCCGCGCCGAACACCCGGTCGCCATCAAGGAGGGCCAGACCTGCATCGACTGCCACCGCGGCGTCGCCCACATCATGCCCGACATGAGCGGTCTGGCTGCCGCCGGCGCCAGTGAACTGGCTGCCGCCGCTGCCCAGACGCCGGCCAGCGTCACCACCCGTTACGCCATCGCCACCACGCCCCTGTACCTCGATGCCAAGGCCACCACGGACGAAGGCACCCTGATGCCCTCCACCAAGGTGGAAGTGCTGGCCAACGACAGCGGCCGCGCCCAGGTGCAGATCGAGGGCTGGCAGCAGGACGGGGTGAGCGAGGTGTTCTACGCCGCCCCCGGCAAACGCATCCTGAGCGTGCTGGTCGGCGATGTCGCCAAGAAAGCGCTCGTCACCGGCCAGAGTGAAACCGACAGTGCCACCAACCTCACCTGGCATCAGGTCAAGCTGACCGCCTGGGTGGACCAGACCCAGCTCATCGGCGATCAGGGCAAGCTGTGGCAATACGCCTCCACCCTGATGTCCAACAACTGTACCGGCTGCCACGGTCTGACCGCGCTGGATCACTTCAATGCCAACCAGTGGATTGGCGTCATCAAGGGGATGGAGTCCCGTACCTCCCTCACCCCGGAGCAGGCTCGCATGCTGACCCAATACGTGCAGAAACATGCCAGTGACATGAGCGCGGCACACTAAGGCTGGAACAGAGGAATTCGATATGACTTTTTTCAATGATCAACAGACCAATCTGTCCCGCCGCAGCCTGCTCAAGGGCCTGGGGGCCTGTGCCGCCCTGCCCCTGCTCGGTGCCCTGTTCCCGAAACACGCCCTGGCCCAGGCCATCAGCACGGCGCTGGAGCAGTTCCCCACCCTGGTCCCCGCCCAGAAGGGCATACTGACCGGCGCCCACTGGGGAGCCTTCGAAGCCATAGTCGCCGATGGCCGCATGGTGCGGGTCCAGCCGGTGGCCGATGATCCGGCACCGAATGACCTCATCGATATGGCACCGTTCCAGGTCCATGCCAAGAACCGCATCAAGTACCCCATGGTACGCAAGAGCTGGCTGGAGCACGGCCCGGGCGCCAAACCGGAGCTGCGCGGCGCCGATGACTGGGTGCGGGTGAGCTGGGAGCAGGCCATCGAACTGGTGGCCTCTGAAATCCAGCGCGTGCAGAGTGACTTCGGCCCCCAGGCGATCCACGCAGGCTCCTACGGCTGGAAGAGTGTCGGCATGTTCCACAACAGCCGCACCCTGCTGCACCGCCTGATGAACCTCAGTGGCGGCTTCACCGGCTATGCCGGTGACTACTCCACAGGCGCGGCCCAGGTGATCATGTCCCACGTGATGGGCTCCATCGAGGTGTACGAGCAGCAGACCGCCTGGCCCAACGTGGTGGAGCACGCCGAACTGGTGGTGCTCTGGGGGGTCAACGCCCAGGTCACCCTCAAGAACAGCTGGAACATGCCGGATCACGAGGGCCAGGCCGGTTTCAAGGCCCTCAAGGAGAAGGGCACCCGCGTCATCAGCATCGATCCCGTCTACAACGAGACCGCCAAGCTGGCCAACGCAGAGTGGATAGCCCCGAACGCCTACACAGACGTGGCCATGATGCTGGGGGTGGCCCACACCCTTTATAGCGAGAAGAAGCACGATCAGGCCTTCCTCGATCGCTACGCCGTCGGCTTCGACAAGTTCCTCGACTACCTGCTGGGCAAGGACGACGGTCAGCCGAAGAGCGCCGAGTGGGCGAGCAGCGTCTGCGGCGTCGAGGCCAAGGTCATTCGCCAGCTGGCCCTCGACATGGCCGCCAAGCGCACCATGATCATGGCCGGCTGGGGCATGCAGCGTCAGCAGCATGGCGAGCAGCCGAACTGGATGCTGATCACCCTGGCGGCCATGCTGGGCCAGATCGGCCTGCCGGGCGGCGGCTACGGCTTCAGCTACCACTACTCCTCCGGTGGCAGCCCCACCGCCAAGGGTGGCATTCTGGCCGGTATCTCCGCCGGCAACGCCCCCAAGAACAGCCCGGCCCCGATCCCGGTGGCCCGCATCGCCGACTGTCTCGCCAACCCGGGCAAGACCATCGACTTCAACGGCCGCAAGGTGACCTATCCGGACATCAAGCTGGTCTACGTGGCGGGCGGCAACCCCTTCCACCACCATCAGGACACCAACAACCTGCTGCAGGCGTGGCGCAAGCCACAGACAGTGATAGTCCACGAACCCTACTGGACTGCCACCGCCAAACACGCCGACATAGTGCTGCCGGTCACCACCAGCTACGAGCGCAACGATCTGGAGATGGGTGGCGACTACTCCCAGCGCTATGTGTTCCCGATGCACCAGTGCGTGCCCCCCCAGCACGAGTCCCGCAACGACTTCGACATCTTCAGCGCCATCGCCGCCAAGCTGGGGGTGCAGGAGCAGTACACCGAAGGCAAGGACGAGATGCTGTGGCTCAAGCAGATGTACGACGGTATGGCGGCCCAGGCCCGAGGTGCACGGGTGGCGCTGCCGCCGTTCAACATGTTCTGGGAGTCCAACAACTACATCCGCTTCCCGATCCCCGAGGCAAACCGCCAGTGGATCCGTCACGCCGATTTCCGCGAGAACCCGCTGCTCAACCCGCTCGGTACCCCGTCCGGCAAGATCGAGATCTTCTCCAACACGGTAGCCGGGATGGGTTATGCCGACTGCGCCGGCCACCCCAAGTGGTATGAGCCCAAGGAGTGGGTCAAGAGCGAGCTGGCTACGCGCTATCCGCTCTCCCTCAACACCTCCCACCCGACCCAGCGGCTGCACTCCCAGCTGGACAACACCCCGCTGCGGGACAAGTTCGCCATCGCCGATCGGGAGGCGATCCTCATCCACCCGGACGACGCCAAGACTCGCGGCATCCGGGATGGGGACCTGGTGCGCGCCTTCAACGAGCGCGGCCAGATCCTAGTGGGGGCGCTGCTCTCGAAAGACATTCGCCCCGGCGTGGTGCGGATCTGCGAAGGTGCCTGGTACGACCCGGCCAAACCGGGTGAAGCGGGCAGCATCTGCAAGAACGGCAACGTCAACTGCCTCACCTTCGACGAGGGCTCGTCCAGCCTGGCGCAAGGCAACTGCGGTCACATGGCCCAATTGCAGATCGAGAAGTACACAGGCCCGGAGCTTATCAACACGGCCCACGCGGTGCCGGCCCACGCCTGATGCCCGGATGAACACAAAAACGGCGCCATAAGGCGCCGTTTTCTTATCTATCACTGTCCGAGTGGCCTAATCGCCGCTCACCAGCCTTGTGTTTAGCCACATAGTTATCTGCCTTTTAGCAGATAAACATTTCGAGAATGGGTTAGAAGTCGCCTTCTACCATATATTCTTCCGCACACTCAACGAGCTGGGGCCAGAGATCTTCCGGCACCCAGGCCTCGGGGTCATCCTCGTCCCCATCATACTGGGTCCAGAAGAAGGCGCGCAGACCGCTCGCGAAGTCGTCGCTGATCTCGGCAAGCTCCGAGAGCGGCCCCAGCCAAGCGATGCGGCGCAGGCCTGAGGCGAGATCGTTGATGGCATCCATCAGGGTGCGATCGTCCTGACTCTGCTCCACCAGCAGGGTGAAGCGCTCGCGGGCGCTCTCGGTCTGATCCTCATCCAGCTCGCCCACATCGGCCAGCAGATCGACAAAATCCTCCAGCAAGAACTGGATCAGGGACTCCCTGTCCTCAAACCACTGGATCTGGGCTCCCTTGGTACCCAGCACCGAGGCATCGAACGAATCATCGAGATGGCACAGCGCCCATGGATCGTCAGTCATTGCTACCCTTCCTACCGCTTGAAATAAGGACCCTATCTTATGCCTGGTGCGCCCCCCATGCTACCTCGGAGGACGACCCGGGCCCGAGCGGCCCATGCCGGGCCGCCTCACTCATCTGTGCATTAACCGTCGACCCTGGCCACCTTGGGCAGGGAGAGCGAGGCGGCAAGCCCCCCCAGTTCGGCCCGCCCCATGATGAGGCTGCCACGATAGGCTTCGGCCAGGTCTGACACTATGTTGAGGCCGAGCCCGGAGCCCGGTACCTTCTCGTCGAGGCGCACCCCGCGCAGCACCGCCTTGGCTATCTGATCCTCGCTCATGCCGGGACCGTCATCCTCGATGCGCAGGGTGATCCAGCCCCCCAGCTCGGCGCTGGAGATGCGCAGCTGGCTGGCCGACCATTTGAAGGCATTTTCCAGCAAATTGCCCACCATCTCGTCGAAGTCCTGCTCCTCCACCCCGACCGCCAGGTTGGCCGGCACCTGCAGGTCCACCCTCTTGCCCGGGTAGAGACGGGAGAAGGCGCGGCAGATGTACTCCACCCGTGCCCGCACCGGGGTCGAGACACCGAGGATCTTGGCGGCCCCGGTGACCCGCGCCTTGCCAAGGTGATAGTCGATGTGGCGCTGGATCTGGTCGAGCTGCTCGCCGATGGCGGCCTGATCCTCGGGGGGCAGCTGGGCCACCTGATTGCGCATTATGCTGAGCGGCGTCTTGAGGGCGTGAGCCAGGTTGCCGGTGTGGGAGCGGGCCCGCTGCAGCAGCTCACTGTAGTGGTGCAGCAGGCGGTTGATGTCTTCCACCAGCGGCTGGATCTCCAGCGGATAGCGCAGCCGGAACCCCTCCTGATGGCCCTGGTGGACCCGGCCCAGCTCGCGGCGCAGCAGATGGAGCGGACGCAGGCCGTAGACGATCTGGAACATGAAGCCCAGCACCAGGCCGGCGGCGGCGAAGCCGAGACCGAGGAAGAGGCTGATCCGGGTCTTCTTCAGGGTCTGGGTCAAGGCGCTGCTGTCCTTGGCCATCACCAGGGTAAACACCTTGTCAGAGCCCGGCAGCAGCACAGTGCGGGTCATGATCAGCAGGGGCTCCTTGTTGGGCCCCTTGCCGACGAAGAGATCCGGATCCCCGAAGGCCGACTTCAGGCCGTGGGCGCTCAGGTGCACATCCCACAGGGAGCGGGAGCGGCTGACCACCGCATCCCCCAGTTCAAGCTGCCAGTAATAGCCGGAATAGGGCTGGCGGAAACGGGGATCCGCCATGGGCTCGGTGACCACGGGCAGACCATCGGGCTGGATCTCCAGGCGGGAGAGCAGATCGTAGAGCTGCAACCGCAGGCCGTCGGCTTCCGCCTCCTGCCAGTAGTTGCGCATCATGGTCTGCAGGCTGAAGCCGGTGGCGAACAGGAAGAGCCCGCACCAGACCAGGGCGATGGCCACCAACCGTCCCCGCAGGGTACGCACCAGCCTCATTCATCGACCCCCTGCCGTGCTGGCATCAGCGTTAGTCTCACTCGTTGATCCGGTAGCCGAGACCGCGCACCGTCTCGATCAGATCGGCATGGGTCTTCTTGCGGATCCGGCCGATGAACACCTCGACGGTGTTGGAGTCGCGATCGAAATCCTGGGCATAGATGTGGTCGATCAGCTCGCTGCGCGACACCACCTTGCCCCTGTGCTGCATCAGGTACCCCAGCACCCGGAATTCGTGGGCAGTCAGCTTGATGGGGGTGCCTTCGTACCATACCTGGGACGCCGCCATGTCGAGCCGCACCCCGCCTATTTCCAGGATGGAGCTGGCATTGCCCGCCGCCCGGCGCACCAGGGCCTGCACCCGGGCCACCAGCTCGGCGACCTGGAACGGCTTGGTGAGGTAGTCATCGGCCCCGGCGTTGAGCCCTTCTATCTTCTCGTGCAACTGGCCACGGGCGGTCAGCACCAGCACTGGTGTGTCTATCCCCTTGCTGCGCCACTCCTTGAGCACGCTCAGACCATCGCGCCCCGGCAGGCCGAGATCCAGGATGATGGCGTCATAGGGCTCGGTCTCGCCGAGAAAACCCGCCTCGTTGCCATCGTGGCAGAGATCGGTCACAAAGCCTGACAGGCGCAGCTGTTCCGCCAGCTGGCCGGCCAGGATCTTTTCATCTTCAACTATCAGAATTCGCATAAATGGGTATCCAAAGCAGAGTTGCGCCTGTCGCGGCGGCGATTGGGGGACGAGCCATCGGGGCGGGGAGCATCCGGCGGATCACTCCTCCTCCGGGGGCGGGCGAGGCTCGAACAGGCGCTCCAGATGATGGCCCTTGAGCCACACCATCTCCAGGTTGTCGGCGCGATAGCCCACCTTGATGACGCTGTTCTCGTCGTCGATGAGCCGAAGCTCATAGAGCCAGACCCCGTCCTCCTCCCCCAGATCGACGCGCAGCACGCGCACCGGCAGGCGGGAAGCCACCTCCATCAGCTCATGAAAAGGCCGGATCCGCCCCTCGCTGACCGCTTGTTGCAGCAAGGCCTCATTCGGCTGGGCCGCCTGGACCAGCATCGGCAGCAGCAATCCAAGCAGGGGCAGTGCGCTATTCATGGGTGATTCATCTCTCAAAACCTAACATAATGCCGTTTATAGTGTGCCAGCCATGAATCCGGAATGAATATGATCCCACGCAGTATCCTGCTGATCCTCTGCCTTTTTTCCACCCTTGGCTGGGCGGCTCAGGCGCGTCTCGACATGCCGGCCCTGGTCAAGCTGTTGCTGGCCCAAGGGTATCACGACATTCGGGAAGTCGAGCTGGAAGGGGACAAATTCGAGGTGGAAACCCTGGATGCCGACGATAGGCGGGTGCAGCTGCAGGTCGATGCCTACAGCGGAGAGATCACCAAAAAAGAGGCCGATTAGGCCTCTTTTGCTATGGGCGTGACGGCTGTTGCGCCGCCCTCCCGACCGGTTGCGGACGTCGGCGCCAGGGACGCAGCAGCTTCTCTCGCCGCGGCCACAACAGCCCCCCCGCCAGCAACAGGTAGATGAGGGGCTCCTGCCAGCCACTCTTGACCGACCACCAGTAGTGCACAGGCACCAGCAGGGCCACCGCATAGACCCAGTTGTGCAGCTTCTGCCAGGCTGGCCCCATGCGCCGCAGCAGGGCCGGGATCGAGGTGATGCTGAGGGCAATCAGCAGCAACAGCGCCACCATGCCCACCACTATGTAACTGCGCTTCACCAGTTCGCCGCCGATCAAAGCCCAGTCAAACTGCAGATCCAGCCCCAGCCACACCATAAAGTGCAACAACGCCCAGGCACAACACCAGAGCCCGAGGGGACGACGCAGCTTGATGAGCTGACCCTGGCGCCAGCGCTTGGCCAGCGGCGACACCAGCAGGGTCAGCAGCAGCAGGTGCAGGGCACCCTTGCCCAGATAGTGGGTCAGCCCCTGTACCGGATCTCCCCCCAGCAACCCGGCTGGCACGGCATAACCCAGCCAGAGCAAAAAGCCCAGCGAGGCCAGGTGTACCAGCAGGCGCAAGCCGTTGATATGGGCTGTTTTCAGTCTCGGCGTCATATCGCAGTTCCCGTTTTGTTTTTCCCACCCCTCATCCCCAACCCTTCTCCCGCAAGGGGATAAGGGGGCAAGACACCGTTCGGGCAGAGCGTCAGTTTCAATACCATTTGCGCAGATCCATCCCCTGATAGAGGGAGGCCACCTCGTCGCCATAGCCGTTGAACATCAGGGTCGGCTGGCGCTTGGCGCCGAAGATGCTCCCCTCGCCGATGAAGCGCTCGCTGGCCTGGCTCCAGCGCGGGTGATCCACTTCGGGATTGACGTTGGCATAGAAACCATATTCGTTCGGTGCCAGCAGGTTCCAGGTGGTGGGAGGCATCTCCTCCACCAGACGGATGGATACGATGCTCTTGATGCTCTTGAAGCCGTACTTCCAGGGCACCACCAGCCGGATGGGAGCCCCGTTCTGGGCGGGCAGCGTCTTGCCGTAGAGCCCCATCGCCAGGAAGGAGAGCGAGTTCATCGCCTCGTCGAGGCGCAAGCCCTCCACATAGGGGTAATCGATGCCGCCGCCGAGGGAGCGGGAGGCCTGTCCCGGCAGTTGCTCGGGATCATAGAGGGTCTCGAACGCCACGAACTTGGCGCGACTGTTGGGCTCGGCACGGCGGATCAGATCCGCCAGCGGGATGCCGCTCCAGGGCAGCACCATGGACCAGGCCTCCACGCAGCGCAGCCGGTAGATCCGCTCCTCCAGGGTGCTCTTGTTGATGAGATCCCACACATCCAGGGTAAAGGGTTTGGCCACCTCCCCCTCGACCTTGAGCGTCCAGGGCTCGGGTTTGAGGTAGTGGGCGTTGCGGGCCGGATCCCCCTTGTCGGTGCCGAGCTCGTAGAAGTTGTTGTGACTGGTGGCCTTCTCCTCCGGGGTGAGGATCAGGCCCTCGGGCCTGGTGGCGGCGCTAATGTCGAGGGGCCTGGTCGAGGGCGCAGGCACAGGTTGCTCGGCGGAGAAGAGATCCAGCAGGCTGGCCTGGGTGGGAAACGCCAGGGTGGCGGCACTCAGTCCCAGCCCTTTCAGAATGAGCCGGCGATCCTGATAGACGGCTTCCGGCGTGACATCCTGTTCGGTGAGGTGATGAGAGGAACGGCGCTTGATCAACATGGAAAACTCCCGGGGCGATGAGGCTGACAACCATAAGACCCGCCCCGGCCGAGTTTTATTTCACACAAATTTACATGAGCTGGTAAAGAGGCAGCGCCTTGGCCATGGTGCCGACCAGGAACAGCAGAATGAATACCAGCAGGGGAACTATCACGTTTGGCACCATCAGACTCACTCCATGAGCAGGACAGGGCCTCTAACTATGGTCGAAGGCCAAGAACGCCTCCAATGAATTTTTTTCGCGAGCGCAAGCGTATTCCCGAGTTGAAAAGAGTGATGGAGATCACACACAATCCGGCCCCTGCTTGCCGCCCCCTCGCCGAAGGGTAGGCTGCCTCCTTTTCCGAATTCAACCACTGAGAGTCATGCCATGAGCCCATTGATCGCCATCTCCATCACGACCGGGATCCTCTCCGCCGTCTGGGGCGGACTGGCCGCCGCCCTCGGTCTCATCTCCTGGGTCGGCTTCCTCGGTTGTACCAGCTATTTCGCCTCGAGCGGCGGTTACAGGGCGCTGCTGCAGACCCTGCTGTGCAATGCCACCGGCATGCTGTGGGCACTACTGCTGATCCACGGCGAAGGCTGGTGGGGGGCTGGCATGGCGGGTTATCTGATGACGGGTGTGGTGGCAACCCTGATGTGCGTGCAAGCAAAGCAGCAGTGGCTGGGCTACATTCCCGGCACCTTCGCCGGTTGCTGCGCCACCTTCGGGGCGGCGGGGGAGTGGCGGCTTATCCTGCCATCTCTGGTGATAGGTGCGCTCTTTGGCTACCTGATGAAGGCGAGCGGCCTCTGGCTCTCCCACAAAACCCGGAAGGCCCAGGCCGCGACTCGCGCGGTTGATCCGGCCTGATCCTGACCCGGCGCCCGGTGATAGGCGCGCTCTTTGGCTACCTGATGAAGGCGAGCGGCCTCTGGCTCTCCGACAAAACCCGGAAGGCCCGGGCCAGCACTGGCGTGACCGACCCGGCCTGAACAAGGGCTGCGACCCGTCGCTGACCGGCCGCTCCCGCCTCGCTTATCCCTTCGATTTGAAGTTTGCCGCCTCGATACCGTGCCGATTCAATAACTTGTAGAAATCGGTGCGGTTTCTTCCCGCCATGTTGGCCGCCAGGGTCACATTCCCTTCCGTGGTGCGCAGCAGGCGGATCAGATACTCCTTCTCGAACTCGGCGCGCGCCTCGTTGAACGAGGGAATGCCGCCGACGCCACCGCTCAGGGCAGATTCCACCATGGCAGCGCCTATCACAGGGCTGCAACAGAGGCTGGCGAGCTGTTCCACCACCCCATAGAGCTGACGGACGTTGCCGGGCCAGGCCGCCGCTGCCAACAGGGCCAGCGCCTCCGGCGAGAAGCCGAGGGCGGCGCAGTTGTCGTGGCGACTGCGATAGTCGTCCAGCGCCTGGCGCGCCAGCAGGGGGATATCCTCGCTGCGGGCGCTGAGGGGCGGCAAGGTGATGTTGGCCACGTTGAGGCGGTAGAAGAGATCCTCCCGAAAACGCCCCTCCTCCATGGCGGTGACCAGATCCTGATGGCTGGAGCTGATGACCCGCACCTCGGGGGTGCCCTGACCATATTCCGCCAGCACCTGCAGCAACTTGGCCTGCAACGACTCCGACAGGTTCCCTATCTCGTCGAGGAAGAGGGTCGCCCCCTTGGCCTGCTCGAACAGGCCGGACTGTCCATCCTCGCCAAACAGCTGCAAGTCCAGCACAGGCCAGGGCAGCGCGGCACAATTGATGGTGTGCAGCGGCTGATCACGACGACGACTTGCCTGATGCAGCGCCTGAGTCATCACCCCCTTGCCGGAGCCCGAAGGCCCCAAGATCAGCACGGGCACCTCCATGGTGGCCACGCTGCTCGCCTGGATCAGCAACTGCTCCATCTGGGGATTACGGGTCTGGATGAGGGACTGCCACTCATGCTGCTGTTTCGGGCGGGTCAGGCTCAGGGCGTGCTCTATGGTGACCAGCAGCTCGTCCTTGTCGATGGGCTTGGTGAGAAAGCTGAACACCCCGGAACGGGTCGCCTGTATGGCGTCGGGGATGGTGCCGTGGGCGGTCATGATGATGACCGGCATGCCGAGCCACTGGGCCTGGATCCGCTCGAACAGCGCCAGTCCGTCCATGCCCCCCATCCGCAGATCGCTCAGCACCAGATCGGCCCGCTGCTGACGCAACCTGTCCAGCGCCCCCTCGGCGCTGTCGGCGGTATCCACCTCGTAACCCTGACTGCGCAGGCGCATGCTCATCAGCTTGAGCAGGCTGGCATCGTCGTCCACCAGCAGAATGCGACTCATGCTCTCACCCCTTTACCCTGAAGACCTGTTGTTGTTCCCCGCCTTGCACGCCCTCGGCGCTTCATGGCTGGGCGCCCCCATTGAGCTTGCGCTGGTTGAGCTGTTCGTCGATGGCGGAGAGCTGCTCTATCTGGCGGCGCAGGCGCTGCACCTCCTGGCTCTGATCGTCGCGGCGACTGTCACGGGCCAGCAGCTCCTCGCCGAGGGCTATCCAGCTGCGCAGGAAGGCCTGGGCATCCAGGCCGAGCTCGGGCAGCAGGGCCTTGAGCCGATCCAGCCCGGCCCGACGGCTCGCTACCGACTCGGACGGATGGGTATTGACCATGGCCAGGCTGACCCTGCTCTCGAGATCGGTGGCACCGGCCAGCCGCTCGCGCTCCTGCGCCCGCTGCTGGGGACGACTGGCCAGCAGCCAGTCGGAGTATTGCAGGCGCACCTGCATCTCTTTGTTCGCGAACTCCATCCGCTTGGCAAGGACCTGCTCCGAGGGCTCTGTCAGGCTGCGCGATGGCAGCAGGGAGCAGCCTGAAAGCAGGCTTATCATCAATACGGGTACAACGAATCGTTTCATCTTGAATTTCACTTAAGATCCAACCGGAAACAGACATCAGCCTGTTTATCCTCAATTAATTTAAGCTCGCCCCCCAGACTCATCGCCGACTCGCGGGCAATGGAGAGGCCCATCCCGGATCCTTTCAACAACCCCTGGCGCACTATGCTGCCCTGCTCGAAGGGCTCGAAGATCCGCTCCCGCTCGTTTGGCGGGATGACGGGCCCTTCGTTGGCCACCTCCAGCCAGCTGCCGTTGGCATCCTGGCCGGCACGGATCCAGATCTGGCCTCCCTTGGCGCCATAACTGACCGCGTTGGAAAACAGGTTGTCGAGGATGAGTCGCAGACGATAAGGCTCGGCCTGCAGGCTGATGGGCTCGGGCGGCAAGTGTACACTGATTTGTTTGGATTCCAGCGCCAGCCGGTATTCTGCAGACAATTCTGACAACAAGGGGGCCAGGGGCACCGCCGTCAGGCTGAACACCTCCTGCTGGCTGAGGCGGTTGAAGTCGAGCAGACGCTCGATCAGGGTCTGCAGTCGGCGGCTATTCTCCTCCAGCATCTGGCAGATCTCCTGCTGATCCCCGTTGAGCGGTCCCACCAGCTGTTCGGAGAGCAGATCCGCCCCCTCCCGCAGCACTGCGAGGGGCGTCTTCAGCTCGTGGGATACATGGCGCAGGAACTGGTACTTCTGCTGTTCCAGCTCCTTGAGCTTGTCGTGCAGCCAGCCGATCCGCTCTCCCAGCAGCACCAGTTCGGCGGGGCCATCCACCGGGCGCTTGTCCGGCTCGACACCGGCGCCCAGGCTCAGGATCCGCGACTCAATCTGACGCACGGGGTGGATGATGAGGTAGGTAAACAGCAGCACCAGCAACAGGCTGAGCCCCGCCACGAAGCCGCTCACCCACCAGATCTCCTTCCGCAGCTCGGCGATGGCCGCCCGCATCCCCGCCACATGCTCATCGACCTGGCTGCGGGTGACCACTTCCAGCTGCTGGTTGAGCTCATTGAACTGGGTGAAGTTGGGGCTGGTCGCCTCCTGCCTGGCCTTGCGCAGATCCTGCAAGCCATCCAGCCAGGCCAGGGTGGCCTCGAGATCTCTGTAGGCGGCGGCATCCGGGATGGATTGCCGATGGGTGGCGAGCAGCTCGCGATAACGGGCCAGCTGCTGCTGATAACTGCCGAGGATGCGTTCGTCCCCCAGCACCGCATAGCGGCGCAAGGTGCGCTCCAGATCGATGGCCTGGGTGGTGAGCAGGGTCGCCCGGCGGGTATCCCGCACCGCCCGCTCCATCTCGTCGCTGGTCAACTGGCCCAGATGGGAGAGCGCCTGGCTATCGTGCCAGATCATGCCCCCCAGGGGCATCAGCACCAGCACGAAGCCCATCAATACCACCTGGAGCAGGGAACGGGGCCGAACCTTGGTCATCTTCTGCTGTCTCGATTCTTCATGGGTGGGCCAGCATATCCGCACTCCATGAAAAAGCAAAACCGGCCAGGGGGCCGGTTTGATTGCACTCGGGGTCAGGATTCACGCCAGACCGACGGACGCCAGGCAGATTATCAGGATCACTGCCAGGGCACCTGAGGCGGTCAACAGCGCCCACTTCATCTCCACACTCATGCAAACCTCCTTTCTGCCAATCAGAGTTGGATCACAACAGATAACAGCATGTTAATTCATAGTGAATCCAATAACCGTGAGCTGCGTATATATTTCAGTCGAGCCCAACCCAAGGAATGGCAACCATGTTTTACCTCTGCAGCATTGGATCCAATCTCGCCCCCTCCCAGCACGTCAGCCAGGCCGTGGAAGAGCTGCTGGCCCGCTTCGGCCAGCTGCGTCTGAGTTCGGTGATCCAGACCAAACCGGTGGGAATGCAGTCGCGCCATGACTTTCTCAACTGCCTGTTCGTCGTCCAGAGCGAACTCTCCGCCGTCCAGCTGAAAGCCGAATTCGTCACCATGGAGCTTGCCCATGGGCGGGATCGCGGCAATCCCCTGTGCAAGGTGACAGATAGGCCCCTCGACATCGACATCCTGGCCAGCCATGAGAGGGATGCCTTCTCCGGAGTCGGGGTGGATGCCTATCTCAGGGATCTGCTGGCCGAGATGTATGAGGGGGGACGGGTCGGTGCCCACAAGGTGACGCTGCGTCTGCGAACCAGCAAGGTGTTTGCGCAGCAGAGCTTCGGCCAGCAGCCCGTGGCCCTGCGCCAAGCTGCCGAACAGCGCCAGGAGTTGCCCGCCGTGCACCCGGACCTGCCCGCCCATCAGGCAACCATTCGGCCCCACTAGGCGCCTGATCAGGCTACCGCCACCTCCAGCTCCATAGCCCCATCATGACGTCTAGATGACGGCGAGGGCCCGGCCACCGTCCACCCGGATGCTGGCCCCCGTCATATAGTCGTTTGTCATCAAGAGCCTGACTGCCTGCCAGATGGGCTCCAGCCCCCCCTCCCTCGCCAACGGCGTCCGGGCCAGTACCTGCTGACGCCAGTCGTCCCCATGCTCGTCGAGGAACAGGATGGGGCCGGGTTCGATGGTGTTGACCCGCACCGCCGGTGCCAGCTCCCGGGCAAAACTCATGGCCAGCGAATGCGCCCCGGCCTTGGTGGCCACATAGGCGGCGAACTGGGGCGCCGGGGCATGAATGTAGATGTCGGTGATGTGGATGATGCTGGCGTTGGGATTGCCTGCCAGCTTGGGGGCCAGTGCGCGGTTCAGCTGAAATGGCGCCGCCATGTGTACCCGGTAGAACTGTTCGAACTGGGCCAGCTGCACCGCAGGATCCGCCGCCTGTGGCTCGAAGGCGGAGGCGTTGTGGATGATCAACGCCAGATCGTCATGGGCTCCCAGCACAGTGACAAGGCGGGCCACATCCTCTTCCACGGCGAAATCCGCCCGCACCAGCTCTACCCCCAGTGCTCGCAAGCGGGCCAGCTCGGGCCGCTCGCTGCGATAGCTGCCCGTCACCTGCCAGCCCGCGGCCACCAGTTGCTCGCACAGATAGAATCCCAGCCGACGGCCGCAGCCCGTTACCAATGCACGCATAACCTCTCCTTTTGTCAGTGCTTGCCGACCCCTGACAGGGCCCTGCCTATCAATCTCCACGGCACAAGCCATTGGCCCCGTCCGCCGTCCAGCGGACATAGTGACACCACTTTAACTCTTTTGGAGCCACCCCGATGCTGCAGATCCGCAATCACATGAGCCGCCTGACCCACTCCCTCGGCCCCCAACTCGCCCTGGCCGAGGCCCTCGACAGACTCCATCAGGCCGACGCGAGCGGCCTGCCGGTGCTGGATGACCAGAAACGGCTGATCGGATTTCTCTCCGAGCAGGACTGCATCCCCAGCCTGCTCACCGGCAGCTATCACTGCGACAGCCGCACCCGGGTAGAAGATCTGATGAGCCGCACCCCGCTGTTCGTCAGCCCGGATGACAGTATCCTGGATCTCGCCCGCCAGATGACGGGGGCCAGACCCAAGGTCTATCCGGTGCTGGAAGGGGACAAGGTGGTCGGCATCATCAACCGCCGACAGGTAATGCAGGCCCTCAACGCACAGATGAAGCAGTGCCAGGCCACCTAGAGCTGGTAGCGTCCCCGATCGCCGATATCGAAATGCAGGGGCATGCGCCACTTGGCCAGGCTGAGCAGACCAAGCAGCAAGCCGCTCACCAGGGCAACCAGGGCCGTGGCCCAGGCAAAGCGGGTCCACTCCAGCAGCCACAGCAGGGGTAACAACAGAGGCAAGAGCCTGATACCCGGGATGGCGAAGCAGAACTGCTCCTTGAACGCCAGGCCACAGAGGGTGGCCAGGGCAGCCCCCAGCACCAGGATGGCGGGGGCGCCGCAGGCGGCCAGCATCAATCCGCCCCAGGCCAGCCCTTGCAGGAGAAACCGGGCCCGTTTGTCATAAATGTGCAGGCAGAATCCACACAGACCGCTGGCCACCACCAGCATGGTCAGCCAGACGGCGGGGGACAAGGACACCGGTCCTCCCAGCAAGCCAACCCCTCGACACAACAGCAGCAAAGCTGTCAGACTCAGACCGAGACGATAGAGACAGACAGAGAGCCTGTCGATGCCATCCAGTTCGCTTTCTACTTCAGGGTTTGCCATCCGGGGTCGTCTCTGGTGAGGTATCTGCCGGTCACTATACCCCGTTGCGCGTGAACCAGCCCCGAGTCTTCAGGAGATGTGATTTGCGAGTCTTGCTCATGCTCTGTTTGCTGCTGCCCTGCTGGCTGTCGGCCAGGGAGCTGGTCATCGGCGGCCTTCTTGAGCCCCCCCTGAAGTGGCTGGATGAGAAAGGCCAGCCACGGGGGCTGGATGTGGATCTGGTCACTAGCATCTTTGGCGTCCTCCAGGTCCCCATCAGAATAGAGCTGCTCGATTCCGGTGCCAGACTCACCCGCAACGCAGAGGGCGGCGCCTATGACCTGCTGCTGAGCCACTCCTACAAGCCGGAGCGAACGCGCTACCTGCTCTACCCCAAACAGGCCCATATCCGCCACAGCTGGCACTTCTTCGTGCGCAAGGCCGACCTGGGCAAGATCCACTACCAGACCCTGGCCGATCTCAAGCCCTGGCGCATCGGTGTCACCAAGGACTTCTCCTACACCCCTGAACTGACGGCAGCCCTGGCCGACCCGGCCTATCGTTTCCAGGAGATCCCCATCAACCAGCTGCAACTGCGCAAGCTGATCGCCGGTCGCATCGATCTGGTGCCCATGTCCCTGGTCACCGCCTTCACCCAGATAAGGGAGGAGGGGCTGGAGGGCAGGCTCGGCTACCTGCCGAGACCCCTCAAGAGCAGCCCCTACTACCATGTCTGGTGCAAGGCCCGGGCCGATGCCGACACTCCGGCCCTGATGGCGGCCTACGATGCCGAGCTGCTGCACATGAAGCATGACGGCCGTCTCAAGGCCCTCTACGACAAGTACGGCATCCCCTATCTCGATCCCTGATCCACCGGGCAGGGTTTCATATCCCGCAAGGTCGGGTTTCTGCTACGCAAGCAGTATCTCGCACAGGAGAGGAAGCTCTACGCCCCCCTCAAACCACCCGACTCAAGGCTTTACATCCCGCAGGATGGGGTTTTGCAGCGAGATCAGGGTTTCGGTGGACTGGATCTCGTCTATGGTCTGGATCTTGTGGATCAGCACAGTCTGCAACTCGTCGATGGAGCGGGTCATCACCTTCATGAAGATGCTGTAGTGGCCCGTGGTGTAGTAGGCCTCCACCACCTCGTCCAGCGCCTGCAACTTGGCCAGGGCCGAGGGGTAATCCTTGGCGCTCTTCAGATTGATCCCGATAAAGCAGCAGACGTCGTAACCCAGCTTCTTGGCATTCACCTGTACCCGGGTGCCCTCTATGATCCCCGCCTGCTTCATCTTCTCCACCCGCACATGAATGGTGCCCGGGCTGACTGCCAGCTGCTTGGCAAGCTCGGCGTAAGGGATACGCGCATTCTCCATCAGGGCGGTGAGGATGGCCTGATCGAGATTATCGATCCGATAATTTTCCGACACTTTTTTGCACTCCCGTTGACGATATCTCAGCAAAAACCCGGATATTTTGAACAAAAAAATGCGTAAAGCCTATTTCTATTATCGAATATTGAATTAAGTGCGCAATCTGTTGAAGAATCGCCACATCCAACGGGTTTGAAACAGGTATTTCCCATGAAACAGCACTACATTCGCAGCCAACAACAGATCAGCTTCGTCAAAGAGATGTTCTCCCGCCAGCTCGCCCAGCAACTGGGTCTGATGGAGGTGCAAGCCCCCATTCTGAGCCGCGTCGGTGATGGCACTCAGGACAACCTCTCCGGCCACGAGAATGCGGTGCAAGTGAAGGTGAAGACACTCCCCGGACACAGATACGAAGTGGTGCACTCCCTGGCCAAGTGGAAGCGCCAGACCCTGGGTCGATTCGGCTTCGGCCCGGGTGAAGGCATTTACACCCACATGAAGGCCCTGCGTCCGGACGAAGACCGGCTCACCCCCATCCACTCCGTCTACGTGGATCAGTGGGACTGGGAGAAGGTGATGCCGGGCGAGCGCCGGGATCTAGCCTACCTGCAGGAGACGGTGCGCGGCATCTGGGCCGCCATCAAGGCCACAGAGCGCGCCGTCTGCGCCGAGCACGCGCTGACCCCCTTCCTGCCGGCCAAGATCCAGTTCCTCCACAGCGAAGAGCTGCTGACCCGCTACCCGGCTCTCGATGCCAAGGGGCGCGAGCGGGCCATCGCCAAGGAGCTGGGAGCCGTCTTCCTCATCGGCATCGGCGGTGTCCTCTCCCACGGCGAGCGCCACGACGTGCGCGCCCCTGACTATGACGACTGGAGCAGCGAGAGCGAACTGGGTCTGGCCGGTCTGAACGGCGACATCCTGGTGTGGAACCCGGTGCTGGAAGACAGCTTCGAGATCTCCTCCATGGGGATTCGGGTGGACGCCGAGGCCCTGCGCCGCCAGCTCGCCATCACAGGGGACGAGGATCGCCTGCAGTACGACTGGCACCAGGATCTGCTGGCCGAGCGGATGCCGCAAACCATAGGCGGCGGCATAGGCCAATCCCGTCTGGCCATGCTGTTGCTGCAAAAAGAGCATATCGGTCAGGTACAAGTCGGTGTCTGGCCATCCGAGATGAAGGCTGCCATCCCGGGCATGCTGTAAGCAGATTGATGGCATCCGGCAACCCATGCCGGATGCCGAAGGTGTGTGGCGGTGCGGGCTGAAAGAGCGCAGTCCGGACCGGCTGTAAGGAGAGGGTCATCCTGGATGACCCTCTGCGAAACCGGGGCTTGCCCCTGCGACCCGCTCAACCCACGCCAGGTCGCATTGAATACATTCCTCCCGGCAATCTTCGGATTGCCGTTTTTTTATGACGGAAATCGGTACTCGAAACCGGCCCCGATCTGGTGCTGCCGCGGCAGTCCCGCCTTCCGCTTGCCGGTGCAATGGCAGGCAAACAGCTTCTCCACCGATTCCTCCTGCAGATAAGTGCCGAGCGCCACCGCCCGCCGCGGGCCGGAGAATTTCAGGTGCAGGCCACCGATGACGGCATGCACCCGCTCATCTCCGCACACCTCCTTGGCCCACTGGACGATGTTCTCGGCACCGGAGTGACCGCAGCCGATGAAGACTATCAGACCCTGCTCGCTCTTGTAGACCAGCGCCGAATCATCGCTGATAAGGTCTTTCTCCACTCGCCCGCCCCGCACCATGTAACCCAGCAAGGAGGGTTTGTCCTGCTCCCGTCGCAGTATGGATCCCAGGAACACCAGCCGCTCGGACAGCCAGACCGGCTCGGCCGAACAGTGAGGGAGCAGCCCTCTCGTCGCCAGTTGTCGCGGATCCAGATCCCCCGAGAGGCGGTAGAGGTTGTAGCGTCGGAGCAGCAACGGCAGGAAGTAGCCCCGCTCATTGAACACATCCGGACAGGCGATCAATGGGATGGGATCGGGATATACTGGCAGGGAGCCGATGCCGCCCACATGGTCGTAATGACCGTGGGACAGCACCACATGGGTGAGAGAGCCGAGATCGACCCCCATCACCTCGGCATTGTGCCGCAGCACCCGGCCCCGACCGCTGTCGAACAACACCTTGAGGCCATCGCACTCCAACAGCAACGACAGTCCCTTTTCAGGCAGGCAGCCGGGTAGATGAACATCATCATCCACCAAAACGGAAAACGTCAGCATCTCAATCCCCTTGAAAACAAAACGCAGGCACAAGGCCTGCGTTTTTCATCGATGACACCATCATGGCTGGCTCATGGTAAGGCCGTTGCTGTCGGCACCCAGCAGCAACTTCTTGCCGGGGATGACCCTGCCGCTGAGCAGCGCCTGGGCCAGCGGGTTCTCCACCTTCTGCTGAATGGCCCGCTTGAGGGGACGCGCCCCGTAGACGGGATCGAAACCGGCGTGAACCAGCTTGGTCAGCAGCTCCTCGCTCACCTCCACCTCGAAGCCCTGGGACTCCAGACGGCCCATCAGGCTCTTGAGCTGGATCCGGGCGATGGACTTGATGTGATCCTCGTCCAGCGGGTGGAACACCACAGTCTCGTCGATCCGGTTGATGAACTCCGGGCGGAAGCTGCGGGTCAGCAACTCCATCAACAGGGATTTCATCTCCTCGTAGTCCTTCTCGGCGTAGTGCTCCTGGATGAGATCCGAGCCGAGGTTGGAGGTCATGATCACCACTGTGTTGCGAAAATCGACGGTGCGGCCCTGACCATCGGTCAGGCGACCGTCGTCCAGCACCTGCAGCAGGATGTTGAACACATCCGGGTGCGCCTTCTCCACCTCGTCCAGCAGGATCACCGAGTAGGGGCGACGGCGTACCGCCTCGGTGAGATAACCCCCCTCTTCGTAGCCCACGTATCCCGGAGGTGCCCCCACCAGCCGCGCCACGCTGTGCTTCTCCATGAACTCGGACATGTCGATGCGCACCATGGCGTCCTGGGTATCGAACAGGAACTCCGCCAGCGCCTTGCACAGCTCGGTCTTGCCCACCCCGGTGGGACCGAGGAACAGGAAGGAGCCGATGGGGCGGTTCGGATCGGACAGCCCGGCACGGGAGCGGCGGATGGCGTTGGAGACGGCGTCCACCGCCTCTTCCTGGCCGATCACCCGACTGTGCAGCTGCTCTTCCATCCGCAGCAGCTTGTCCCGCTCCCCTTCCAGCATCCGCGCCACCGGGATCCCGGTCCAGCGCGCCAGCACGTCTGCGATCTCCACGTCGGTGACTCTGTTGCGCAGCAGGCTGGTCTCCTGCATCTCCGCCTGGGTGGCGAGATCCAGCTGTTTCTCGAGCTCCGGGATGCGGCCGTACTGCAGCTCGGACATGCGGGCCAAGTCCCCTGCGCGACGCGCCACCTCGAGATCCTGACGGGCCTGCTCCAGCGCTGCCTTGATGTGCTGGGTACCGGCCAGGGCGGCCTTCTCGGCCTTCCACACCTCTTCCAGCTCGTTGTATTCCCGCTCCTTCTCGCCGAGCTCATGGTTCAGCAAATCGAGGCGCTTGCGGCTGGCGTCGTCGTCCTCCTTCATCAGCGCCTGCTGCTCCAGCTTGAGCTGGATGATGCGCCGCTCGAGCCGGTCCAGGGACTCCGGCTTGGAGTCGATCTGCAGCCGGATGCTGGCCGCCGCCTCGTCGATGAGATCGATGGCCTTGTCCGGCAGCTGGCGATCCGCGATGTAGCGGTGGGACAGCTGGGCCGCCGCGACTATGGCGGGATCGGTGATCTGCACATGGTGGTGCAGCTCGTAGCGCTCCTTCAGGCCGCGCAGTATGGCGATGGTGTCCTCCACCGAGGGCTCCTCCACCAGCACCTTCTGGAAGCGGCGCTCGAGGGCGGCGTCCTTCTCCACGTACTGACGATACTCATCGAGGGTAGTGGCACCGACGCAGTGCAGCTCACCGCGCGCCAGGGCGGGTTTGAGCATGTTGCCCGCGTCCATGGCCCCCTCGCCCTTGCCGGCGCCGACCATGGTGTGCAGCTCGTCCACGAAGAGGATGACGTTGCCCTCCTCCTTGGCGAGATCGCTCAGCACCGCCTTGAGCCGCTCCTCGAACTCGCCGCGATACTTGGCGCCGGCCACCAGGGCCCCCATGTCGAGCGACAACACCCGCTTGTTCTTGAGCCCCTCCGGCACCTCACCGTTGATGATGCGCTGGGCCAGCCCCTCAACGATGGCGGTCTTGCCCACACCGGGGGCCCCTATCAGCACGGGGTTGTTCTTGGTACGGCGCTGCAACACCTGGATGGTGCGGCGGATCTCTTCATCCCGCCCGATGACGGGGTCGAGCTTGCCGAGTTCGGCCCGCTCGGTGAGATCGATGGTGTATTTCTCCAGCGCCTGGCGGTTCTCCTCGGCGTTGGCATCATCCACCTTCTTGCCACCACGCACCTTGTCGATGGCCTGCTCGAGTTTTTCCTTGGTCAGGCCCTGGGCGCGCAGCAGCTCCCCCAGATTGCCCTTCTCGTCGAGAGCCGCCAGCACGAACAGCTCGGACGAGATGAACTGATCCTTGCGCTGCTGGGCCAGCTTGTCACAGACGTTGAGCAGACGACCCAGGCCGTTGGAAAGTTGCACATCCCCTTCGACGCCGCTCACCTTGGGCAGGCGGTCAAGCTCCTCGCCGAGACGGGAGCGCAGGGCATTGATGTCCATCCCGGTCAGGGTCAGCAGCGGGCGGATGGAGCCGCCGTCCTGATTGAGCAGGGCTGTCATCAGGTGGACGGGTTCGATGAATTGGTGGTCACGACCCAGTGCGAGAGACTGGGCATCGGAAATAGCGACTTGGAATTTGCTGGTCAGGCGATCGAGGCGCATTGCACTCCCCCTTTGAAACAGACACGCCGCTTGCGCGGCAAACAACATGATCTTCTGACAAGGTAGATGAGGCCCGTACGGGTTATTTCAAGGGTTGGGGCTGGTTATTTTTTCTGCAAAGCGGGGAGAAGGCAGGATGCCCGCCCCTCTCGCGCGGATTTGGTCTTGAGAGGGGCGGGTGATTACTTAGCGGGCCAACCAGATGATGGAGACCATGCGGCCGGTCTGGCCGTCGCGGCGATAGGAGTAAAACTGCTCGCCGTCGCCGAAGGTGCAGAATTCGCCGCCATAAATGGCGCTCACGCCGGCTCTCGCCAGTCGCAGCCGGGCCAGCTGGTAGATATCCGCCAGCCATTTCCCCTCGCTGGCTGAAGGCACGAAAGCGGCGACCGCCTCGGCCTGCTCCGCCATAAAGGCATCACGCACCTCACCTCCCACTTCAAAGGCTTGTGGGCCTATGGCGGGACCGAGCCAGGCCAGGATCTCCCCCGGCTCGCAGCCCATGGCGGCGATACTGGCTTCCAGTACCCCGCTATGAAGCCCACGCCAACCGGCGTGAGCGGCAGCCACCACTGTGCCTGCTCGGTCGCAGAACAGCACCGGCAGGCAGTCGGCTGTCATTACTATGCAGGCCTGCCCGGCTTGCTGGGCGCAGGCCGCATCGGCATCCGGTGCCCCGTCGTATTCGTTGCTGACGGGGTGGACGGCGATGCCGTGCACCTGATTGAGCCAGTTGAGGGGCCCGGGGATCTGCGCCGCCAGTTGCAGGCGGGCACGGTTGGCCTCGACCCGTGCCGGCTCATCCCCCACGTGGGCCCCCAGGTTGAGACCGGCGAAGACCCCTTCGCTCAGGCCACCATCCCGGGTGGTCGACAGGGCCCTGACATTGCCAGGAGCGGGCCAGTCAGGTTCAATCCAGTTCATCTGTGACTCCTTCCATTCACGGATATAAAAACGGGGCTCCTGAAAGGGAACCCCGTTTGGCATCTCTTGGGCCGGACGGCGGCAGAAACCGACGCAGGCCCTATTGCATCAGCTCCAGACCAAATCGTCCGGGTTGGCCAGGGTATCAGCCCGCAGCACTTCCATCAGATCCAGCATGTCTTGCGGCGTGGCAGAGTGCCACTCCATGACTTCGCCGGTGATGGGGTGAGCCAGCTTCAGCATGGTGGCGTGCAGCGCCTGGCGGTTGAAGTTGCGCAGGGCCAGTGTCAGCTCCGGAGTCGCGTTGCGCAGCAGACGCAGACGGCCACCGTAAGCGGGATCCCCCACCAGCGGATGCTTGATGTGAGCCATGTGGACACGGATCTGGTGGGTACGACCGGTTTCCAGACGCAGACGCAGACGGGTGTGGCCACGGAACTTCTCGTGCACCCGGTAATGGGTCACGGAAGGACGGCCATTGGGCACCACGGCCATGTGGGTACGCTGGGTCGGGTGACGACCGATGGGGGCATCCACAGTGCCGCCTGCGGTCATGTGACCTATGGCGACGGCTTCGTACTCACGGGTGATCTGACGCGCCTGCAGCGCTTCCACCAGATGGGTCTGGGCCGGGATCGTCTTGGCAACCACCATCAGACCAGTGGTGTCTTTATCCAGACGGTGCACTATGCCGGCACGGGGCACCTCGGCGATGCCGGGGTAACGGTGCAGCAGGGCGTTGAGTATGGTGCCGTCCGGCGTGCCGGCGCCCGGGTGAACCACCAGACCGGCCGGCTTGTCGATCACCAGAATGTGTTCATCTTCATAGACGATGTTGAGGTCGATGTTCTGGGCATCCCAGCGAGTGTCATCTTCCAACTCGACATCTACATGTACCTGCTGCCCGGCCACCACTTTCTCGCGCGGGGTATTGGCAACCTGACCGTCCAGGGTCACTCTGTCCTGTAAAATCCACTCCTTGATGCGGGTTCTGGAGTAGTCTGGAAACAATTCGGCCAGGGCCTGGTCGAGTCGCTGCCCGAATTGGTGATCCTGAAATTCGCCTGTCAGTTCAATATGCTGGCTCATGTATGGTCTCTTGAGCGGGGGTATCAATTCGAAATAATCCGGGTATTCTAGCTTTTCTTTTAGCCAAGCATAACGGATACTTTGCCAATTTCGTGGAAATGGACCGGATGTTGTTGATGGGAAAGAAGTCTCGCCTGCTGATGTCGCTCGCCTTGGTCGCTACGCTGATCACTGGCTGTTCCAGCACCAAACCCAAGGTTCCCGACGAACCGCCGGAAGTTCTGTACCAGAAAGCCCGCCTCAAACTGGACACAGGCAACTACCTGAATGCCATCGAGTTGCTGGAAGCCCTGGACTCTCGTTACCCGTTCGGTGCCTACTCCAACCAGGTGCAGCTCGACCTCATCTACGCCTACTACAAGCAGGATGATACCGCCCAGGCGATCGCCAATATCGACCGTTTCATCCGTCTCAATCCGGCGCACAAGAACATCGATTACGTGTTCTACATGCGCGGTCTGACCAACATGGCGGCAGATTACAACTTCTTCCAGGACTTCCTGGGCATCGATCGGGACGACAAGGACCCCTCCTACGCCCGTCAGGCCTTCCAGGACTTCAAGACCCTGCTGCAGAATTACCCCAACAGCAGCTACGCGGCCGATGCCCGAGCCCGCATGGTCGGTCTGAAGACCCGCCTCGCCCGCTACGATCTTGGGGTGGCCGAGTATTACGTGAAGCGTGATGCGCTGATCGCCGCTGCCAACCGCGCCAAGCTGGTAGTCGAAACCTATCCCGACACCGTCGAGACCGAGAAGGCACTGGAGATCATGGTCAACGCCTACGATACCCTGAAGATGCCGACCCTGGCCCGCCACGCCCGCGAGGTGCTGGCCAAGAACTACCCGGACAATCGCCTCGGCCGCGGCTGAGCATGACGGGAACAAAAAACCGATGCCAAGGCATCGGTTTTTTTATGGGCGCTATCCGGGCGCCATGACTGACGCCCCGGGATGCCTGCCCTGCTTGGCCATGTTGAGCACATTCCACGTCAGGGAAAAGAGCCCATGGGCAGGTGCCGCCATGAGCGTCCGGCTACTTGGCTACATTGCCCGCCACGTTGAGCACATCCCAGGTGCGGGAGAAGGGCGGTGCGTAGGCGAAGTCCAGCATGCCGAGCTGATCCGTGGTCACCCCCATGGTGATGGCCACCGCCAGGGCGTCGATGCGGTGTACCGCCCCCTTGCGACCCAGGATCTGCCCTCCCAGCAGCCGCTTGCTGCCCGCCTCATAGACCAGCTTGACGTGGATGTCTGACTGGCCCGGGCAGTAGTTGGTGTGGCACTTGTCCTTGATGACGGCGGTGCGATAGTCGAGGCCCAATTGTTGGGCCTCTTTCTCAGAAAGCCCGGTCCGACCCGCCTCCAGCCCCAGCACCTTGAGCGCCGCGGAGCCCAGCGTGCCCGGGAACATCTGCTCGGCCCCCGCCAGGTTCTCCCCCACCATGCGCCCCAGCTTGTTGGCGATGGTGGCGAGCGGCACATAGACCTGCTGCTGCTTGACGCTGTGCCAGACGCTGGCACAATCCCCCGCCGACCAGACATTGGGCAGCGAGGTGCGGCCCTGACGGTCGACCTTGATGGCGCCATTGCCGAGCCGCTCTATGCCGGTATCGGCCAGGAACTCGGTGTTGGGCCTGACCCCGGTGCAGACCACCACTATATCGGCCTCGTACTCACCCTGGTCGGTACGCACGCCACTGACCTGGCCCTCCCCCAGCAAGGCTTGGACGCGCTCACCCAGATGCAGAGAGACCCCCTGCTCGCGCAGCTCGGTCTCGATGTGCTGGGTGATCTCCGAGTCGAAGGCATCGGGGATGACCCTGTCCGCCAACTCGATGAGGCGCACCTCCTTGCCCTGGTGGACCAGGGCCTCGACCACCTCCAGCCCGATAAAGCCGGAGCCGATCACCACCGCCTTCTTGTTGCACGGATCCTGCACCGCCGCCTTCAGTGCCATCCCATCGCTCATGCGGCGCAGGCCGAACACCCCTTGCTGCTGCAAGCCGGGGATGGGAGGCATCTGTTCGCGGGCACCTGTGGCGATCATCAGCCGATCGTAGCTATCGGTGAAACTGTCGCCCTTGTGCTCCACCCGCAGGGTCTGGGCAGTCGCATCGAGGCTCAGCACCCTGTGGCCAGTCTTCACCTCTATCCCCTTGGCGGCGAACTGCTCGGGGGTGAACTCGGCCATGTAGCCAGGCTCCTGGAAATCGTCCCCCACGAAGTAGGGCAGACCGCAGGCCCCGAAGGAGATCACCTCTGAGGCCTCATAGACCACAATATCGGCATCCTTGGCCAGACGGCGCGCCTTGGCCGCCGCACTCATGCCGGCGGCCTCGCCACCGATGATCACAATACGCATAGCTTGACTCCAGTCACGACAGGGGAGGCCTCGCCTCCCCTTTTCATAAACAAATCAGAAGATAAGATCCGGTCAGACCGCGGACTCTTCCCCGTCCAGGCTTACCTCGGCGTCGCCGTTGAAGACCGCCATGTCGGTCTGCCCCATCAACCGGCTGGTGAGGGTGCCGGCGGTGATGGATCCTGAGACGTTGAGGGCGGTGCGGCCCATGTCGATGAGGGGCTCGATGGAGATGAGCAGCCCCGCCAGGGCCACCGGGAAGTCCAGGGCGGAGAGCACGATCAGCGCCGCAAAGGTGGCGCCGCCCCCCACACCGGCCACCCCGAAAGAGCTGACGGTGATGATGGCGATGAGCGTCATGATGAAGCCGGGATCCAGAGGATTGACCCCCACGGTCGGGGCTATCATCACCGCCAGCATGGCCGGGTAGATGCCGGCGCAGCCGTTCTGGCCAATGGTGGCGCCGAAGGAGGCGGCGAAGTTGGCGATGCCCGCCGGGATGCCGAGGGCCCGGGTCTGGGTCTGCACGTTCATCGGGATGGATCCCGCACTGGTGCGCGAGGTGAAGGCGAAGGCCAGCACCGGCATGATCTTCTTGAGGAAGCGCAGCGGGTTGATGCCCACCAGGCTCACCAGCAGCAGGTGCACCAGGAACATGATGGCGATGGCGCCGTAAGAGGCCAGCACGAAGTTCAGCAGGTTGATGATGTCCGCATAGTTGGAGCCGGACACCACCTTGGCCATCAGCGCCAGCACGCCATAGGGGGTGAGGCGCAGCACCAGGGTCACCATCCGCATGACGATGGCGTGGGCGACCCCCATGAAACGCTCGAAGCTGGCGAAGATCTCGGGCTGCTTGCGGGCGATGCCGGTGGCGGACAGGCCGATGAAGATGGAGAAGATCACCACGGCTATGGTGGAGGTCTTGCGTGCCCCCGTCATGTCGAGGAAGGGGTTGGCCGGGATGAACTCCAGCACCATCTTGGGGAGGGACATGCTCTCGACGCTGCCGAGGCTGGTCTGCAGGGCCGCGCCACGGGCCGTCTCGGCGGCGCCGGCAACCAGCCCCTCAGCACTCAGGCCGAACAGGTTGGACATCAGTATCCCCGCCCCGGCGGCGATCATGGTGGTGAAGATCAGCACCCCTATGGTCAGGGCGCTGATCTTGCCGAGCGCCGTGCCGCCGCTCAGCTTGAGGATGGCGCCTATGATGGAGACCATGATGAGCGGGATGATGATCATCTGCAGCAGCTTCACATAGCCGCTGCCGACCAGATCCAGGTAGTCGCCGGTCTGGACCAGCACCTCGGAGCCGACGCCGTACAGCAGTTGCAAGGCCCAGCCGAACAGGACCCCCAGCCCCAGCCCCGAGAAGACCCGGCGGGTGAAGCTGACGTGGGTCTGCTGCAAGCGGTAGAGAAACAGCAGCAACATGACCAGGATGGCCAGATTACCGATAACGCTAAGAGTCATGATATTCCCCAAAAATAAACGGGCGAGGCCCGAGATGGATGGGCGGGCGCACCCTGCGCCTCGCCCCGAAACTCGCCGCATCGTGGCGGCACGCCCCCCCGTTCGGGGTGACGTCAATGGCTGTAAAAACCGGGGGCGGCCAGTGCCGCCCCCCTCATCAGCCGGCCTTGCCTTGTTGCTTGGCCCGCATGATGTTGATGATCTCTATGTCGGTGTCCAGCATCCCCTGTTTCGAGAGGCGGCCCAGGTTCGCTATGGTCTGGTCCACGTCGTCGGAGACGATGCCCTCGCTCTGGGGCACGTGCAGGTTGTTGATGGCCATCAGCGACGACTTGACCGCCGCCGAGGTGGAAGTGGAAACCTTCATGGAGCAGGCGCTGCCGGCACCGTCGCAGATGATGCCGGAGACGTCGCCAATCATGTTGTTGATGCAGTGGCTGATCTGCTCGAACTGGCCACCCAGCAGCCAGGTGATGGCGGCGCCCGAACCCATGGCGGCGGTGCTGGCGGCGCACAGGGCCGACAGCTTGTTCTGGTAGGCCTTGATGTAGATGGCCACCAGGTGGCTCATCACCAGTGCCCGGGCCAGTTGTTCGTCATCGGCCTTGAGGAAGCGGGCGGCGGCCACCACCGGCATGGTGGCGGCGATGCCCTGGTTGCCCGAGCCCGAGTTGGACATGGCGGGCAACATGGCGCCGTCCATGCGCGCATCGGAGGCGGCGGAGGACAACCGCATGGCCAGCGTCATCAGATCGTCCGAGAGCAGCTTGCGCTCCACCTGCTCGGTGAGGATCTTGCCGATGCGCAGGCCATAGCCCTGCAGGCCTTCATCTGCCAGTGCCTGGTTCATGGTGGCGGCCTCGCGGATGAAGTCGATCTCGGTCAGTGGCGCCTCCAGGGCGAAGGCCACAATCTCCCGTAGCGTCATGGTGGGCTTGTCGGATTTCGCGGGCTGGATCTGCACCCCGGGGGCACTGTCCTGCTCCATCAGCACCTCGCCATCCTTCTCCAGCAGCACTATGCGGGTGTGATCCGTGCAGATCACCACCCGGGCGCTGTGACCCTCAGCCTCGGCCAGCACCTCGGCGTAGAGCACGTCAGGCACATCCTTCACGTCCACCTTGATGATGGGCAGCAGCGCCTTGGCGGCGTCCACCTGCTCCGGGGTCAGAGTCTTGAGCACCTCCAGCCCCGCATCCGGGTTGCCCCCCGTGATGCCGACGGCGGCGGCGACCGGCAGGCCTATCATGCCGGTGCCGGGTACCCCGACCCCCATGCCATTCTTGAACAGATTACCGCTGACCCAGACGCTGATGCGGGTCGGATCCTGCCCCAGCAGCTTGCGGCAGTTGGCGGCGGCCAGCGCCACCGACATGGGTTCGGTGCAGCCCAGGGCCGGCACCACTTCACGCTTGAGCAGAGTAATAAAGTCGGTCCATTGTGCTTTCATCTGTGGTTTCTCTGGTTCACTGTGCCGCAGGCATCGTATGGGGGTATGGGTTCAATCTGGAGGGCCGCCCGCCGGGCCACCCCGTCCATGTCACTTTATTTGATTCTAGTGGCGTGAGCCTCAAATAAAATTGAGCCCCCTCGCCTTTTGCCGCCATTATGCCTTCCAGCGGGGGCAACGTCACCGGATTGCTGCCCTGCCGCTGGCAACGGATCCCCCCATCCGGCCAAGGCCCTTTGTCATCAATGTCTTGCCCGCCCCCCCCCTGAAAAGCGGGCAATAAAAAAGGAGGCCGAAGCCTCCTCTTGTCTCATCCCATCGACGCTTAGAGCGCCTTCAGGATGGCCTCGACGCTGGCCTTGGCATCGCCAAACAGCATCTGGGTGTTCTCCTTGAAGAACAGCGGGTTCTGGACACCGGCGTAGCCAGTGTTCATGGAGCGCTTGAAGCCGATGACGTTCTGCGCCTTCCACACTTCCAGCACCGGCATGCCGGCGATGGGGCTGCCCGGATCTTCCATGGCGGCCGGGTTGACGGTGTCGTTCGCACCTATCACCAGCACCACGTCGGTATCGCTGAAGTCCTCGTTGATCTCGTCCATTTCCAGAACTATGTCGTAGGGGACCTTGGCTTCCGCCAGCAGCACGTTCATGTGACCAGGCAGACGACCGGCAACCGGGTGGATACCGAAGCGCACCTTGACGCCGCGCTCGCGCAGCTTGTGGGTGATCTCGGCAACCGGGTACTGGGCCTGCGCCACCGCCATGCCGTAGCCCGGGGTGATGATGACGGAGCTGGCGTTCTTCAGCATGTCGGCCACGTCTTCGGCGTTGGTCTCGCGGTATTCGCCCATCTCTTGATCGGCCGTGGAGGCCACACCGTCGGAGCCGAAGCCACCGGCGATGACGGAGATGAAGGAGCGGTTCATCGCCTTGCACATGATGTAAGAGAGGATGGCACCAGAGGAACCCACCAGGGCACCCACCACGATCAGCAGGTCGTTGGAGAGCATGAAGCCCGCCGCCGCCGCCGCCCAACCGGAGTAGGAGTTCAGCATGGAGACCACTACCGGCATGTCGGCACCGCCGATGGAGGCGACCAGGTGCCAGCCGAAGGCGAAGGCGATCAGGGTCATCAGCAGCAGTGCGAAGGTGGAGCCACCGGCGTTGACGAAGTGGATCATCAGCGCCAGGGAGACCACCACGGCCAGCAGGTTCAGCTTGTGGCGGTGCGGCAGCATCAGCGGCTTGGAAGAGATGAGGCCGCGCAACTTGCCGAACGCCACTACGGAACCGGTGAAGGTCACGGCACCGATGAAGACACCCAGGAACACTTCCACCAGGTGGATGTTCAGCATGGCGCCGGACAGGTGCTCGACCTGGGCGACGCTGGCCGCCTGCTCGAACGCCGCCCGGGCCGCAGCCAGGGTCGCATCCAGGTTGGAGCCGACGGAGACGACGACCTCAGCGGGTGCGGAGGGGTGCAAGTCGATGAAGCTGTTGAAGCCCACCAGCACCGCCGCCATGCCCACGAAGCTGTGCAGCACGGCCACCAGCTCGGGCATCTCGGTCATCTCGACCTTGAGCGCCAGACGCACGCCGATGGCGCCACCGATGACCATGGCCAGGATGATCCAGTGCACGCCACTGGTTTCCGGGTTGAAGACGGTCGCGAGCAGGGCGATGGCCATCCCCGCGATACCGAACAGGTTGCCATGCTTGGCCGTTTCTTGCTTCGACAGTCCCGCGAGACTGAGGATGAAGAGCACGGCGGCAACGATATAGGATGCTGTTACCAGTCCTTGAGACACGTTAAACCCCCTTAATCCTTACGGAACATCTTCAGCATGCGCTGAGTGACGGTGAAGCCACCGAAGATGTTGATACTGGCAATCAGCACGGCGATAAAGGCCAATACGGTGACCAGGGTCGACCCTTGCCCAATCTGCAGCAGGGCACCGACCACGATGATGCCGGAGATGGCATTGGTGACCGACATCAGCGGCGTGTGCAGGGCGTGAGAGACGTTCCACACCACGTAGTAACCGACCACGCAGGCCAGGATGAAGACGGTGAAGTGGGAGAGGAAGGCGGCAGGTGCCACCGCAGCCACCCAACCGAAGGCGGCGATGCCGAGGGCACCGAACACGAACTTCTTGTTGGAGGGCTTGGCCTCTTCTTTCTTGGCTGCCGGTTTGGCGGCGGCCGGCTTCTGCGGTGCGGCAGAGACGGAGATGGCGGGGGGCGGGAAGGTCACTTCACCGGCCTGGATCACCGTCATGTTGCGCTGAACCACGTCTTCGAAGTCGATGGCGACGTTGCCGTCCTTCTCCTTGCACATCAGCTTCATCAGGTTGACCAGGTTGGTACCGTAGAGCTGGGAGGATTGGGCGGGCAGACGACCAGGCAGATCGGTGTAACCTATCACCTTGACGCCGTTCGGGGTGACGAACAGCTCGGTCGGCACAGTGTATTCACAGTTGCCACCGGTGGCGGCAGCCAGATCCACGATGACGGAACCCGGCTTCATGCTGTCGACCATCTCCTTGGTGATCAGCTTGGGTGCCGGACGACCGGGGATCAGGGCGGTGGTGATGATGATGTCCACTTCCTTGGCCTGCTGGGCAAACAGCTCCATCTCGGCCTTGATGAACTCATCGGACATGACCTTGGCATAACCGTCGCTGGAGGCGCCGTCTTCGCTACCGAAGTCCAGCTTGAGGAATTCACCCCCCATGGATTCGATCTGCTCGGCGACTTCCAGACGGGTGTCGAATGCACGCACTATGGCGCCGAGGGAACCGGCGGTCCCGATGGCGGCCAGACCGGCGACACCGGCACCGATCACCAGTACCTTGGCGGGCGGAACCTTGCCGGCGGCGGTGATCTGACCGGTGAAGAAGCGACCGAACTGGTGGGCGGCTTCGACCACGGCGCGATAGCCACCGATGTTGGCCATGGAGGAGAGGGCATCGAGGGACTGGGCACGGGAGATCCGCGGCACCATGTCCATCGCCATCACATTGATGTTGCGCTCGGACAGCTTCTTGACCAGCTCGGGGTTCTGGGCAGGCCAGATGAAGCTCACCAGGGTGGCACCATCCTTAATTTGTGCGATCTCGGCATCGGTCGGCGCGTTGACCTTGAAGATAAGGTCGGCTTGCCAGACGCTCGGCACCACGCTGGCACCGGCAGCCTCGAAGGCGGCATCATCGAAGCTGGCCAGCTGGCCGGCACCGGCCTCGATGGCGACCTCGAAGCCGAGCTTTTTCAGCTGCTCGACGGTGGCCGGGGTCGCTGCGACCCGGGTCTCACCGGCGAGACTCTCTCTCGGTATTCCAATCTGCATGACTATTCCCTGATGGTTAATAAACAATCATTGCCCAGTCTCTCATGTCTGAGGGGACAAGGCATGATCAAAGTGCAGGTCACGGGCCCTTTGTTATGAAAATCAGCAGGCTTTACCTCAACCTCCTGTCATGGTCAGGCCCCCGCTTTTCAGGCGCGAAGGTGATTAGTATCAAATTTTGGAGTTTTATTACAACCACGACCCCGAGCGGGCGGGTACAGAATTCAGCCCATCCCGGACCATGATTAAAAAAAACAAACCAAATTAGGGGCTTATACCAGCAAAATGCGCTGAAAAAAGTGATCCAACCAGTCAAAAAAAATGTTTTGCCGAGCCTCTACCTTAGCGTTTTTTGTTCTTATGAAATCTGCCGTTGGCTCATCTGATGAGATGAAAGGGGAAAAAGTAACCGTTTTGCAACGACTCGGGGGCCGCGCCGCCGCCACAAGGCGGGGGCGGGCCCCCTGATTCAACCCCGGACAAGGCCGGAACTGGTCTCTCGCCTCTTACCAGGCGGCTTCATAAATATGCCGGCTCTGCACCAGGCCGATGTCGCCGTGTTCCCCGAGCGCCGTCATGCCGTGCTCTTCGAGCTTGGCCAGCAGGGTATCGATATTGGCGTCGGCCAGGCCGTAGTCCCGCAGCCGGGTCTTGACCCCCATCCGCTCGAAGAAGTCGCGGGTGGCTTTGATCGCGCTGTCGATGCGTTCTTCTTCGCTGCCGCTGCGCAGATCCCAGACCCGCTCGGCGTATTGCAGCAGCTTGGCGCGCTTCTGCTCACGCTTGGCTTGCAGCAGTGCCGGCAACACCACCGCCAGGGTCTGGGCATGGTCCAGGCCGTGCAGGGCGGTCAGCTCGTGGCCCAGCATGTGGGTGGCCCAGTCCTGGGGTACGCCGGCCCCGATCAGGCCGTTGAGCGCCATGGTGGCACTCCACATGATGTTGGCGCGCACGTCGTAATTTTCCGGCTCCACCAGCGCCTTGGGGCCCTCTTCAGCCAGGGTCAGCAGCAGGCCTTCGGCGAAGCGATCCTGCACCTTGGCGTTGACCGGGTAGGTGAGGTACTGCTCCAGGGTGTGGATGAAGGCATCCACCACGCCGTTCGCCACCTGACGGGCCGGCAGGGTGTAGGTGAGCACGGGATCCAGCACGGCGAAGCGCGGCATCACGAAGGGGGAGAAGAAGTGCTGCTTGTCGCCGCTGCTCCTGCGGGTGATGACGGCCCCCATGTTCATCTCGGAGCCGGTGGCCGGCAGGGTCAGCACGGCGCCGAGGGGAATGGCGGAAGCCACCTCGCCACCGACCGTCTCGAGGATGTGCCAGGGCTCCCTGGCCAGATCGTAGTGAGCGGCGGCGGCGATGAACTTGGTGCCATCGAGCACCGAGCCGCCGCCGACGGCGAGCAGAAAGTCGATCCGCTCGGCGCGGGCCAGCTCGACCGCCCCCATCAGGGTCTCGTAAGCCGGGTTGGGCTCTATGCCGCCGAACTCGAACAGGGTCAGGCCCGCCAGCTCGCTGCGGATCTGCGCCAGCAGGCCGCTGCGCACCACGCTGCCGCCACCGTAGGTGATGAGGACACGGGCGTCGGCCGGGATCTGGCCGCACAGCTGGGCCACCTGGCCCTTGCCGAACAGCACCTTGGTGGGGGTGTGCAGGATGAAGTTGTTCATGGGATCTCCCGGTATGGTCGTAGTCGGTAAGGTATGGGTTGCATTTTTCTCTTATAACCACCTACCATCAAGGGGGCTTTCTGCCGATTTCTTGCCTATTTCTACTGAGCCTGGATAAATGAGTACAAATCAGTCCGTCGCGGCAACCCACCAGTCCGCCCTCGCCAGCCGGCTCGCCGCCCTGGCGCCACACCCGGGGATCACCGCCGCCCCCGTGCCCGGCGTGCACCTCATCTACACCACCGAGCATCACGACCGCATCCCGGTGCTCTACCGCCCGCGCATGATCATCATCCTGCAGGGGCACAAGGTGGGCTATCTCTCGGACTTCACCTTCCGCTACGACCCCGATCACTACCTGATGATGACCCTGCCGCTGCCCTGCGAGTGCGAGTGCTTCGCCTCTCCCGAATCCCCCCTGGTGGGGCTCTCGATGGAGATCGACGTGGCGGCCCTGCAAGCCCTGCTGCTGGAGATGGGGGACGCCGCCCCCGCCCCGGCGGAGCCGGGTCGCGGCGTGGTTTCGGTGCCCCTCTCAGAGACCATGCTCTGCGCCGTGGATCGCCTCATCGACGTGATGGACAAGCCGCTCCACGCCCGGGTGCTGGGGCCCCAGATAGTGCGCGAGATCCTGTTCCACGCCCTGCACGAGGCGGGGGCCCCCGCCCTGCTGGCCATGGCCAGCCGTCACAGTCAGGTGAGCCAGATCGCCCGGGTGCTGCGTATCATGGAGCAGCGCTTTACCGAGAACCTGACGGTGGAGGAGCTGGCCCGGGAGGCGAACATGAGCGTCTCGGCCTTCCACCACCACTTCAAGGCGGCCACCGCCACCTCGCCCCTGCAGTACATCAAGACCCTGCGCCTGCACCGGGCGCGGCTGATGATGCTGCACGACGGCCTCAAGGCCGGGGTGGCGGCGGACAAGGTAGGCTACGAGAGCGGCTCCCAGTTCAGCCGCGAATACAAACGCTTCTTTGGCAACACCCCGAGCGAACACGCGGCACGCTTCCGCTCGGGACAACTGCGTATCGTGGAGGGATGACATGCGCACACTGATCCTGCTCGTTCTGACCCTGCTGGTCACCGCCTGCACCGGCATTCCGCCGGGGCACCAGGTGGTCAAGCCCTTCCAGCTCGACCGCTACCTGGGCACCTGGTACGAGGTAGCCCGCCTCGATCACGGCTTCGAGCGCGGCCTGAACAGGGTCACCGCCAGCTACAGCCTGCGGGATGATGGGGGCGTCAGGGTGATCAACCGGGGGCAGGACGAACAGGGGGAATGGCGCGAGGCCGAGGGGCGCGCCTACTTCGTGGGCGACAGCGACGAGGGGCGCCTCAAGGTGAGCTTCTTCGGCCCCTTCTACGGCAGCTACAACGTGCTGGCGACGGACTATGACCTCTCCCTGGTGAGCAGCTACAACCTCCAGTACCTCTGGATCCTCTCCCGCACGCCCCATCCGCCCAAGGAGAAGGTGCAGGCCCTGGTCGAGCGGGCCAGGGGGCTCGGCTTTGCTACCGACCAGCTGATCTGGGTCAGCCAGGATCCGGCCGGGAACACCCCATGAGGATCTTCCAGGCCACCCCGCAGGACATTCCCCGGGTCACTCCCCTGTTCGTGCAATATCGGGCGTTTTACCGGCTGCCTGCCCAGCCCGAGGCCACCGGGGCCTTCCTGCTGGAGCGCTGCACCGCCGGGGAGTCGGTGCTCTTCGTGGCCCAGAGCGAAGAGGGAGAGGTGCTGGGATTTGCCCACCTCTACCCCCTGTTCTGCTCCCTCGCCCTGAAGCGCATCTGGCTGCTGTACGATCTGTTCGTGGCGCCGGCGGCCCGCCAGCAGGGGGTAGCCCAGGCGCTGCTGACGCGGGCCGATCGCCACGGCCAGGAGACGGGCGCCGCCTTCATCATGCTGAGCACCGCCACCGACAATCGGCAGGCCCAGGCGCTCTACGAAGGGCAGGGCTACCAGCGGGATATCGAGTTCTACAGCTACATCAAGCCTCTCTGACCCCCTGGCCTGGCCGGTTGCAAGGCCTGGCCCCAGCATTATTCAGCGGGTGAATGGCGAAAAATCATCCATACACAGCATGAATAAAGGCGACCCGGGGGTCGCCTTTGTCACATCAGGGGCGCTGCCTAGAGCCGGAAGCGGCCTATCTCCTGCTCCAGCCGCTCGGTCAGGGACTTGAGCTCGGCGGCCTGGACGGCCTCCTCCTTCGCCTGCGACGCCAGCGTCTGGGAGACATGGCGGATGTTCTCGGTGTTGCGGCTGATCTCGCCGGTGACCGAGGTCTGCTCCTCCGCCGCCGCCGCTATCTGGGTCGCCATGTCGCTGATGGCGCCTATGGCCTCGTTGATCCGCGCCAGGCTCTGGTTGGCGGCCTCCGCATCCTCCACGCTGGTGCCCGCCAGCTGGCGGCTGGTCTCCATGCCCCCCACGGCGCGGCGCGTGGTCTGCTGCAGGGCCTCGATCATCTGCTGGATCTCGGCGGTGGAGTCGTGGGTGCGGCGCGACAGCACTCTCACCTCGTCCGCCACCACGGCGAAGCCGCGCCCCTGCTCCCCGGCCCGGGCCGCCTCGATGGCGGCGTTCAGTGCCAGCAGGTTGGTCTGCTCGGCGATGCCGCTGATGGTGGCCAGGATGCCGCTGATCTTCTGGGCATGGCCATCCAGCTCATGAATGGTCTGGCTGGCGTCGGCCACCTCCCCCGCCAGACCGCTGATGCTGCGCTGGCTCTGGCCGACCTGGGACTGACCGGCCACGGCCAGCCTGACCGCATCGCCGGAGGTGGTGGCGGCAAACTCGGCGTTGCCGGCGATCTCCTGGGTGGCGGACGCCATCTCGGTCACCGCGGTCGCCACCATGACGATCTCGTCCTGCTGCTCGCGCACCCGCTGGCTGCGAGCCTCTGCCCCCGCCGCCTGGGTCCGCGACTGGGCCGCCAGTTCGACGGTGACGTCCCGCAACCGGCTGACGATACCGTGCAGCCGGGCCACGAACAGGTTGAAGTTCTGGGCCAGCAGCCCCACCTCGTCCTTGCTGTGGGCCGCGATCTGCACGGTGAGATCCCCCTCGCCGTGGGCGATGTCGGCCAGCGCCTTGGAGACCCGGCCGAGATCGGCAAAGAAGTAGTTGAACATGGCGATGAGCAGGGCGCTGAACACCAGCAGCAGCACCAGGGTCAGCCCCACCAGCTGCCACAGCAGGCTGGCGAAGGGCGCCTCCAGCACGTCCTTGTACATCACCATGGCGAGCAGCCAGTCGGTGCCGGGCACCCCCTGCACCGACAGCAGCACCTCACGCCCCGCTATGGTGGCGACGTGCAGCTCGCCGTCCCGGCTCCAGCCCTCCAGGGTCGTCCCCGTGAGGCCGGGGGCCAGCTCGGCCACCTGCTTGAGGGCCAGCTCCTTCTGCGGGTGGCCGACGATGAGGCCGGAGCTGTCCAGCAGCATGGCGTAGCCCTCCCCCTGCACCTTCATGGCCAGCACCTCGTCGATCAGGGCATCCAGGGAGAGATCCGCCCCCGCCACCCCGATCACCTGGCCCTGATGACTCACCGGCTCCGCCAGAGTCACCACCATCTGCTGCATGGTCACGCTGACGTAGGGCGCGGTGACGATCAGCTTGCCCGCCTTGCTGGCGCTCTGATACCAGGGGCGCACCCGGGGATCGTAGTTGGCGGTGTTGAGGGAGGGATCGTGACGGGTCATGGCCCCTTGCGCCGAGCCGAAATAGGTGAGGCCGAAGCCGCCGGAGGTGCGGGTCTGCAGCAGGTGCGGCACCAGGGTCGCCTCGGGATTGTCGGCAATGACGGCGGCCAGGGCATCGACCGCGTGCTTGCGATCCGCCATCCAGTTGCCGATGGCCACCGAATAGGCGTGACCATAGTTGACCGCCTCGCTCTGGATGGCGCTCAGGGTCCGTGATTTGAGGGTGTGGAAGGCGACTATGCCGAGCAGGGCAGCCATCAGCAGCACTACCCCCAGGCTGGTCGCGAGCAGCTTGCCGCGCAACGAGAGTGTCATGACTACAAATCCTTGTGGTGACAGGAGGCCGGGAATACCCCCATATTGGTAGGTGATATCGGCGGCAATCCCACTGGACTTTAGTGAATCCTTGTAATTTCTTCTTTATCAACAGAAGGAGATGCTGTGCATGCCGCCACCGCGCAGCGACCTCCGCCGATGGGGCACCAATCCTGCACCGCCTTGGGCGATCGTCGGCATGACGCCGGCATGAAAAGGCCGCCCGAAGGCGGCCTCTGTGTATCCTCAGGGCAGGGGTAGGCCTATTTCACCCGGGCAATGGCGGTGTTGACCCTCAGGTTGCTGGCCTCCAGCCCCGGCCGCTGGCCGTGAAAGTCAAAGGCCAGCTCGACCCCGGGACGAAACACCAGGCAGTGGGTGGAGCCGCCGAAGTGGAACATGCCGAGCTGATCCCCCTTCTTCACCCTGTCCCCCGCCTTCACAGTGACATCGCAGCTCGACACCTCCGCCATCCCCACCGGCACCACGCACATCAGGCCTATTTTGGGGTTGTCCGCCTCGATGAAGATCAGCGCCCGGGTGGCCACCGAGGTGAGGAAGGGCTGGGAGTTGTTCGGTGCGCTGGGATCGGCGCCGTCGGCGTCGAGGAAACCCTCGAACTGGTTCTCCAGGTAGTAGGTCCCGTTGACCACGCGCACCTTGCGAATGGTGCCACTCACCGGGCTGTGCCAGCGGTGATAGCTCAGGGCGCTGAGGAAGGCCTGATAGACGGTCCCCCCCTCGAACAGGGGGGCGGTATCGTCAAAGTCGAGCATGTTGTCCAGGGAATAGGGCTGACCCTTGAGCCAGAAACGATCGCTGAGGCTCACATCCCCCGTCACCTGCAGCGGCGCCGATTCGCAGGCACTGACGATGACGCCGTCATCCTCCGGCGCCGACACCGGCCGCACGCCGGGGCGGAAGGTGCGGGTGAAGAAGTCATCCCAGCAGCCAAAGCCATGGTATTCGACCGCCGGATCGCACTGGAAGATCTGCTCGAAAGTGGCGGGCGTGGGATCCGGCCCCTCCCCGAGCGCCCCCCGGGCCACCTGCACCATCTCGGCCTTGGCCGTCTCGCCGAGCCAGGGGACTATCAGGGTCTCCTTGTCCAGCTGACTGACCGGCTCGGTCAACACATAGCGCGAGGCCGGGCTTTGCAGAAACTTCGCCCACTCCTCGAGGATCTTCTTGAACTGCTGGTTCACCAGGGCGTTGGCGAAGAAGTGATAGCCGGAGCGGGTCGCCATGGGCCAGTCGAGCAGGGCATTGATGGGAAAACCGATAAGGCCGGAGGGTTCGTGTGTGGGGATGTCCTGATAGGCCTCGGGGGCCGTGGTCATGATGCCGTTGAGCAAGGCCAGGAACTCGTCGAAGCTCTTTACCTCGACCTGGCCGAGCGGGGTCAGGTGCTCGTGGCGCCAGGCCTCCCTGAACATGGCATTGGCCTGGGCGTGCAGCAGGGGATCGGCGTTGACCAGATCCCGCAACTCGGCGATGGGGGCGGCCAGCGGTCCCGATTGCTGCGTCACATAGCGCTTCAGTCGCGTTATCCAGCGCCGAATGTGGGCCTGATCCTGTGGCACCCAGCCACCGGGGCGGGACTTGTTCAAACGGGTTTCAACGGCCTTGTTCATCATGCCTCTCCTCATTCTCGCTTCGCGTTCCCCGTTGCCGGTCGGAACGCCCGGTTGCTTGCACCCGCGCCAGTGAGGCGCAGCATCATGTGGTGTAGCACAGGGCACCCGACAGCACGATTGCCAGAAACAACAGGGCAAAAAGCGGCAATAGCGACTAGCGAAGAGCAATAGGGCCGAGCCGTCGGGGCTCAAGGGGTGTGCGGGAAGGCAGATCAGCGAGGGTTGTCAGCCGCTGCAGCCAGGATGGGTAACGCGGATGACAGAAATGCGAAAGGCCAGCTCAATGAGCTGGCCTTTCTGAAAATGGCAGGGGCGGCAGGACTCGAACCCGCAACCATCGGTTTTGGAGACCGCTGTTCTACCAATTGGAACTACGCCCCTGCAACAAACGAGGCGAATTATACAAAGCCGGGATCAAAGGTAAAGGCTTTTTTTCTCACTTTCGATGCGATCGAACAATTCACGAGCAGATCACGGCAATTCCCGCAACCAGCCGGGGTAACTTGCTGTATTTGCAGTCCCGCCGGGGTAGGAATGGGGCATAAATGGGGGTAGGGTGAAACCAGCCACAGGGAGGTCGTTCATGCTCAATTACCGCCTGCTTCAACAACTTGCGCCCCTCAACTTCCGGGATGAGCGCAAAACCGAGTCCCTGCCAGACTATCTCGAGCGGGTCTCTCCCCTGGTGCCCTTCATTCCCCAAAATGTGCTGACGCAATGGATTTACCGCCATTGGCGCGGTTTTGAGTCCAACTGGAGCTTTATCGACCTCGCCCGCCACCAATTCGAGTACGAGGCCTGGGACACGGCCCAGGTCGTGAACCAGATAGGCTCCCGCCACATGGAGGTGATCGAGCGCTGGGGCGAGATGCTGCGCAGCAACCGCTATGTGCGCCGCTCCTGGCTCGGCGAGGACATGCTGAGCCGGGGCACCTGGTCCGAGCCCATCATAGTGCTCGCCCCCGAGCCCGGCGGCCACTATCCGGACGGCCAACCCCTGCCGCAGCCATATTGTCTGCTGGAGGGGCACCACCGACTCGGCTATCTGCGCAGCATGGCCGAAGATGGCCTGCCGTTGCAGCGTGAGCACCAGGTCTGGATTTGTCGACCCGTTCGCGACACTCAAACGTTTTTACCGGCAAATCCTGCCTCTGAAATAAATTTTTGACAATTCAAAAACCAGCCCTATAATCTGTCCGGTTTTGAAAAAGGTCGGGACAGGACGATGCCGTTTTTGATGAAAAATGCAGCCTTGCAGACGGGTGGAGCGCACCAGAGCGGCCCCGTTGTTTCCGGTTTCCGACCCACAGATCCCCAGTTATTTTTAAAAAGAGCCCCTGTTTCAGGGGCTTTTTTTTGTGCCAGAAAAACCTTCATTGATGTCAAAGGGAATGCAGACGATGACCAATCCACTCTATAACAAACACGTCATCTCCATCTCGGACCTGACCCGGTCCGACATGGAACTGGTGGTCGCCACCGCTCAGCGGTTGAAGGCCGAACCCGACACCCGCCTGCTGAAAGACAAGCTGGTCGCCAGCTGCTTCTTCGAGGCCTCTACCCGCACCCGTCTCTCCTTCGAGACCGCGGTACAGCGCCTCGGCGGCAACATCATCGGCTTCGCCGACGGCGGCAACACCAGCGCCAAGAAGGGCGAGACCCTGGCCGACTCCATCAAGATCATCGGCTCCTATGCCGATGCGGTGGTGATGCGCCACCCGAAAGAGGGCGCCGCCCGTCTGGCCTCCGAGTTCTCCCGGGTGCCTGTCATCAACGGCGGTGACGGCTCCAACCAGCATCCGACCCAGACCCTGCTCGACCTCTTCTCCATCCACGAAACCCAAGGCAAGCTGGACGGCCTCAACGTGGCCTTCGTCGGTGACCTCAAGTACGGCCGCACCGTCCACTCCCTGGCCCAGGCCCTGAGCCTGTTCAACTGCCGCTTCTTCTTCATCTCCCCGGAAGCCCTGGCGATGCCGGACTACCTCTGCGAAGAGCTGGAGGAGAAGGGCATTCAGTTCAGCGTCCACGAGACCATGGAAGAGGTGATGCCGGAGCTGGACATCCTCTACATGACCCGGGTCCAGAAGGAGCGCTTCGACGAAACCGAATACAAGCACATGGCCGCCAAGTTCGTGCTGGAGCTGGCGACCCTGGAAGGGGCCAAACCCACCATGAAGATCCTGCATCCCCTGCCCCGGGTCGACGAGATCGAGGTCGCCGTCGACAAGACCCCCCACGCCTACTACTTCCAGCAGGCGGAAAACGGGGTCTATGCACGCCAGGCGCTGCTGGCACTGGTACTGAACGAAACCGTCTAAGGGAAAAGGGGAACATCATGTCCGAGAAGAACCAACTGCAAGTCGAAGCCATCCGTCACGGCTCCGTCATCGACCACGTCCCCGCCGGCCAGGGCATCAAGATCCTCAAGCTGTTCCAGCTGATCGAGACCCAGGAGCGGATCACCGTCGGCTTCAACCTCAAATCCGGCGCCCTGGGCAAGAAGGATCTCATCAAGATCGAGAACACCCGCCTGACCGAACAGCAGGCCAACCAGCTGGCGCTGTTTGCCCCGGCCGCGACCGTCAACATCATCGAAGACTTCGCCGTGGTGAAGAAGCACCAGCTGAAGCTGCCGGAGTTCATCGCCGGGGTATTCCACTGCCCCAACTCCAACTGCATCTCCCACAACGAGCCGGTGGACAGCTACTTCCGGGTGCGCGAAGTGAAGGGTGCGGTGCGCATGAAGTGCAAATACTGCGAGAAATCCTTCACCCAGGACATCGTCAGCGAACGCTATTGATACTCTGTCGGGCCCTGCGGGGCCCATTTTTGACCCCTGTCACATCACTTATTCCCCCTTTGGTTATAATTTGCCATCTCGCAACGGCTAGACATCGCTCATCACCTACCGAAATGCTCGTCATCAGTGTTTTTCGCTATGAAAAACAGGCGTGACAGACTGAGCGCCATAGCCATCTGTCATCGTCAAAGGAAGTCGCCATGGTCAAGACCCTCAGTCGCCCACCGGAACAGGAGTCCGACCTGGCCCAGCTCGATGCCTGCCGCCAGATCATCGGCCAGCACTGCTACAGCACCCAGGAAGAGATCCGCCGCGAGCTGGCGGAGCGCGGCTTCGCCGACATCAGCCAGTCCACCATCTCCCGTCTGTTGCGCCGCCTCGGCGTCGCCAAGGCCCAGAATGCCAATGGCAAGAAGGTCTACACCCTGGTCGACGAGCAGCTGGAACCCGCCGGCAGCACCCGCTCCGTGCACGACATGGTGCGCGCCGTGGTGCACAACCAGCAGATGGTGCTGGTGCACACCACCCCGGGCGCCGCCACCGTGGTGGCCCGCCTGCTGGATCGCCACGCCGATCCCGAGATCCTGGGGGCCGTCGCCGGCAACGATGTGGTGCTGATAGCCCCGCGCCACATCAGCCGCACCCGCCAGGCCCATGCCGCCGTGGTGCGCACCCTGGAGCAGGCGCGCTAAGCCAGCCCCGAATGCAGCAAGGCGACCCCTGGGTCGCCTTTTTATTGCCTGCGATCTGCCCGTGCCATCATGCACAGCCATAAAAAAACGGGAGCCCACAGGCTCCCGTTGCGTCTTGATAGTCATCCCTTATGAGAGCACTGCCCCCAGGCTCAGGCAGACCACGATCAGCACAGTCAGTATGCCGAGCAGCGGTGCCACCCACTTCAGCCAGCGCACATAGGGCACCTTGGCGATGGCCAGGCCACCCATGACCACGGCGGAGGTCGGGGTCACCAGGTTCACCAGACCGGAGGCTGATTGGTAAGCGGTCACCACCAGCTCGCGGCCCACGTTGGCGAAGTCGGCAAGGGGCGCCATGATCGGCATGGTCAGCACCGCCAGGCCGGAGGAGGACGGCACCAGGAAGGAGAGCACCACTTCCAGCACGAACATCACGTTGATGAACACCACTGTGGAGAGGCCGGTCACTATGCCTTCCGCGCTGTTCAAGATGGTGTGGGTGATCATGCCGTTGTCCATCACCACCACTATGCCGCGGGCGATGCCGATGATGAGGGCCACGCCGAGCAGGTCACGGGCACCGTCGATGAAGTTGGAGGTCAGCTCCTCCTCGCTCATGCGGGAGATGAGACCGACGATGATGGCGGCGGCCAGGAAGACGCCGGAGATCTGCGCCATCCACCAGCCGAGCACGGCCACCCCGTAGATCATCACGGCGAAGGCGGCTACGAAGATACCCAGCACTATCTTGCGAGTAAGAGTGAACTCCAGCATCTGGTCACTCTTGTTGCCGAGGAAGTGGGCACGGTTCTCATCCCACTTGTCGGCCACCAGGGACTTGCTGGGGTCGTTGCGCACCATCTTGGCGTAACGCATCACATAGGCCACGCACAGCAGCCAGCCAGCCACCAGCATGGCGACCCGCAGCCAGATACCGTCGGTGAAGGAGATGCCGGCCGCGTTGGCGGCGATGACGGTGGCGAAGGGGTTGATGGTGGAGCCCAGCGTCCCTATACCGGCGCCGAGCAACACGGTCGCGGCGGCGACCACGGGGTCGAAGCGGGCGGCCATCATCACGGGCACCAGCAGGGTGTAGAAGGGCAGCGACTCTTCCGCCATGCCGTAGATGGTGCCCCCTGCGGCGAACAGCGCCATCAGGATCGGGATCATCCACTCCTCGCGGCCACGCAGACGATCGGTGACGCGCTCGATACCGGCATCGATGGCACCGGTCTTGGTCACTATGCCAAGGAAGCCGCCGATGATCAGGATGAAGAGGGAGACATCGATGGCGCCTGCCTCATAGGTGTCGTGGTTGTAGAGACCGTCGATGGGTGCCAGCAGCACGTCGACGATGCCCTGGGGATTGGCCTCTACCAGCTTGTAGGTACCAGCCACCGGCACTTCCTTGCCGAGGGCTTCATTCATTACCATGTCGTATTTGCCGGCCGGCACTATCCAGCTCAGGGCGGCCACCAGGGCGATCAGCACAAACAATATGGTGTAGGCTGACGGGAACTTGAATTTGGTCATGGTCCAGCTTCCTTCTGTGGTGCGGTATCCATGTATCTGCGGGTCGTAGGGTTAGAGGTGTTATGCCGCCGTCACATGGTCGAAAAGCCGGGGGTCACCCCCCGGCACCACTACTGCGACCTTAGTCGCCCAGCGTAGCCACCATCACTGCCTTGATGGTGTGCATCCGGTTTTCGGCCTCATCGAAGACGATGCTGTGCTCAGATTCGAACACGTCCTCGGTCACTTCCAGCCCCTTCATGCCATATTTGTCAGCCACTTCCTTGCCCATGGTGGTCTCGTCGTTGTGGAACGCCGGCAGGCAGTGCATGAATTTCACATCCGGGTTCTTGGTGGCGTTGATGACGTCCATGTTGACCTGATAGGGAGTCATCAGCTTGACCCGTTGATCCCAGGCTTCTTTCGCCTCGCCCATGGAAACCCAGACGTCGGTGTAGAGGAAGTCGGCCCCCAGCACGCCCTCTTTCACGTCTTCGGTCAGGTGAATGCGCGCACCTGTCTCTTCGGCGATCTGGCGGCACTTGGCGACCAGCTCCTCTTCCGGCCAGAAGGCCTTGGGGGCAACCAGGCGGATGTCCATGCCCATCTTGGCGGCGCCGACCATCAGGGAGTTGCCCATGTTGTTGCGGGCGTCACCCAGGTAGGCGAACTTGATCTGATCCAGGCGCTTGCCCTTGCCGTGCTCCAGCATGGTCATGAAGTCGGCCAGGATCTGGGTCGGGTGGAATTCGTTGGTCAGGCCGTTCCAGACAGGCACACCGGCATAGGCACCCAGCTCTTCCACGATCTCCTGGCCGTAGCCACGGTATTCGATGCCGTCATACATGCGGCCCAGCACCCGGGCGGTGTCCTTCATGGACTCCTTGTGGCCGATCTGGGAACCGCTTGGGCCGAGGTAGGAGACCTGGGCACCCTGGTCGAAGGCCGCCACTTCAAAGGCGCAGCGGGTGCGGGTGGAGGTCTTCTCGAAGATCAGGGCGATGTTCTTGCCGGTCAGATGCTTGCGCTCATAGCCACCGTATTTGGCTTTTTTCAGGTCGATGGCCAGATCGATCATGTATTGGATTTCGCGCGGGGTGAAGTCCAGCAGTTTCAGGAAGTTACGGTTACGCAGATTAAAAGCCATGATGAGTTCTCTCTATATTTGTGTCAGACCAATTCGGGCAGTGTTGTTAACTACGCAGTGATTCAACGACTCAAGCATTCACGGTATGGGTGGCGACTATATTGGTGCCGGCTTCCCCCTTGAGGATGGCGAGGCCATCTTCCAGGGAACCGATCCCGACCATGCCGCCGGTTGCCTTGACGAATTCGCAGGAGGCTTCGACCTTGGGCCCCATGGAGCCGGCATCGAACTTGACGCCAGCCAGTTCGGCCGGGCTGGTGACCCGCAGCGGGTGCTGGGTCGGCTTGCCCCAATCCAGGTAGACGGCATCGGCATCGGTCAGGATCAACAGGGCATCGGCCTTGATCTGTCTGGCCAGGTAGGCGGCGGACATGTCCTTGTCGATCACCGCTTCGATGCCGGTCAGGCACTGGCCATCCCAGGTCACCGGAATGCCGCCACCACCGGTACAGATGATGAGGTGGCCCTGGGCGATCAGGGTTTCGATGGCGTCGCCTTCGACGATGCGCTGGGGCAGCGGGGACGGCACCACGCGGCGGAAGAACTTGCCGTCGGCCTTGACCGACCAGTGCTTCTCTTCTGCCAGGGCGCGGGCCTCGGCTTCCTCATAGACGGGGCCGATAAACTTGGTCGGATTGGCGAAGGCCGGATCCTTGGGGTCGACCTGCACCTGGGTCAGCAGCGCTGTGACGTTGCGGCTCGGCATCAGGTTTTTCAGCTCCTGGATCAGCATGTAGCCGATCATGCCCTGAGACTCGGCGCCCAGCACATCCAGGGGATAGGGGGAAACCTTGGTATAGGCGCTGTTCTGCAGGGCCAGCAGGCCGACTTGCGGGCCGTTGCCGTGCACCAGCACCACGTTGTACTCCTCGGCGATCCGGGCGATGGTCTTGGCGGCGGTCGCTATGTTCTTGCGCTGGATGTCGGCTTCGAGGGGTTCGCCACGACGGAGCAGGGCATTGCCACCCAGGGCGACGACGACAGTTGGTTTTTTCATGAGTGTTACTCTCGAGTCTTGGTGTGTGTGGCGCCAGCCTCTGCCGGCGCCACGCCGTCTTGTCAGATGCCGTCACGTTCCATCGGGCAGCTCATGCAGCGGGCGCCGCCGCGACCACGTCCCAGCTCTTCACCCGGGATGGGCAGCACTGTGATGCCGGCCTTGTCGTACTTCTCGTTGGTGTAGGTGTTGCGCTCGTAACCCACCACCACGCCGGGGCGTACTGTCAGCACGTTGTTGGCATCGTTCCACTGCTCGCGCTCGGCCTCGAAGCTGTCACCACCTGTGGTGATGAGCTTGAGCTGATCCACGCCCAGCGCCTTCTCGATAGCGGTGACGAAGTAGCCCTCTTCCTTGATGTTCATGCCGGTGGCACCGCCCGGAGTCAGACTCCAGCAGTTCACATCCTTGCGGATGACTTCCGGATAGACGGAGAAGGTGTCTATGTCCATGTGGGTCATGACGGTATCCAGGTGCATGCAGCTGCGGTGTTTCGGCAGTTGCATGGCGATGACCTGTTTGGCCTGACCGTGCTTGAACAGGCCGCGGGCCAGGTGTTCCACCCCTTGCGGCGTGGTGCGCTCGGACATGCCGATGAGCACGGCGCCACGGCCGATGACCAGGACGTCGCCCCCTTCGATGGTGGAGTTGTCGTAGTCACGATCCTCGTCACCGAAGTACTTGATGAAGTCCTGACCGGCGAACTGCGGGTGCCAGCGGTAGATGGCCTTCACATGGTTGGTCTCGCGGCGACGGGCGGCCTTGGCCATGGGGTTGATGGAGACGCCGCCGTAGACCCAGCAGGAGGTATCACGGGTGAAGAGGTGGTTGGGCAGCGGCTCTATGATGAAGTCGGTCGGAGCGTGCATGCCGACCACCATGTTGACGCCGCTGTAGGGCATCTCTGAGTAGGTCAGGCCACCGGAGAGGATGCGGGCCAGCTCGCGGTGCGGCATGTCCGCCAGGAAGCAGCGCACGTCATTGGCCAGTGCGGTGCCGAGGCGATAGTCGGAGACCTGGTGCTGCAGCAGCCAGGCTTTGGCTTCCGGCACATCCAGGGTTTCGGCCAGCAGGTTGGTCAGCAGGAAGACTTCGACATTCTGATCGCGCAGTACCTGAGCGAATTTGTCGTGCTCCTGACCGGCACGTTCAACGGACAGAACGTCATCGAACAGCAGATCCTGGCAGTTGGAAGGGGTCAGGCGCTTCAGACTGAGGTTGGGGCGGTGCAGCATGACACGGCGCAATTGGCCAACTTCAGAACCTACATAAAATTTGCTCATGATTATATTCCGTCTAGCAGTGGTCCCTGCGAGTGATTGAATAGATTCCTTCTATTCTGGCTCGTGGCTAAGGCGGGATATTCTTTATGTAGGGTACTCGGCTTGTGTTCTATCCTGCCCTTGCCTTTCGTGACAGAGGTTAGGACTAGCAATCACCACAAACTTAGACATTGATCACATTCACTCCAGACTGAATAAAATCAGGAGTTAATTTATGATGGAGTTTACATAAATGACATTTACTCATTAACGACTGCCGCATAACAACGCAATAAAGGAAGTATTTATTTCACCAGGATACCGTTTTCATTCATGTAAGATATCTACAAATGGATATGATCAATTAAAAATAATCAATAAAATCATAAGCATGCCTGGTTTTTATTTTTTGTTTGAATTTTGTACGTTCATCCATGCATTTTTCCTCACAAATACCCAGACCACTCACCACATAAATAGTCATCTTCATCCCTTCGCCTGAATAATCCATCTCTTGTCCCAGATCATGGCATGGGCGCCAACCCGCACGGGCAGCTCTCCGTATCAGGGTGCTCATCGCATCTCCTTTATATGGATATGCATTCTGAACGCATCCTGGCGATGCTTTTCTCACCAATCCCATTGCGTCCCGGTTTTAAAGTTTTTTCATTAGTTGAATTTATTGCGCCGCCTTGCGCCACTCCCTGGTTCGCCTTAACTCAGAAAGTGATCAAGGTCACGCTGTTTTCTATCACCAAGGAGATAACCATGAAGATCAAATCGCTGTTTCTGCTGGTCGCCCTGGTTCTGCCCATGACCCCGACCCTGGTTCAGGCCCAGGGCGCCCCCGCCATGCCACTGGTGGTGTGCCATGTTGACCAGGCCCCCCAGATGCTGGTGCCCGCCTACCTGTGCCAATGGTATGGTGGTCAACAGCACCATTGATACTGCCCCAGGGGGAGGGCTCCTCCTCCTGGGTTGTCAGTTCCCCACACCGGCATACCCCTTCCTCCGATAGCCAGCTTCTTTTTGCCGTTTCCGGCCAGCCACCCCATGCAACCCTCTGTGCTCACCCCTTCCTGGCACGGGTGTCGCTGACCCTGGATGCTGACGGCCCCGGCTTGGCAATCTGCGATCGACTCTGACCCTGACGACTTTTCTGAACCTCAGTTAAACGAGCTGTGAGACATTCGCCATAGTCTGCGTAAGCAAAGCGCCTCAAAAATTCTCGCCATAGTCGGAAGATAGGAGCAAAAAAACCGCACACAAGAATCACAAGCTAATGATTTACAACGAAATTACATCATTATCATTTCTTGAGAAACGAGTTTCGAAAAAACGTTTTTCAAGGTGCCGTTGTCGTCCCCCGGGAAATCCTTATAGTTACTCCTGCACGGACGCAATGAAGTCGGTCAGGAAGACTGGCTGCCAGGGTTGGGCAAATGGACTCACCACAGGATGTGGTAAAGGACACCTCCCAGGACGGAGAAAGTGCGACGGGAACGGATGACTCGTCAGGCCATGATGGCTAAAGGACACCCCAAAGGATTGGGAAGGGGAAACCTAAAGGAAGAGGTATAGTCAGGGATTGCAGGGAGCAACTTCGTTCAAGGATATGAGCGATAAGACTATCGGGGGCGACGCAAGTCGCCCCCATCTTTTTGGGAATTTTTCATGCTTTTCCGGTGAGCTGCCACCCCGGCGCCAACGGCCAGGGTACCCATGAACAGTGCAACCGACCTCACTCCAGCCGGAAGTGCCCCACTATCTCCCGCAACCTGTCATAGGTGTGCTGCATCGAGGTTGAACTCTCCACCGTCCGCTCACCATTGCCCTTGAGCTGGGTGATCACCTCGGCGATGGCGCTCATGTTGCGATTGATCTCTTCGGCTACCGCACTCTGCTGCTCCGCCGCCGTGGCGATATGACTGATGAGATCGTTGATCTCCACCACCTCCCCTGCCATCAGATCCAGCGACGCATTCACCTTGCTGGTGTTCTCTGCCGCATCCTGACAGCTCTGCCGGGTGTTGCCCATGGCGGCGACCACCGTCTGGGTCCCCCGCTGCAACCGGGTCAGCATGGTCTGGATCTCGGCCGTGCTCTTCTGGGTACGGCCCGCCAGGGATCGCACCTCATCTGCCACCACGGCAAAGCCGCGCCCCTGCTCGCCTGCCCGGGCGGCCTCGATGGCGGCGTTGAGGGCCAGCAGGTTGGTCTGCTCGGCGATACCGCCGATGACCCCGAGGATGGAGCCTATCTGCTGCACATCCTGCTGCATGGCGGCGATGGAGTGGGCCGTGGTCTCCACCTCCGTCACCAGGGCGGTGACGCTGGCCATGGCTTGATCCACCACCCGGCGCGACTGGTTGGCCAGTTGCTGGCTCTGGCCGGTCAGCTGGGCCGTGCTGGCGGCGCTCTCCGATACCGAGACGGCGGTACGGCTCATCTCGTTGATGGCGGTGACCACCTGTTCGGTCTCCCGCACATGCTCGGCCAGCAGCCCCTGGGCCGAGCCCGTCTGCCTGGCCAGACCCGATATTCCTTCGTTGAGCTGGCCGCTGGCTTCCCGTACCTCTCCCATCATCTCCTGCAGCCGCTCGATGAAGCGGTTGATGCCGGCCGAGATCTGGCCGAGATCATCCGTACTGGTCACCGTAAGACGGCGGGTCAGATCGCCGCTGCCCCGGGACAGCTCCTGCACCAGATCACGTAGGGAGAGGATGGGGCGGTAGGCCAGGTTGAGGGCCACCATGGAGATCACCAGCACCAGGGCCGCGACCCCGAGCAGGGCCAGGGTAATCTTGCCGTTGAGCGCCTGGGTCATGGCCTGGATGTAATCGAGGTCCACATAACCGGTCAGGGTCCACTGGCTGCCACGGATATCCAGCTGGTTGGGGCGAGACTCGCTCTCCCCCTGTGGTTTGCTGCTGTAGAGCACCTGGCCCTGACTGTCCGCCAGGGAGAAGTAACGCCCCTCCCCGCTCACCTTGGCCAGCAGCTCCTTGAACTCGCTCATGTCGAGGTAATAGAGGTAGGCGGAATCGGCACCACGGGGCACCAGAATGGAGATGACCGGCTTGCCGTCCAGCTGCTCCAGCGAGCTGACGGTGATCTGGTTGTTGGCGGCGGGGATCAGCTTGCGCAGAGCCTCAACCCTGGCCTTGTCGTCGATGACCCCGTTCACGTCGAAGGCCATGTCGCCGATCAGCTTGACGATGTTGTGAAAGCCGGTCTCCTGCAGCGCCTTCTTGACGCTGGTCACCCCGAGGTTGAGGTTCGCCGCCAGCAGCACCTTCTGGTTGATGTCACCGGCCAGCTTCTCCTTGACCAGGGTGATCTGCTCGTTGATGTTCTGGGTGGCCTGGGTGCGGATGTAGCCGCTGATGAAGTGATTGACGCTGAACCAGGCGGTACCGATGGTGACCAGGATGGCGAGCAGCAGCAGAACGTTGATCTTGACTTTGAATGGCATGGATTGGGTCCCTCCAAAGAGAAAGGGCCGGGATGACCCGGCCCCCCCTGCCAATGCTTACTTCTTCTTGGCGTACTTCATGGAGTCCAGGGCTACCGCCAGGATGATGATGCCGCCCTTGATGATGAACTGCCAGTAGGGGCTGACACCGATGTAGGTCAAACCATAGTTGATCAGGGTGAAGATAAGTACGCCGGTGATCACACCCGCGACAGTTCCCACACCGCCGGCAAACGAAACACCACCCACCACGCAGGCCGCGATGGCATCGAGTTCATACATGAAGCCGAGGTTGTTGGTGGCGCTGCCGATCCGGCCCGCTTCCAGCATGCCGCCGAAGGCGTAGAAGACACCGGCCAGGGCATAGATCATCACCAGGTTGACGGCGACGTTGACGCCGGAGACCTTGGCGGCTTCCGGGTTGCCGCCGATGGCGAAGATGTTCTTGCCGAAGCGGGTCTTGTTCCACAGCACCCAGACGAAGACGCTGGCGATGGCCGCATAGAAGGTGAGATACGAAAGCTTGAATCCCCCTATCCGGATAAAGCCCTGCGCGAAGCTGGAGAAGCGGGGGTCGAAGCCGGCCACCGGTGAAGCACCTACCGAGTCAAAGTAGAGGGAGTTGATGCCGTAGACGATGATCATGGTGCCCAGGGTGGTGATGAAGGGCGTCACGTTCAGGTAGGCAACGATCAGGCCGTTGACCAGACCGATCAGGGCTCCCACCGCACACACCAGCAGGATCACCGCCGGAATGGGCACTTCACCCAGGCTGGGGAACACCTTGTTGACGTTGGTCAGCGCCTGCAGCATGGTGGCCGCGATCAGCGCCGCCAGACCGACCTGACGACCGGCCGAGAGATCCGTTCCCTGGGTGATGATGATGCCCGCCACCCCGAGGGCTATGATGACCCGCACCGAGGACTGGGTCAGGATGTTGCTGAGGTTGGTGAGGCTGAGGAAGGAGGGCTCCTGGATCACTATGATCATGAGCAACACCAGCAGCACCAAGTAGATGGCGTTCTCTTTGAGCGCCTGCATCAGATTGAAATTTTTAGCCGACTCCATAATGTCTTCCTGTCTTTATAGGTACAGAGATGCCAGGCGCAGGATCTCGCTCTGGTCAGTTTCTTTGGTGTTGACGATCCCCGCGACCCGGCCATTGCTCATGACCATGATGCGATCCGTGATCCCCAGCAGTTCCGGCATTTCGGACGAGATGATGATGATGCCCTTATCCTTCTTCGCCAGCTCCAGGATGAGCTGATAGATCTCGAACTTGGCGCCCACGTCTATGCCGCGGGTCGGTTCATCCAGCATCAGGATCTCAGGCTGGGTCAGCAGCCAGCGACCGATGATGACCTTCTGCTGGTTGCCCCCGGAGAGGGAGCCAATCTGTGTCTGCTGGGTCGGTGTCTTGACCCGCATGGAGTCGATGACCCACTGGGTATCGCTCTTCATCTTGTTGTCGCTGAGCAGCCCCATGGATCCCTTGTAGCTGTCCATGTTGGCGATCAGGGAGTTGAAGGCGATGTCGAGACGGGAGTAGATACCGGTGGAGCGGCGCTCCTCCGTCACCAGCGCGAAGCCGTTCTGGATCGCCTCATGGGCGTTGCGATTGGCGACCTCCTTGCCGTGCAGCTTGATGACACCGTCGCTGTGATCGCGGATGCCGAACAGGGTCTCGACTATGTCGGTGCGCTTTGCCCCCACCAGACCGGCGATGCCGAGGATCTCCCCCTTGTGCAGGTTGAAGCTCACGTCCTTGATGGAAGGCTGGTTCTTGGCCGTCAGGTGCTCGACTTCGAGGATCACCTCTTTCGGCTGGTTGGTTTTCTCCGGGAAGCGCTGGGTCAACTCACGACCGACCATCATGCCGATGATCTGATCCATGGTCATACCCTCGAGCGGCTGGGTCGCCACCCACTGGCCATCCCGCAATATGGTGATCTCGTCACAGAGCTGGAAGATCTCTTCCATCTTGTGGGAGATGTAGACGATGCCGCACCCCTTGTCCTTCAACTTGTTGATGATCTTGAAGAGGTGGTTGACCTCTTTCTCGGTCAGGGAGGAGGTGGGTTCGTCCATGATGACGATCTTGGCGTCATAGGAGAATGCCTTGGCGATCTCGATCATCTGCATCTGGGAAACGGAGAGGGTGCCGACCTTGACCCGCGGGTCTATGTCGATGTCCAGCTCGTCGAAGATGCGCTTGGTGTCGTCATACATCTTGCCGTGGTCGATGAACCAGCCCTTGGTGGGGTAGCGACCGAGCCACATGTTGTCCATCACGGTGCGTTGCAATACCAAGTTCAGCTCCTGGTGCACCATGGATACGCCATTTTCCAGCGCCTCTTTGGACGAGGTGAAGTTGACCTCCTGTCCCTTGAAGAAGATCTTGCCCTGATCCTTCTCGTAGATGCCGAACAGGCACTTGAGCAGCGTGGACTTCCCTGCGCCATTCTCGCCCATCAACGCATGCACAGAATGAGGACGGACCCGTAAATTGACATTATCGAGTGCCTTGACGCCAGGAAAGCTCTTACTGACGTCAATCATCTCCAACAGCCATTCTGATTGTTGCCGTGTTGTCATATCAGCCATCACATCTGGTTGAAAAAAGGGCAAGGGGATCTCCCTTGCCCTGAGGGGAGGAATTACTCGAATTGGGACAGGTTGTCTTTGTCTACGCCCACGTAGGCAACGCGCACGACCTTGTTGTCGATCTTCCAGTTGGTGCCTTCACCGGCCGGCTTGCCTTCGGCCAGGTTCTTGGTCAGCTCGAAGGTGGCCTTGGCCTGGTTGGCCGCATCGTTCAGCACTGTACCCGCCATGGCACCGCTCTTGACCATGGCCAGGGCTTCCGGCAAGGCATCGACGCCGAACACCGGGATGGCGGTCTTGCCCTGGGCTTTCAGAGATTCAACAGCGCCCATTGCCATGCCGTCGTTGTTGGCGATGACCACTTCGATCTTGTTGGCGTTGGGGCCGGAGATCCAGGCGTCCATCTTGTCTTTCGCCATGGCGGTATCCCACATACCGGTATCCATGTGCAGCTGCTCGGTCTTGAGGCCGCCGTCATTCAGGGTCTTGACGACGTAGGTGGTGCGGGCTTCCGCATCCGGGTGGCCAGGCTCGCCCTTCAGCAGCACGAACTGGATGACGCCATCCTTGTTCAGATCCCACTCAGGGTGTGCCTTCCAGTGCTTGGCGATCAGCTGGCCCTGGATGATGCCTGACTCCTTGGAGTCGGTACCCACGTAGTAGGCCTTGTCATAGCTGGCCAGATCGGCCGCGCTCGGTTCCTTGTTGTAGAACACCACGGGGATCTCGTCGGCACGGGCCTTCTCGATCACGACAGGGGCCGCCGCCGGGTCAACCAGGTTGATGGCCAGCGCCTTCACGCCCTTGGCCAGCAGCACGTCGATCTGGTCGTTCTGCTTGGACTGGTCATTCTGGGAGTCATTCATCAGCAGCTCCACACCGGGATTGGCTGCCGCTTCCTTCTCGATGGCCTTGCGCACTACCGCCATGAAGTTGTCGTCATACTTGTAGACGGTGACACCGATACGGGTATCGGCCTGGGCTTGGGCTCCCGCCATCAGTCCCATCAGCAAGGTGGCAACTGTCGTGAGTTTTTTCATTGTTATGCTCCGATCTCTAATATCTGTTTTTGTAGGGAATGCTGTACACCGTTTGAACTGGCGCCAGCCTAATGTAATCAGTTTGTTGTATGGCGGTCTGTGATCATGGCAACAAAATGAAAACGTTTACACTCTGTTACATAGAAGCAATATTGTTAAAAATTAAATAGTTATGAAAGTTGAGGCCTCTTTCGAAGCCTCGCCATGAAAGACTAGCCCATCTAGCGCAAAATGCAGTGCCAGCTGTAACTTCCAGGCAACAACCAGAATTCGGGCCGCACGCTCTGGCTCCAGGAGTCATCGCCCCCTACACCCATGTGGAAACCATCCAGGCAGAGGTGCAATCCCCCCAGGGCCACCAGATCGGTCTGGTGGCGGGCCTGGGCGAGCTGCTGCTGGCTGTAGCGGCTGACGCTGAAGTGGAACTGGCCCTCGACTGCAATCTCACCAAGCTGCAGCTGACGGGTATCGCAGCGCAACCCGTTGTCGGTCGGGAACACATAGGGGGTGTGCAGGGCAGCGATCGGCAGTTGCCAGCGATGGAGGTCGGCGGCGAGCAGGCGATCCGGGTAGTTCTCGTGGGGACCGCGCCCCAGCCAGCTCACCTCCTCGACCTCGTCGGCCAGCCAGAGTCGGGCACCGATGCGGGGCAGCGACGGCATGTCGGCGGCAACCTCCACCTCGATACGCAACGCCATGGCGCCGTCGGCATCGAAGCTGTGATGCCAGCGGGTCAGCAGCTTGAGCGACTCCCCGACGAAGTAACCATGGGATACGACCAGCGCCCCCCTATCGGGGTTCGCCTCCAGGCCGAGGCAGCGGTGCTGCAGCTCATTGAGCCCGGCCTCCTGCCAGCGGGCAATCCAGGCGTTGGGATCCGCATGATCCGCCTCGCTGGTGCCGATGTCGTTGTCGAGCGGCGCCCGGTAGAAGTGATCGGCGATGGCCTCCCGCAGCCGCTCGCGGCCCTGTTTCTGCCAGCTGACGATGCGGCCGCTGGCCTTGTCCAGCCGCCACTCGCTGCCTGCGGCACACACCAGCCAGTGGTCAGGCTGCTCGCGCAATGGGGCGGGCGCCCGGGTAACAGGCATGGTCAGAGGGATCGGCAGCAGGCATTGCTGGCGCGCCACCTCGTGATCCGCCCCGGCCCAGGCCGTGGCGGCGGGCTGCACTATGGCCAGGTCCAGCCAGGCCAGAGTGCCTGCGGTGAAGCTCGGCAGCCGCTCCAGCAGGGTCAGCGTCACGCTGGCCTGGGGCGCCAGTTCGAGCGGGCATTCACCCTGGCTCAGCACCACACCGTCCTCCAGCAGTTGCCAGCGCAACACTTCGTTGTCCGTGGGACGGAACAGGTATTCGCTGCGGATCTCGACCCGGAGCGGCTGCCGGCTTTGCAGGGTCAGCACGAAGGGCTGCTGGGCCCGCTTCGCCTCGAACAGGGCGGGATGCGGCGCCCTGTCCGGGAACAGCAGGCCGTTGCAGCAGAACTGGCGATCGTTGGGAAGATCGCCGAAGTCACCGCCGTAGGCCCAGAAATGGCGGCCATCGTCGGTCTGCTTGTCGATCCCCTGATCCACCCAATCCCAGACGAAGCCGCCCTGCAGGCGGGGATGATCGCGAAATGCCTGCCAGTAGAGGGCGTAGCCCCCCAGGCTGTTGCCCATGGCGTGGGCGTACTCGCAGAGGATCAGCGGTCGGATCTCTCCTGGCAGGCCTATCCACTTGGCCAGCGCCCACTTGGGCACCGCCGGGAAGGGTTGATCCTGGTGGGTGCGGGCATACATGGGGCAGATGATGTCGGTGGCCGGGGTATCAGCCCCGCCCCCTTCGTACTGGACCGGGCGGCTAGGATCGGCCCGTTTGACCCACTGGTACATGGCATCGTGGGCCGGGCCATAGCCGGATTCGTTGCCCAGGGACCAGATGATGATGCTGGGGTGGTTGAAGTCTCGCGCCACCATGCGGGTGACCCGCTCCAGGAAGGCGTTGCTCCAGGCGGGATCCTGCGCCAGCCGACCCATGGGGGTCATGCCGTGGGTCTCCAGGTTCGCCTCGTCCACCACGTAGAGGCCGAGCCGATCACACAGTCGGTAGAACTCGGGATGGTTGGGGTAGTGGGAGCAGCGCACAGCGTTGAAGTTGTGCCGCTTCATCAACCGCAGATCCTGCTCCATGGCGGCAGGGGTCACCACATGGCCCAGGGCGGGATGGTGTTCATGGCGATTGGCGCCGCGGATCAGCAGGGGCTGGCCATTGACCCTCAGCAGGCCGCCCCTGATCTCCACCGCCCGAAAACCCACATCATGGGCCTCGCTCTCGATGGGCTCACCCTGCTCATCCAGCAGGGTCAGGGTCAGTCGATAGAGGTGCGGCGTCTCGGCGCTCCACTTGTGGGGCGCCGCTACCTCCAGCCACAGCTCGGCCCTGTCTGGGTAGGCGCCCTTCTCGTCGATGGCGCCTGTACCGAGCGGCTGGCGCCGAGCGGCGATCAGCGTCTCGCCGAAATAGAGCCTGGCCTCCACCGCCAGCCCGGCGCCCTCATTGACCTGCAGCGCCACCTTGAGGCGGGCGTCCCGGTAACAGGCATCCAGCACAGGGGTCAGCCGCACGTCCAGCAGCCGGCGCTCGGGTTTGTGCAGCAGGCTGACAGAGCGGAAGATGCCGCTCATGCGCCACATGTCCTGATCCTCCAGATAGGAGCCATCGGACCAGCGCAGCACCAGCACGGCCAGCCGATTCGGACCGGCCTGCAGGAAGTCGCCGAGATCGAATTCGGCGGGCAGCCTGCTGTCCTGGGAGTAACCGACCCAGCGGCCGTTGCAGAACAGATGGAAGGCGCTGTCCACCCCATCGAAAATGATGCGGGTCTGGCCGCTGACCAACCAGTCGGCGGGCAGTTCAATCTCGCGGGAATAGCAGCCGGTGGGGTTCTCGGCCGGCACCCGGGGCGGATCGCAGGGGAAGGGGTACTTGATGTTGGTGTAGATGGGTACATCTGTCGCAGGCCGCAACCCTGGGTAGCTCGCATCCAGCTGCCAGTTGCCGGGTACCCGGATGGCCGTCGCGCCGGGCAGGTCTCCGCTCAGCCACTCCTCTGGTACCTGTTCGGGGGCACCAAAGAAGGAGAAACGCCAGTCGCCATCGAGCAGCATGCGGGAGGGCGAAGGGAGTCCGGCACGGGCCTCGGCCTCGCTGCGCCAGCTGAACAAGGGGGTATGGGCAGGCAGACGATTCACCGAGGTAATCGCCTGGGTCTGCCAGTCCTGACGGGCCACTATCTCCCTGAGCATTCTTCTCTCTCCCTGCATGAGCACTGAAAACCATTGCAGTGTAGGGAAGTTTTGACCGGCGATCGGCGATCTCGCTCACACAGATGTAAACGATTACACTCATTTTGTTAAGTAAAACGGAGTAAAAATCGGATAAATAGGGGTAAAGGGTCACCCCACCGGGGCGTCGGCAGCCAGTCGGGCCGAATGGCGCGCCGCAGGCCAGAGACAGCACAGGAAGGTGCCCGGCCCCTGATGGTTCAGAGACGCTGATAATGGCGCAGAGACGAGGTTAGGTGGTGGCGACCGCCGCCGCGACAGCGCATTGGCGTGTTTATGGTGGGGCAACAGCCCGGACCCAGCGATGGAAGCGAAAAGGAGGTGTCAACCCCACCCCCCCCGCCAACGCAGGTACGGGCGCAGGGGACGGCACCGTCAAGGGCGAGCAGTCTCAAGACCCCGCCGGTGTGGCCGGGGACCTTGCTCCGGACCGCTGTGGCGCAGCCCCGTCGCAGGCGCGATGGGCGGGAAGGATCAGGGCCTGAGGGGGGCGAGCAGTCTCAAGGCCCGGCCGGTGTGGCCGGGGAGGTTGCTCCAAACCCCTGTGGCGCAGCCCCGTCGCAGGCGCGATGGGCGGGAAGGATCAGGGCCTGACGGGGGCGACCGAGTGGCGGTTGATCAGGGTCGGGGTGTAGATGCGGCTCTGCACCGACTCGCTCTCCCCCGCGGCGAGCTGCAACGCCAACTTGGCGGCCTGGGCCGCCATCAGCTCGATGGGATAGCGCATGGTGGAGAGTTTGGGCCGCAAGTATCGGGCATAGATGATGTCATCGAAGCCCACCACCGAGACCTCCTCCGGCACCTTGAGGCCGTTGTCCGCCAGTACCGAGATGGCCCCTGCCGCCATGGCATCGTTGTAGGCCACCACCGCCGTGATGGGCAGCCCCTTGGCCAGCAGGTTGAGCATGGCGCGCTCCCCGCCCTCTTCATTGGGCATGCCGCTCTCCACCAGCTCGGGATCGGCGCTCAACCCCGCCTCGGCCAGGGCATCCTGATAACCCTGGTGGCGCAGCAGGGCATCCTCGATGGCGTGATCCGAACTGAGGAAGGCGATGTGGCGATGCCCCAGCTCCAGCAGATGGCGGGTCGCGGTCGCGGCCCCCTGACGGTTGTTGAGGGCGATGCAGCGCCCCCGCAGGCTCGGGATGTCGCGGTTGATCAGCACCATGCCGGGGGCCCGCAGGGCATAGTCGATCAACTCCTCATCGCTCAGCGCCTTGCTGTGCACCACCAGCGCCTCGCAACGCTTGCCGATCAGCAGCTCTATGGCTTCCCGCTCCTGCTGGGCGCGGTGAAAACCATTACCCATCAGCAGGTGCAACCCCTGTTCCACCGCCACTGCGGCGACCCCCTTCACCAGGGCACCGAAGAAGGGATCGGCCACGTCCCCCACCACCACGCCCATGGTGTCGCAGGTCTGGCTGACCAGGGCCCGGGCGTTGGCGTTGGGGGTGTAGCCCAGTTCGGCCATGGCCTTCAGCACCACCTCGCGGGAGGCGGCGCTGGCCTTGGGTGAATTGTTCATCACCCGTGAAACCGTTGCCACCGATACATTGGCCAAACGGGCGACATCCTTGATGGTGCTCATGCTGTTTTCACTTATTTCACGGTTCGGTATGCCGCATTATACCGGGCAATGTCCCTGATAACAGGGGAAAAAATCACCCACCGGCATTCATGGTGACAAAAGGAAGTGTAATCGTTTACACAAAAATGTGTACCGGCTCACAGTTTACCTTCCAACCCCTCGGCTAGACTCCTTCTCAGACTTTCCTGTGTGAGGATCCAAGGGTGGAGAAGAGGATGAAAGTACTGGTCACCGGCGGTTGCGGCTATATCGGCAGCCACACCTGTCTGGCCTTGCAGGCCGCAGCCATGGAGCCCGTGGTGGTGGACAACCTGTGCAACAGCAAGGCCGGCGTGCTGGCACGCATCGCCGCCATCAGCGGGCAGGTGCCCGCGTTCTACCAGGGGGACATCCGCGACCCGGCCCTGCTGGATCGCATCTTCGCCGAGCAGGAGATAGGGGCCGTGATCCACTTTGCCGCCCTGAAAGCGGTCGGCGAGTCGACCCGGATCCCCCTCGACTACTACGACAACAACCTCGGCGGCACTCTGGTGCTGCTGCAGGCCATGAAACGCGCCGGGGTCCACAACCTGGTGTTCAGCTCCTCGGCCACCGTCTACGGCGATCCCGCAAGCGTGCCCATCCGGGAAGACTTCCCCCGCAGCGCCACCAACCCTTACGGCCGATCCAAGCTGATCATCGAGGAGATCCTCGAGGATCTGCAGGCCGCAGAGCCCCACTGGAGCATGACCCTGCTGCGCTACTTCAACCCGGTCGGTGCCCATGAGTCCGGCACCTTGGGAGAGGATCCCCAGGGCATCCCGAACAACCTAATGCCCTTTTTGACCCAGGTCGCCATCGGCCGCCGTGACTGCCTCTCCGTCTTTGGAAACGATTACAAAACCCCGGATGGCACAGGGGTGCGCGACTATATCCATGTAATGGATCTCGCCGAGGGCCACGTCAAGGCGCTGCAGCATTGCACTCACAAGGGCGGCGTCCATGCCTACAACCTGGGCACCGGCCAGGGCCAGAGCGTGCTGCAGATGGTGGCGGCGTTCGAGGCGGCCAGCAGTCGCCCCCTGCCCTATCGCATCGAGCCAAGGCGCCCCGGCGACATCGCCGAGTGCTGGGCAGACCCTGCCAAGGCCGAACGGGAGCTGGGCTGGCACGCCAGCCGGGATCTCGCGGCCATGTGCGCCGACAGCTGGCGCTGGCAGTCCACCAACCCGAACGGTTACGAGGAGTAGGCCCTGGCCTCTCCATGACGATTCTCTCAACTCATTGATTGGAGTGATGATGTTCAACCCCGTTGATCACCCCCACCGCCGCTTCAACCCGCTGACCGGCCAGTATGTGCTGGTCTCCCCCCACAGGGCCAAGCGCCCCTGGCAGGGCCAGGTCGAGAAAGTGAGCCAGGCGACGAGCCAGGCCCACGATCCGGACTGCTTCCTCTGCGCGGGCAACAAGCGCGTCACCGGCGATATCAATCCCGACTATCAGGGCACCTTCGTCTTTACCAACGACTTCGCCGCCCTGATGCAGGACACCCCGGCCGCCGCCGGCCAGCAGGATCCCCTGCTGAAGCTGGAGGCCGCCCGCGGCACCAGCCGGGTCATCTGCTTCTCGCCGGACCACGGCAAGACACTCCCCGAGCTGGCGCTGCCCGCCATAGAGGCGGTGATCACTACCTGGATGAACCAGGTGGCCGAGCTGTCAGCCCAGTGGGAATGGGTACAGGTGTTCGAGAACAAGGGCGCCGTCATGGGCTGCTCCAATCCCCACCCCCACGGCCAGCTCTGGGGCAGCGACTTCCTGCCCAACGAGATCGCCCGGGAAGAGGAACACCAGCGCGCCTGGCTGGCCGAGCACGGCCGTCCGCTGCTGGTCGACTACGTGGAGCGCGAGCTGCAAGACCGCTCCCGCATCGTGGTGGAGACCGAACACTGGCTGGCCGTGGTACCGTTCTGGGCCGCCTGGCCATTCGAAACCCTGCTGCTGCCCAAACGCCATGTTCCCTCCCTGCTCAATCTCACCCCGGAGTTGCAGCAGGATCTGGCCATCGCGCTCAAGGAGCTGACCAGCCGCTACGACAACCTGTTCGAGTGCAGCTTCCCCTACTCCATGGGCTGGCACTTCGCGCCGCCCAAGTCGGACTGCCCCGAGGCCTGGCAGTTGCACGCCCACTTCTATCCGCCCCTGCTGCGCTCCGCCACGGTACGCAAGTTTATGGTGGGCTTCGAGATGCTGGCCGAAACCCAGCGAGACCTGACCCCGGAACAGGCCGCCGAGCGCCTGCGCTCCCTCTCCCCCGTTCATTACAAAGCCAATGAGGTGACCCCATGACCCCGAGCCAACGCGTCAGCGCCGTCTTTGCCGAGCAGTTTGAGCAGCAACCCGACCTGCTGGTCCGAGCCCCCGGTCGCGTCAACCTCATCGGCGAGCACACCGACTACAACGACGGCTTCGTGCTGCCCTGCGCCATCGACTACGAGACCTGCGTCGCCATCGGCCGCCGCACAGACAACCTGGTGCACGTGGTCGCCGCCGACTACGGCAACCAGCGCGATCTGTTCAGCCTGGACAAGCCCATCACCCATCATCCGGATCAGCGCTGGAGCGACTACATCCGCGGCGTGGTGAAGTGCCTGCAGGAGCGCGGTCATGCCCTGCGCGGCCTCAACCTGGTGGTCTCCGGCAACGTGCCCCAGGGGGCCGGGCTCTCCTCTTCCGCCTCCCTGGAGGTGGCCATTGGCCAGGCCTTCAAGGAAGCGCAGGGGCTTGACATCAGCCAGGCCGAGATCGCCCTGAACGGCCAGCAGGCGGAGAACCAGTTCGTCGGCTGCAACTGCGGCATCATGGATCAGATGATCTCGGCGAGCGGCGAGAAGGATCACGCCCTGCTGCTGGACTGCCGCTCCCTGGAGACCCGCCTCATCCCCATGCCGAGCAATCTGGCGGTGCTGATCGTCAACTCCAACGTGCGCCGCGGCCTGGTGGACAGCGAATACAACACCCGCCGCCAGCAGTGCGAGGCCGCCGCCCGCCACTACAGCGTCAAGGCGCTGCGCGATCTGGATCTGGCCGCGCTGGAAGCCGGCAAGGACGGGCTGGACGAGGTGAGCTATCGTCGCGCCCGCCACGTGGTCGGCGAGAATACCCGCACCCTGGCCGCCGCCGATGCGCTGGCCTCTGGCGATCTGGCACGCCTCGGCGAGCTGATGGGCCAGTCCCACGCCGCCATGCGCGATGACTTCGAGATTACCGTGCCCGCCATCGACGGCCTGGTGGAGATCATCAAGGCCCAGATCGGCAGCGAGGGCGGCGTGCGCATGACAGGCGGCGGCTTCGGCGGCTGCGTGGTGGCCGTGCTGCGTCCGGAGAAGGTGGCCGCGGCGATCGCGGCGGTCGAGGCCGAGTATCAGGCTCGCTTCGGCCTCAAGGCCGACTGCTACGTCTGTCGCGCCAGCGCCGGGGCGGGCCAGCTATGACCACATTCAACACAGGCACCATCATCAGGGCAGGCCGCAACGTCTGCCCCAGCAATGACACCGAAGCGGGGGCCATCTGATGCAAGCATTCCATCTGCAAAACGAGGCTGGCCTTAAGGCCAGCGTGCTCGACTTCGGCGCCACCCTCACCGAGCTGGGGCTGACCGTGGATGGCCAGTACCGCAACGTGGTGCTGGCCTGCGAGCCGGCCGACTACGCCAACCAGAGCGCCTATCTCGGCGCCATCGTCGGCCGTTTCGCCAACCGCATCGGCGGCTCCCGGCTGATGCGGGATGGTCGGGAATGGCTCCTCAGCGCCAACGAGGGCACCACCTGCCTGCACGGGGGCCACGACTCGGTGCACAACCGGGCGTGGCAGCTGGTCGAGCAGGCTGCCGACCGCCTGCGCCTGCGCACCCGGCTGGCCGACGGCGAGCAGGGCTTCCCCGGCAATCTGGAGGTGGAGCTGGAGTACCGGCTGGAGCAGCTGGATCTGGTGATCGAACTGACCGCCACCACGGATGCGCCGACCCCGGTCAACCTCACCAGCCACGCCTACTTCAACCTGGATGGCGGTGACGTGCGCGACCACCTCATCTGCATCGCCGCCGATCGCTACCTGCCGACCGACGAACGTTCGATCCCGTCTGGCAAGGCCGAAGTGGAAGGCCCCTTCGATCTGCGCCAGACCCGCCGCATCGGCGCCGACTGGCAGGACCATCCACAGCTGGTGCGGTGCCGTGGCTACGATCACTGCTTCCTGCTGGACGGGCCGCAGGACGAGCCCGCCGTGACCCTGATCTCGGGTGACCAGCGCCTTTGCCTGGAGATGTACACGGATCAGCCCGGCGTGCAGCTCTACACCGGCAACTGGCTGGCCGGCACCCCGGCCCGTGGCGGCGGCGAGTGGCAGAACTATCAGGGGCTCTGCCTCGAGGCGCAGCAACTGCCGGACAGCCCGAACCGCCCCGAGCTCGGCGATCCCTGGCTGCTGCCCGGTCAGACCTATCGGCATCAGACCCGGTATCGCTTGATCCCGACAGACAAATAGCCTCCCCTCAGCAGGCTGCCATCTCCCATAGGCGTTGGCAGCCTGTCACCAACTAATATTATTAGTTGGTTCTTTCTCACCAGTCATGACCCGCAAGATCAGGGGCTTCCGCCGCGTTATCACCCTCATGCTCTACTTCTATGACCTATCACCACGGGCTCGATGCGAACCGTGCGCCTCAAAGCGATAGTGCAACCGGAGTGCTCATTTTGTGACTGACCACCAAATTCTGCCCTTCCTCCTTTGCCATCAAGAAAACCAGCTAATAAAATTAGCTAATCAAAATAAGCTTTAGCGAGAGGTTCCGATGGCGGTACAACAATGGACGATCGAGCAGGCCAACGCCTGGTATGACGAGCAGCCCTGGCTGCTGGGCTTCAACTATCTGCCCCGCACAGCGGTCAACTGGACCGAGATGTGGCAGGCCGAGACCTTCGATCCCGCCACCATCGATCAGGAGCTGGGCTGGGCCAGTGCGCTGGGCTACAACACCCTGCGCACCAACCTGCCGTTTATCGTCTGGCAGCACGACCGTGACGGCCTGATCGCCCGCATCGAGCAGTTCCTCGGCCTGTGCGCCAAGCACGGCATCCGCGTGATGATGACCCTGATGGATGACTGCGGCTTCTCCGGCGATCACCCCTATCTGGGCAGCCAGAAACCGCCGCGGGACGACGTGCACAACAGCCAGGCGGCGGCGAGCCCCGGCCGCAATGTCGTCATCGACCCGACCCAATGGCGCGATCTGGAGCGTTACATCCGCGATCTGGTGCGTACCTTCGCCAATGACGAACGGATCTTCATCTGGGATCTCTACAACGAGCCGACCAACCGCGGCATCTTCGCGGAAGGCGATGTGGAGGTGCGCTTCGACGAGGCGCTGGAGACCTACGCCCACTATCTGATGGAGCTGGCGTTCGTCTGGGCGCGGGAGGAGAACCCCACCCAGCCGCTCACCGTTGGCGCCTGGCACGCCCCCTACAGCATCGGTCAGGGTGACTCGGAATTTACCCCGGAAAACACCTTCACCCACCCCATCGACCGGCGGGCCATGGAGCTGTCTGACGTCATCAGCTTCCACTCCTATCAGCGCATGGAGGGGTTGAGGATCTCCCTGGAGGTGGTCAGCCAGTATCGCCGCCCGATCTTCTGCACCGAGTGGCTGGCACGCCATGTCGGCAGCGTGGTGGAGCAGCAGTTGCCCCTGTTCAAGGAGCTGAAGATTGGCGCCTATCAGTGGGGCCTGGTGAAAGGAAAGACCCAGACTCACCTGCCCTGGCCCTTCGTCCGCAATATCGACCCCGATTTTCGCCGGGTCTGGTTCCATGATCTGCTGGAAGAGGACGGCACCCCCTACTCCGCCGGCGAGACGGCGCTTATCCGCACATTGACCCGCTCATAACACAAGCAGGACACCACAGAAGTGGCGCCCTTCGCAACCCATTCATGTAGTAGAGGTTGGCAGATGACAGACCAAAAGATACAAAATAGAGAGCTGGCGGGATATTTCAGCTACGCCGTCGGGCAATGCCTCAGCTTCGGCCTGGTGGGGTCCTTCATTCTCTATTTTTACACCGATATTCTTGGAATATCGCCCGCTGCGGCCGGGGCCATTTTCCTCGTCGCCCGTATTTGGGATGCCATCAACGATCCCCTGATTGCCGGCTACATGGACACGCTGAATTTCAAGCGCGGCAAATTCACTCCCTATATGCTGTTCGTGCCCTTCCTGATCGCGGGCGTCACCTCCCTCAGCTTCATCGGCCTGGATCTGCCGATGGCGACCAAGGTGGCCTATGCGGCGGTGACCTATATCGCCTGGGGCATGATCTACACCCTCTCCGATGTGCCGTTCTGGACCATGTCGTCTGTCATGAGTCAGGAGCCGCAAGAGCGCGCCAAGGCCGTGACCGTGGCCATGCTGGGGGTCAACATCGGCATCGGCGGGGCCTCCATCATCTTCCCCAAGCTCACCGAGCTGTTTGCCGCCACCAGCAGCACCAAGGGCTACATGGAAGGCGCCATCTGCCTGATGCTGATCGCCCTGCCGCTGATGGTGATCGGCGCCAGCCAGATGAAGGAACGCGTCAAGCCCAACCCGGATGACAAGATCACCATCCGGGACTCCTTCCGCGTCCTGCGATCCAACAAGCCGCTGGCCTATGTGCTGGGATCCTTCTTCTGCAACGTCTTCTTCAACCTGGCGACCGGGCTCTACATCTTCTTCTTCACCTACAACATGGGTGATGCCGGGCTGCTCTCTGTGATGGGGACCATAGGCGTGGTCACCTCCATGGCCTGCATGCTGGTGCCGGTATTGACCAAGCGCTTCAGGAAGCGCGATCTCTTCCTGATGCTCACCATGCTGGAGATCGCCCTGCGCCTGGCCTTCTACACGACGGGTTACGACAACCTGATGCTGGTGTTTGGCTTCCTCGCCCTGATCCATGCCGCCAACGTCATCACCAACCCGCTGATCTCCGCCATGCTGAGCGAGACCATCGAATATGCCGAACTCAAGTCCGGCCGCCGCTGCGCCGCTATCGCCTTCTCGGGGCAGACCTTCACCGGCAAACTGGCCTGGGCCATTGCGGGCGGCATCTCCGGCACCCTGCTGATCTGGCTCGGCTACCAACCGAATACGGTGCAGACGCAGGCAACGATGGACGGGCTCTTCATCTGCATCTCGCTGGTGCCGATAGTGGGCGGCATCATGCGCCTCATCATCATGACCCGTTACAACTTTACCGAAGACAAACATGCGAAGGTCCGCCATGCCCTGCTGAAATGGCGCTCCACCAACGTAATTTAACCGGGCGACACAAAGAAGCGGCGAGTCGGATAACCATCTGGCTCGCCCTCCGGTCATCGCCGACCCCATCGCTATCGAGGAAACTGATTATGCCGCCCCTGTTCTGGCCCGGTGCCATCGCCCTGTCACTCTCCCTGGGTGGCCTGGTGCTGTGGCTGGATGATGCCTATCTCGGCCTCTGCGCCGCCTTCCTCACCACCGGCTCCTTTGCCCTGCAAGTTGTCCACATCCTGAAAACCCGGGAGACCAAGGCCATCTCGCTCGGCATGTATCTCGCCTTCGGCTGTGGCGTGCTGATGTGGCTGGTGTACGGTCTGAAGATTGACGATATGCCGGTCACGATCGCAAACAGCATCACGCTGGCGCTGGCCAGTACTGTGCTGCTGCTCAAGCTGCGCAACGAACGGCGCACCTGAGGATCCGATGGGGAGACAACGGGCGTATCTGGTCGCGCCCACCATCTGGAATGTGAAGTTCAAGCCGGCCAGCCGCTTCCCGCCTGTGGACGAGGCGCCTTGACGACTGGCGGTTCCGGGCGCCCTCGGCCGCCAGCAACTGTCCAGCAGGCCTCCAGCGAGACGCCGAGCATCCGGTTACAGCGGGCCGATGTCAGATAAACACTGACGCAGACTCAGAAGGGCGACGACGTGCTTTAGAAGAGAGAGAAAAATGTCTTTATCTCAATCCCATCCGTGATGCCAATCGCCTGGCATTGACGATTTCATACCAACCCCCCCTCTCACGACTCATGCGCCAATCGCTGGCTGGATGTCCGGATAAAGAGCTCCCCCTCCAGCTTCATCAGGGGGGCAATGGGCCTCTCCCCCTGCGCCAGCTGCATCAGTGTCTCTACCGCCAGCTTGCCCATTTCGTCGTAGGGTAGCTCGATGGAGCTCAGCGGAGGGACCATCTCGTTGGCCAGCATCTGATTATCGTGACCAGCCACCAGGATATCTTCCGGAATGCGTAGCCCTGCCTCCGCAATGGCCTGATAACAGCCCTGCGCCATGTAGTCGCTGCAGCAGAAGATACCGTCGGGTGCCTGGGGGAGTGCCAGCAACTGCCGCGTCTGCTCATAGGCCTCGTGCAAGGACCAGTTAGCGACGCGCACCAGTTGTGGGTCCGGGATCACGTCATGATTGATCAGCGCCTGGCGATACCCCTCCAGCCGCAGGTTGTTGGCCTCCATCCAGGGCTCTCCCTGAATCAGCGCGATCCGCTGGCAGCCCTGCGCCAACAGGTGTGCCGTCATCTTGTATCCCCCGAGCTTGTCGGCAGGCAGGATGGAGGGGCGATCGGGTGAGCCTGATGCCTCCAGATAGCAGTTGAGCAGGACGGTGGGCACCTGGGGAGAAAGCTCCATCTCGGGGAGCTGCCGCGTCATCGAGGAAGCAAAGATCATCCCCAGATAGTCTCCCTGATTGATCTCCTGCTCGATCAGCTCGGTGAGATCCCGGCTGTTGCGATAATCGAAGGTCACCAGCATGCGATCGGCCTCCCAGGCGCGTTCATTGCAGGCATTGATCGCATCCAGGAAGGGGTCATAGAGGGTGAGCCCGTTGAATACAAAGGCAATCTTGCGAGGAGCCGGACCCTTGGGCTGATGCTCCACCCGCTTGTGCTGGTAGCCCAACTCGGACGCCTTCTCGATCACCCGACGCCTCGTCTCTTCGGAGAGCTTCACCGCGGTAGAGCCATTGAGCACCAAGGAGACGGTGGATTGGGAGACGCCAGCCGCAGCGGCGATGGCACTCATGGTTATGCGTTTCTTGTTCATCGATATGGCCATTGATTACGGGCTGTCCCTGTCGCCCAGGTAATATTATTAGTTATTTTTTTCTCGCCAATCATAACCCAGGGGACAGGGGGGAGCCAGCCAAGTTATCACCCTTATCATGGTGTCATTCGGCTCGCACCCCTCACTCGAAAGGCGCCGTGCGGAGAACAGCGACGGCGAAACCAGAGATTGGAATGAGCCCTGCTCAGGTTCATTTTGTGACCAGCCACCAAATTTCACCCTTCATCCTTTGCCATCAACATGATTGGCTAATAAAAATTAGCTAATCAAAAACAATGATTAGCAATGGGGTGTTTCGATGGCGGTACAACAGTGGTCCACAGACCAGGCCTGGCAATGGTGGAGCAGGCAACCCTGGTTGAGAGGGTTCAATTACTTGCCCAGAACCGCCGTCAACTGGACGGAGATGTGGCAGCGGGACACCTTCGATCTCCCGACCATCAGGCAGGAGCTGGCCTGGGCCAGAGAGGTGGGCTACAACACCCTGCGCACCAACCTGCCCTTCATCGTCTGGCAGGCAGACAGGGACGGCCTGATCGCCCGCATCGACCATTTTCTCGCGGCCGCAGCCGCAGAAGGGATCGGCGTCATGCTGACCCCCATGGATGATTGCGGTTTCTCCGGTGATCACCCCTACCTTGGCCCGCAGAAAGGGCCTGTCGAACAGCTGCACAACAGCCAGGCGGCGGCAAGCCCCGGACGCAACGTCGTCATGGATATTACGCAGTGGCATGAGATTGGGCGTTATATCAAGGACATCGTCGGCACCTTTGCCAAGGACGATCGCATCCTGGTGTGGGACCTCTACAACGAGCCGACCAATCGCGGCATCTTCCGCGGCCCCGGCCTGTCTGAAGAGTTCGATCCGGCCATGGAGCCCTACAGCCACCATCTGATGGAGCTGGCCTTCACCTGGGCACGCGAAGCGGATCCAAGCCAGCCGCTCACCGTCTGTGCCTGGCATGCCGCCAACCACTTCAGCCCGGATGACCCCATCTTTGCCCATCCCACCGACATCCGGGCGATGGAGCTGTCAGACGTCATCAGTTTCCATGCCTATCAGCCACTGGCGCTGCTGGAAAAGAGCCTGGCAATAGTCGCGGCCTATGATCGCCCCCTGCTCTGCACCGAATGGCTCGCTCGCCATGCCCAGTCCTTCATGCATGAACAACTGCCCCTCTTCAAGGAACGGAAAATCGCCTGCTACCAGTGGGGGCTGGTCAAGGGGAAAACCCAGACCCATCTGCCCTGGCCCAACATCCAGCGCGAACTCCCCGAGTATGCGGACACCTGGTTCCACGACCTGCTCGAAGCGGATGGCTCCCCTTATGACGGACGCGAAGTTGCCCTGATCCGGTCCCTGACCGACGAATAAAAAAACCTTCCGGGGCGATCCACCGGGCATCGCCTCACCCTACGCATAGAGGTCAAATGATGAAAAAGATAAAGCTGTTGGCATTGCTGGTCGCGGGCGCGACGCTCTCTCCCGTCACCCTGGCGCAGAGCACACTGCAATACTGGACCCTGCTCAACGGCGGCGACGGCGCCCGCATGAAACAGCTGGTCGACGGTTTCAACGCCAGCCAGGTCGACTACAGAATAGAGACCACCACCCTGAACTGGGGCGAACCCTTCTACACCAAGCTCAAGACCGCCTCCGCCATGGGCAGCGGCCCGGACATGGCCACCATCCATCTCTCCAAGATCTCCGGTTTCACCCAGACCCAGGGCCTGGAGCCCATCACGGAACAGGCGATGCAAGCCGCCAGCTATGACAGCGGCAAGCTGTTCCCGCTGCTCTGGAAACAATCGAACGTCGATGGCAAGACCTATGCGCTGCCCATCGATACCCATGCCCTGGTGCTCTACTACAACAAGTCCATCGCGGCCAAGGCCGGCCTGCTGGACGAGCAGGGCAAGCTCAAGCCCATCACCTCGCTGGCACAGTTCGACGCGGCGCTCAAGAGCGTCAAAGATCAGGGCGCCATGGGGCTGAGCATGGAGACCTCTCCCATGTCCTATATGCCGTACCGCCTCTGGCTCTCCATGATCACCCAGCAGGGGGGAAAGACCATCGAGAACAACAAGTTCGTCTACGGTGAGGCGGGCCAGAAGGCCATGGAGGCCATGGCCAGGTGGTATGCCGACGGCTACGCCACCAAGGGGCTGGATTACACCTCTTCCACCACCGAATTCATGACGGGCAAATCCGCCTTCATGCTCAACGGCGTCTGGGAAGTGCCCTCCGTCACCGACGGCATGAAGGGCGGCAGGCTCGGCTTCGAGGTGGGGGTTGCCTCGCTGCCCTCCTTCTTCAACGGTGTGCAGGCGGCCTGGGCCGACTCCCACGCGCTCGCCATTCCGAACAACAAGGGCAAACCCATCTCGGCCGAGAAGATGAAAGGGGTCGCCCGGTTCGCCGCCTACATCAACCAGCAGGCCATCACCTGGGCCGAGGGTGGCCATATCCCGGCCTATGAACCGGTAGTGGAGACCAAGGAGTTCAAGGAGATGCCGCTGCTCGCCGACTATGTCAGCGACACCGCCAGCCACATCGTCTATGACCCGGACGGCTGGTACAGCGGAGCCGCAGGCCCCCTGCAGGCCACCGCCTCCAAGTACTTCCCTGCCGCCCTGACCGGTCAGCTGCCCACCGAAAAGGCACTGCAGATGTTCGAGCGCGATGCGGGCAAGTTCATGAGCCGCCCGGCCCGTTAATGACCTCGGGGCAGAGGATCACCTCCTGCCCCTCCGTTTCCTTCATTCCAGGCTCAATCGCAGACATGGATCATAAAGACACTACCAGAACCCCCGCCGGCAGCTTGGGGGCCCTCATGACGCCCTGGCTCATGCTGGCCCCCTTCCTGCTCGCCTTTTTGCTCTTCTTTGTCATTCCGGCCCTGCAAACGTTGCAGTTGAGCTTTACCGACAGCGGGCTGACCGAGACCCACGGCTATGTTGGCCTTGCCAACTATGTGGAACTGCTGCAAGACCCGAGCTTCTGGGATTCGCTGCTGCAAACCGCCTACTTCGCCCTGCTCACCGTGCTCCCCCTGACCGCCCTGGGGCTGGTGATGGCGATGCTGATCAACCGGCTCACCCGCTTCGCCGGCCTGGTGCAGGCCATCTTCTTCATCCCCAACATCTTGCCTATCGCCGTCATGGCGATGATAGGCGGATGGATGCTGCACCCCACCTTTGGGGTGGTCAACCTGATCGCGGGTACCGAGATCGCCTGGTTCAACGACCCGGACTTCGCCATGCCCATGGTCGCGATGGCGACCATCTGGTGGACCGTCGGCTTCAACGTGCTGTTGTTCCTCGCGGCGCTCAAGAACATCCCGCAGGACCTCTACGAGGCGGCCCGGCTCGACGGCGCCTCGGAGTGGGGCATCTTCCGTTACATCACCTGGCGCCAGCTGCGCCCCGTGACCGTCATGGTCTTCGGCCTGCAACTGGTGGCCTCCCTGAAGATCTTCGGCCAGACCTACCTGCTGACTGGCGGCGGCCCCTTCGACAGCACCAAAGTCGTTCTGCACTACATGTACGAGACCGGGTTCGTCAACCAGAACGCCGGCTATGCCTCTGCCATCGCCGTGGTCTTCGTGCTGATCGTCTTGCTCATTCTGGTGCTGCAATCCCTGGCTAATAGATTCATCAATCGTCGAGGCTAAGATGAAGAGCAAACTGACATTTACCGCCTTGCTGGCCATTTCATTGACCCTGCTGCTCTGCCTGTTGTGGGGCGCCCCGCTGCTGTGGGCCATCAGCACTGCGCTGCGCCCGGAGGAGCAGACCGTCGCCGGGCTGCAGTGGTTGCCCGACCCCGTCACCCTCGATGCCTTCATCAAGGTGCTGACCCTGGGGGATCTGCCCATCTTCTTCATGAACAGCGTATTCACCTCGCTGGCGGTCACAGTGCTGACGCTGGCCGTCACAGTGCTGGCCGCTTACAGCTTTTCCCAGCTCCGCTTTCGGGGGGCAAAGCTGCTGTTCTGGTGCTGCATGTTCGGCATCATCTTCCCGTTCGAGGCCCTGGTGATCCCGCTCTTCCGCCAGATTTATCACCTCGGACTGGCGGACACCCTCGGTGGCGTGATCCTGCCCCAGGTGGTGTCGCCCATGGTGCTGTTCGTGCTCAAGCGCTTCTTCGATCAGATCCCCAAGGACTTTCGCGAGGCGGCCATCCTGGATGGTGCACGGGAGTGGCAGGTGCTGCTGCGCGTTTATCTGCCCCTGTCTCGAAACATCATCTACGCCATGGCGATCATCACCTTCATGGGGGCCTGGAACAACTTCCTCTGGCCGTTCCTGGTGGTGAGTTCCACCGAGAACATGACCATCCCCATCGGCCTGACCCAGCTCAACGACACCTACGGGGTGCGCTATGCCCAGAACATGGCCTCGGCCCTGATAGGTGGCCTGCCGGTCGCCATCCTCTACGTCATATTCCAGAAACGAGTCGCATCGGGCTTCCTCGCTGCCACCGGTCTCAAGGGTTGACCATTCACGGGCCCGCCGAGGCGAGCCCTTTGTTTTACGGCCAGCACGGGCCCTCGTGAGAGAACATTCATATGTCCTGCGTATTGCTTAACAACATCAAGAAGACCTATCCCAACGGCAATGCCGTCATCCACGGCGTGGATCTGGAAATAAAGCAGGGGGAATTCGTCGTCTTCGTCGGCCCCTCCGGCTGCGGCAAATCCACCCTGCTGCGCATGATCGCCGGGCTGGAGGCGATCTCCGAAGGGGATCTGCACATCGGCAACAAGCGCGCCAACGATCTGGATGCCGCCAGGCGGGGGGTCGCCATGGTGTTCCAGTCCTATGCTCTCTACCCCCACCTGACGGTGGCCGAGAACATGGGCTTCTCCCTGCTGTTCAACGGCACGCCGAAGGACGAGATCGCCACCAAGGTGAACCGGGTGGCGGAGACCCTGCAACTGGCCCACCTGCTGGATCGCAAACCCGCCGAGCTCTCGGGGGGCCAGCGTCAGCGGGTTGCCATCGGTCGCGCCATAGTGCGCGAACCCGACGTCTTCCTGTTCGACGAGCCGCTCTCCAACCTGGATGCGGCCCTGCGCGGGCAGATGCGCACCGAGCTGGCGCGCCTGCACCAGAAGCTCGGCACCACCATGATTTACGTGACGCACGATCAGGTGGAGGCGATGACCCTGGGGGACAGGATCGTGGTCTTCAACAAGGGACACATCGAGCAGGTGGGCTCACCGCTGGATCTCTACCAGCGCCCCGCCACCGAATTCGTGGCCACCTTCCTCGGCATGCCAAAAATGAACCTGCTGACCTGCAAACTGGCGGGAGCAGAGGGGAAACACTGGCAGCTGACAGCAGGCAGAGGGATCGCGCTGGCCGTGCCTGAGTCATCGTTCGACTGCACCGACCAGCGCAGCATCAAGCTGGGGATCCGCCCCGAACATCTGCTGGTCGGTGCAGAGGGGGCGTCGGGCGCCCATCTCCAGGGCCGGGTCTCTCTGGTAGAGAACCTCGGCGATTCCGCCATCCTGCACATCAAGTGCGAGGGTCTGGAGCGACTGCTGCTGGCCAAGGTCAACACGGATCGGCGGGTGCCCGCGTGCGACGAGGGCGTCTCCCTCACCGTCGCCCTCGAATACGTCCACCTCTTCGGCGAGCAGGGACAGAGCCTGCGGCGTTGAGCCGAGGGGCGGGCAAGCCTCGCCCCTTCATGGAGCATCAGTCATGTTTCGCATCCTGTTCACTCTGTTCATCCTGGTGGGAGCCATCATGCCAGCGCAGGTCGGTTCGACGTTTACCAATCCCATCCTGAGTGATGACGCAGACCCCTGGGTCGTACGCCATGACGACGGCTTTTACTACTACACCCAGACAACCGGCAACGACATCACCCTATGGCGAACCAGAGATATCGCCGACCTTGAGCATGCCGAGCGCAAGGTGGTCTGGATGCCGGCTCAGGGCGCCCACGGACAGCCCCGCACTGATGGGAACCCCGGTGTGGGGGCTTCAACGGCATGGTTGCAGAAGAGAGCCGTGCACTCGCCGCCCGGGAGAAAGGCCAGGTTGCTGCCGGCGGCAGCGCCATCGCCCCCTGAGAGGCTTTTTGGTGGTTGCCGGCAGCAGCCTGATGCAGGAGAGTGTCATGTGGCCCATCAAATTCACCACATCACTCGGCGCGATCTACCGGTTCATATATCGACCTCACCACGCAGCAACAATTGTCAACATGGTGGCGACATGGATTGAACATTAATTTGTTTTATTCAGCTTAAATCAAGCAAGCTGAGCGACCTTGAATATTTCTTCAATTAAGCACCAGTTCAGTTTAAATATTAGAGAAACACATCATCAAATTAATATGAACTGGAATGAGTCCACTTGAATGAAATAGAGAAAGAATTGTGTGAAGCCCATGGCAAAATAAATTTCTATTCATGTTCTCGTCTGGTCTGTTTGCTATAGTCAGGCTGACTCTACAAGAATGCCTTTTTGATACGCTGTCTCAGCCAGGTAAAAATATGCGTGAAAAGGTTCCACCTATTTTTGATGTGCCATGAGGGCCGCTCGACCCATGGCAGGCAAAGTGTGAGCGTACTCCCGAACAGGCTCTTACGTGGTTATCCGCGCCAGCACAGCGCCTGAACGCCATGATAAGGGTCGAGACACCTGTGATGTCAGCCTGTGACAGGCAGCAGGCTGCTCGTCAGACGAGGGGCTGGCAGATGTTCGAATCGACACAACGTTATTTCGAAAAACGCTCAACGGATTTGCCATTATCGCGTCCTCGTTGTTAACCATTGCGATAAATGAAAGCGAGTTGCGAAGACATGCCGCTGGCAATGATGTCCTGAAGATACCCCATTCTTTTATTAAAGAGTGGACAACACTGTTTCATAAAATAACGGTCACCTGTGGCAGGCTCCCATGCCGTCACGCCGCTATTCCAATTATTTATGTTTTCAAGACTCAGCACAGAGAGGTGTCGAGTTTCAAATCGGTCAGGGAATTGACTCAGTGGGGTGCTGATTGTTTTCGGCGTTACCCAATCCATCATTGTTATAAGGAAGAGATCATGAAAACCAAGTGGCTCCCAATTGCCGTTGCCGTCGTGTCTGCGCTCTCCGCGCAAGCTGCCGTTTCTGCCGAGGCGGCCGGCTTCGATTATTACGGCTATTTCCGCTCCGGCATGGGAACGGGCGACAGCGGCTCCATGCAAGATGCCGTGGGGGGCAGCTTCCAGAAGAACAAGGTCGGTCGTCTGGGCAACGAATTCGATACCTATGCCGAGGTGGGTTTCGGCAAGGAACTGAAGAGCGACGAGACCAAGTCCGTCTATATCCAGACCATGTTCAACATGTACGACGGCGACACCAACAGCAACATGGGCGATTCCAACTTCGGGTGGGAGAACATGAACATGCAGCTGCGCAACTTCATGGGGTTGGGTGAGACTTCCTGGGCTGGTATCCGTCAGTACAAGAAGGGCTTCGTCATCGACTCGAATGATTTCTTCTACTGGAACCAGACCAACATAGGTGGCGGTATCGAAGACATGCAGCTGGGCCAGGGCAAGCTCTCCGTCGCCGCCCTGCATCGCGACATCGCCGGCACCTACAACAACAGTGTCGGCGATCCGATAGAGGACATGATCGACTCCAACCAGCTGGATCTGCTCTACACCGACCTGCCGCTGTGGAATGGCGCCACCCTGGCCATGGGTTACAAGTTCCTGAAGGCCGATGCCACCGCCGAGCAGATCGATGCCGATCTGGGCAACCATGACTACGCCGACGGCCATGCCGTGATGCTGGAACTGAATCAGTCGCTCCTGGAGACAGGTTGGAACAAGACCACCCTCCAGTACTACGCCGACGGTTCCGCCCTGCAAGGGGTCACCTTCGGCTCTGCCGATACCCTGAGCGGCCGTGTCGAGAGCGGCAACGGCTTCGCCATCCGCAACTACGGCATCATCCCGCTGGCCGCAGACTGGGATCTGAGCCACGCCATCAACTACGCCGAAGCGAACGACATCAAGCGGTGGGATGGCGTCGAGGGTGATGCAAGCGCCTTCGCCGTGAGTGCCAAGGTGACCTACCACTGGACCGACATCACCCGCACCTATGTGGAAGCCGGTTACTTCGAGGACGAGAAGACCGAGAACGGTGACGTCGACTCCCGCAGTGGCTCCAAGACCACCATCGCCCAGGCCTTCTCCTTCGGCCGTGGCGAGCCGGAGCTGCGCCTGTTCGCCAGCTACCTCGACAGCGACAACGCCGACTGGGATGGCTCCCACGCCTTCGACAACGGCACCGCCGATGACACCTGGACTGTCGGCCTGCAAGCCAACGTATGGTGGTAACCACCCGGCCAGGATCCGCTGCCGATCCCCGTGCTCCACAGGGATGGGGCTGAGAACCGGCAGTAATTGAGGCGCGACGGGTTGGCATAGGAACTATGCCAACCCGTTGTTTTATGTTGAATTTACAATCTGTGACCAAACAGCCGTTGCAGCCGTCATTGCCGTTGACAACAGCGATGGCTTCTGGCGTTGTATGGCGATGCATTCAGACACCCCCCGGCGTGTCGATGCCCGCACCAGCAACGGCTTGAGGCCGAAGGTCCTGCACATGAAAGCTGAATCAGGAGTACTCATGGATGATCCCTACCTCGCCGCGCCGGATCGTTACCAGCGCCTGCCCTACCGACCCGCTGGTCGCCACGGCCTTCGCCTGCCCGGCATAGGTCTCGGCCTCTGGCACAACTTCGGTGAAGGGAGCGATCCCGCCAGGGTGAAGGTCATGGTGCATCAGGCCTTCGATCTGGGGATCACCCACTTCGATCTCGCCAACAACTACGGGCCGCCGCCGGGCGCCGCCGAGACCACCTTCGGCGGCGTGCTCAAGGGCAGTCTGGCTCCCTACAGAGACGAGCTGATCATCGCCAGCAAGGCGGGTTATGTGATGTGGGACGGCCCCTACGGCGACGGCGGCAGCGCCAAGTACCTCTTTGCCAGCCTGCACCAGAGTCTGCGCCGGCTCGGTCTCGACTATGTGGACATCTTCTATCACCACAGGCCGGATCCCCGCACCCCGCTGGAGGAGACCTGCCAGGCGCTGTCGCTCATGGTGCGCCAGGGCAAGGCGCTCTACATAGGCCTCTCCAACTACCCTGCCCCGCTTGCCGCCCAGGCGGCGACCCGACTGGCGGAGCTCGGCACCCCCTGCCTGGTCAATCAGCTCAAATACTCCCTGTTCCAGCGCGACATCGAGGCCGAGACGCTGCCGGTCTGCCGCGAACAGGGGGTGGGCGTGGTCGCCTTCTCGCCGCTGGCGGGCGGTCTGCTGAGCGATCGCTATCTGGAAGGGATCCCGGCGGACTCCCGCGCCGCCAGCGCCAGCCCCTTCCTCAAGCCAGATCAGATCACCGCGGACAAGCTGGCCCGCATCCGCGCCCTCCACGCCCTGGCGCAGCAAAGGGGTCAACCCCTGTCACAGCTGGCATTGCAGTGGGTACTGCGCGATCCCGTGGTGAGCTGCGCCCTCATCGGCGCCAGCAGCCCGCAGCAGATAGTGAGCGCGGTCGAGGCCCTGGCCCTGCCGCCACTGGAGGAGGCGCTGCAACAGCAGATCCTGGCGGTGCTGGCATGATGAATCGGCCCCGCCACGGGCGGCTGACTGCCCGTGGCGGCCATGTCAGAAGGTGACGGGGTGGCAACAACGCCCGGGGCTTTGCCACTAAACCCGCATCGCCTCCATGCGGAAGGCGCCAGCCGCCATACAAGGGCCGGAAACCGCAGAGGCCCCTCCAATATTCTCTGGTTGCCCGCGTGATTTTCCGCCATCATTGGCCGCCCCGACCCTGATCGGGGCTGATTTTATCCGCACCCATCAACCAAGAGATCTGTACCATGACCGAATCCTACGCCCTGTTTGTGGCCTTCGTGCTGGGCATAGTGGAAGGCCTGACCGAGTTTCTGCCCGTTTCCTCCACCGGCCATATGATCATCGTCGGCCACCTGCTCGGTTTCGAAGGCCCCAAGGCCGCCACCTTCGAGGTGGTGATCCAGCTGGGTTCCATCCTGGCGGTGGTCGTCATGTTCTGGCGCCGCCTTTTCGGCCTCATCGGCATCCATTTCGGTCAGAAACCGGCACCTGGGCATGCCACCCTCTCCCTGGTGCACATCATCCTCGGCATGCTGCCCGCCGTGCTCATCGGGCTGGCCATCCACAGCTGGATCAAGGCCCATCTGTTTGGCCCTGAAACCGTGATGTATGCCCTGGTGGCCGGCGGCATACTGCTCATCATCGCCGAGAAGTGCCGCCCCGCCGTCACCGCCGAGACCCTGGACGACATCAGCTACAAGCAGGCGTTCGGCATAGGTCTGTTCCAGTGCCTGGCGCTCTGGCCCGGCTTCTCCCGCTCCGGCGCCACCATCAGCGGCGGCATGTTGATGGGCATCAGCCGCCATGCGGCGGCCGAGTTCTCCTTCATCATGGCGGTGCCCATGATGATGGCGGCCAGCGGACTGGACCTCTACAAGAGCCGTGACTTCCTCTCCATGGCCGACTTCCCCATGTTTGCGGTGGGTTTCGTCACCGCCTTCGTGGTCGCCATGATCGCCATCAAGACCTTCCTGGCGCTGATCCGTCGCCTCGACTTCATCCCGTTCGCCATCTACCGCTTCGTGGTGGCCTTCGCCGTCTACCTGGTATTTGTGGCCTGATCCCGAGGGATTACCTGATGAAAAAAGGGACCTTTATGGTCCCTTTTTTGTTGCCCGACTTTTATTGCCCGACACGGCTCAGTAGAGGCGATGGCTGATGCCGTTGAGCAGCCGCGACAGCCCCTTGGTGAAGTGGACGGGCGCATCCTGCACCGTGTAGCAGAGGCAGCCGTCCGGGGTGTGCGGGCTGTGGGCGTGACTGGCATCGCGCCAGATGAAGTCCCCCGCCTGATAGCAGATGTCCCCCTCCTGCATGTTGCCCGCCAGCAGCAGGGTCAGCTCATAGCCCTTGTGGGTATGCTCGGGGATGCGGCCACCGGCCTCGATATGGAGCAGGCTGGCGCGAGCCCCCATTTCGTCGAGCGGCAGGCTGTGCTGGCGAATGGCGCCCACATGGCGCCACTTGGGCGCATGGTGGCGGGCCAGCACCCGTGGCAGCCGGTAGGATTGGCCCGCGACCCGCAACTCGGGGGCTGGCAGCACCTGCTGCGCTAGCTCGGCCGCCGTTGCCACGGGTTGTTGCAGTATCTCCGCCAGCATGGCGTCGAGCCCGACCGGCAGCTCCTGATCCGGCGCGGTCGGCGCCAGGAGCTGGTTCGCCAACTCGGCCTCAAGGGTCTGTACCTGGGCGGCACAAGCGGGGCAGAGCTCGCAATGGGCAGAGACACCGACGGCCAGCGGCAGGGGCAACTCGTCGGCGGCGAAGGCCCGCAACATGAGTTCGGTCGGATGGGTCTTAATCATGGCCTTGCTCCACTTGCTCTTTCAGTTTCTGTAATGCCAGCCGGAGGCGGGACTTGATGGTCCCGAGCGGGACGCCTAGCCGATCGGCCAGCTCCTGCTGGGAAAACTCCTGCAGATAGATGCCGCGCACCACCTGTTGTTGCGGCTCCGGCAGAGTGGCGAGGTAATCTGCCATCTGGCGAGTCAGCACGGCGTCCTCCCCGCCGCTCAGGTGCTCCTCTTCCGCCCTGAACTCCAGCAGCGGCCACAGCTCCTCGGCGCAGAGATCCTCCTTGCTGGCGCGACGGCGCCGCAGCATGTCGAAGCTCTGGTTGCGCATGACGGTGTAGATCCAGGTGGTCGGCGCCCCCTTCTCGGGGTGATAGAGGCGCGCCTTCTGCCACACCAGCAGCATGGTTTCCTGCACCAGCTCGAGGGCGTTGGCCTCGCTGCCGAGGTGGCGCATCCCATAGCTGCGGATGCGCGGCGCGAAGTGGTGGAACAGGGTGGCGAAGGCGACCTTGTCGCCATGCTCGGCCACCCGAATGAGAAGAGACGTCAGATCGCCATCTGGGTTGTCCATGGGGGGCGATATCCTGCGTGGAGCCGATTGTGGTTGGCCAGTATATGCCATTGCGCCATCCCTTGAGTGTTGCTGTCATCACCATTACGACGGGCGGGGCAAAAGGATCACCGGGGACGGGAATTCAGTGGCTCGCGACCAGCAGGCCGCTCAGCAGGGAGAGGGCGGGCTGGTTATCCTTGGCCGCGACCAGCCACTGCTTCTGCTCCACCGGGATGGGCAGTACCTCCAGCCAGCGCTGGGCTACCCAGCTGGCGTCGTCCCAGTCGGGCTCGGGGTAGAGGGCAGCGTATTCCGGGTAGTCGTTGAACACATCCTGCAGCGCCTTGGCCAGGGTGTGCTGGTCGGCCTTGAGCCGGCCGCTCTGCCAGGGGGGCAGCGGCTCCACCTCGCCGACCCGCAGGCCGTCAGGCTCCTGCCACAGATCGACTATCCTGACCCGCTCCACCCCGAGCACTGTGATGCCGAGCAGGCCATCCGGCAGCAGATCGAAATCGATGATCCGCACCCGGGTGGCGATGGGATACATGTTGCGCATGGCGTCGGGCTGGCGGGGGTCCAGCATGCAGAGCGCAAACTCCCGCTCCCGCACCTCGGCTATCATGCGCTGATACCTGGGCTCGAAGATGCGCAGCGGCATGATGCCACCGGGCAGCAGGTGGGCGGAGAGTGGAAACAGCACCAGTGTCATCGGGATCGTCCTCTAGCGACTTCCTCTAAGGATACGACCGCCGGACGGCGCGGGATCATTCAGACCAAATTGGAATAAATAACCCCTTAACAATCAGGGGAAAATAGCCTGGACAAGCCGCTTCGATATGCAGTAGAAATGGATAACCACCACTTATTCAAATCAATATTCTGCAATGTGGTGGAAAACGCAGTGAAATATCCGCCACCCCTAGGGGGTCGGGCCATTCCTATAGTTTTCTCGGCCCGATGCGGGTAAAATTCACGCCCTTATCCAGTCAGTCATTTTTCGACGCGCAACCTCGGTGGTCAGTTATGAAAGAGCATATTCATCATCTACTTGAACAAACGGTAGCCAATCTCAAGTCCGCGGGCGTCTTGCCGGCCGACCTGGAAGCCCGGGTGCAAGTAGACCGATGCAAGGAGAAGGCTCACGGCGACCTGGCCACCAACCTGGCCATGCTGCTGGCCAAACCGGCCCGCAAGAACCCCCGTGAGCTGGCCGCTGCCATCATTGAGCACCTGCCCGCCTCCGATCTGATCGCCAAGGTCGAGATCGCCGGTCCCGGCTTCATCAACTTCTTCTTCGACCCGAGCTGGCTGGCCGGTCAGGTGGAAGCCATGGTGACCAGTGCCAACGCCAACGTGAAGCTGCCCGCGCCACAAACAGTGGTGGTGGACTACTCGGCGCCGAACGTGGCCAAGGAGATGGCGGTGCACCACATCCGCTCCACCGTCCTCGGTGACGTGGCCGCCCGCGCCCTGGAGTTCCTCGGCCACAAGGTGGTGCGTGCCAACCACATCGGCGACTGGGGTACCCAGTTCGGCATGCTGATCGCCTACCTGGAGAAGATGGCCAACGAACACGCCTCCGACATGGAGCTCAAAGACCTGGAAGCCTTCTACACCCAGGCCAAGCGTCACTACGACGAAGACGAAGCCTTCGCCGAGCGCGCGCGCAACTACGTGGTCAAACTGCAGGGTGGCGATGAGTACTGCCGCACCATGTGGAAGAAGCTGGTCGACATGACCATGGAGCAGAACCAGCGCAACTACGACCGCCTGAACATCTCCCTGTCCAACAAGGACATCATGGGCGAGTCCATGTACAACGACATGCTGCCCCAGATAGTGGCCGACCTGAAGGCCAAGGGCCTGGCGGTCGAGAGCGAAGGGGCCACCGTGGTCTTCCTCGACGAGTTCAAGAACAAGGATGGCGAGCCCATGGGCGTCATCATCCAGAAGAGCGATGGCGGCTTCCTCTACACCACCACCGACATCGCCTGTGCCAAGTACCGTTATGAAAACCTGGGCGCCGACCGTGTCATGTACTTCATCGACTCCCGTCAGCACCAGCACCTGATGCAAGCCTGGACCATCACCCGCAAGGCGGGCTATGTGCCGGAATCCGTACCGCTTGAGCACCACGCCTTCGGCATGATGCTGGGCAAGGACGGCCGTCCCTACAAGACCCGCTCCGGCGGCACCGTCAAGCTGGTCGATCTGCTGAACGAAGCCGAAGAGCGCGCCAGTGCCCTGCTGGAGAGCCGCAACAGCGACCTCTCTGCCGAAGAGAAGGCCAAGGTGGTCCACGCCATCGCCATGGGCGCGGTCAAGTATGCGGATCTCTCCAAGAACCGCACCACCGACTACATCTTCGACTGGGACATGATGCTGTCGTTCGAAGGCAACACTGCTCCTTACCTGCAGTACGCCTACACCCGCATCCAGTCCATCTTCCGCAAGGCGAACATCGATGCCGAGGCCCTGACCGGCCACGTGACCCTGAACGAAGAGGCCGAAGAGGTGCTGGCCCAGAAGCTGATCCAGTTCTCCGACGCGGTCAACGGCGTGGCGGACAAGGGCATGCCGCACCTGCTGTGCACCTATCTGTACGAGCTGTCCGGCAACTTCATGACCTTCTACGAAGCCTGCCCGATCAACAAGGACGGCGTGGACGAAGCGACCCGCAACAGCCGCCTGCTGCTGTGCGCCGCCACCGCTAAGGTGCTCAAGCTGGGCCTGGGCGTGCTGGGCATATACACCCTGGAGCGCATGTAATAGATGGCGACCCGGGATTACGTCGGCAACAGCCCGAGACGACGGGCCGGTGGTCGTAACATCAAGAAAGCGGCACCTCGCCGCTTTCCTGTTATCCCGGCACTGCTGGCCGGGGCCCTGGTCGTCGGCTTTGGCGCCTTCCTTTACCTGATCAACGGCAAGGGGGCTGATGCCCCCACCATCGAAGAGCAGGTGAAGGCCAACAAACCCAAGGCACAGGGCAATACCCTGCCCCAGGAGAAGTGGAGCTACATCGAACGGCTGGAGAACAAGCAGGTGGACATCATAGAGCCGCCGCCCCAGCCGGGCGTGCTGCCGCCACCGCCTGCCGAGACCCTCACCCTGCAACCCGAGAAGCTGCCGCAGCCGGTACCGACCGAGATCCCCCAACCCGGGACCCCCCTCGGTCAGGTGAAGCCCTTCCAGCCGCAACCGGTGCAACCGACCAAGCCGGCCACCGGTGCCCCGGTCGCCAGCGCCCAAGAGCAGGTGATCAACCAGAAGGCCGAGCGTGAGCGGATGGAGCGGGAGATCCGTGCCGAGCTGGAGCGGGAGCGTGCCGAGGCCGCCAAGGCCAAGGCGGCGACCCAGACGGCGGCAGCCGACGGTGGTCGCTACATGATGCAGTGCGCCGCCCTGCGCTCGCAGGATTCCGCCGAATCGCTCAAGGCGCGCATCGCCTTCGGTGCCGGCCTCTCCTCCAGCCTGCAGGTGGTCAATGGCGCCAATGGCACCGTCTACAAGGTGATGGTGGGGCCCTTCAGCGGCAAGGCGGCCGTCGATGCGGCCAACCGCAAGCTGCAAGGCTCCGGCATCAGCGGCTGCATTCCCAAGAAAGGCTAGCCACAGAGCCAAACAGGAAGGGCCGGGGGACAACCTCGGCCCTTCTCCTTTCGACTCCCCTCTCCCTCGCCGACATGGCCTCCCCCTTTCTCCCGACAACAGGCAGGCTTGAAAAGCCGGTTTGCCATCCCCATCTTTCTTGCCATGCACAGTCCGGCCGTCATTCGGCTCAAGCGAGGTAAGTAAAGTGACTACCATAGTTTCCGTCCGCCGCAACGGCCAGGTCGTGATCGGCGGTGATGGCCAGGTCTCCCTCGGCAACACCGTCATGAAGGGCAACGCCCGCAAGGTTCATCGTCTCTACAACGGCAAGGTGCTGGCAGGTTTTGCCGGCGGCACCGCCGACGCCTTCACCCTGCTCGAGCGCTTCGAAGCCAAACTGCAGGCCCATCAGGGCAACCTGGAACGCGCCGCAGTGGCGCTGGCCAAGGACTGGCGCACCGATCGCGCCCTGCGCCGCCTCGAGGCCCTGCTGGCCGTGGCCGATGAGCACAAATCCTTCATCATCACCGGCAACGGTGACGTGGTGCAGCCGGAGCATGACCTGATCGCCATCGGCAGCGGCGGCAACTTCGCCCAGTCCGCCGCCATCGCCCTGCTGGAAAACACCGATCTGGATGCCAGGACCATAGTCGAGAAGTCCCTCAAGATTGCGGGCGACATCTGCGTCTTCACCAACGGCAACCACACCATCGAAGTGCTGGACTACAGCGCCAAGTAAGGACGCCCGTCAGCCAACTCATTCTCCAAGGGGTGGGCCCTGCCCGCCCCGGATACAGGAACTCCATCATGTCCGAGATGACCCCGAGAGAAATCGTCCACGAGCTGGACAGACACATCATCGGTCAGGCCGATGCCAAGCGTGCGGTGGCCGTGGCCCTGCGCAACCGCTGGCGCCGGATGCAGCTCAGCGAAGAGATGCGCCATGAAGTGACCCCGAAAAACATCCTGATGATAGGCCCGACCGGGGTCGGCAAGACCGAGATCGCCCGTCGTCTGGCCAAGCTCGCCAACGCCCCCTTCATCAAGGTGGAAGCGACCAAGTTCACCGAAGTGGGCTATGTGGGCAAGGAAGTGGACAGCATCATCCGCGATCTCACCGATGTCGCCATCAAGCTGGTGCGCGAGACCGAGATGGAGAAGATGAAATACCGCGCCGAGGAAGCCGCCGAGGAGCGCATCCTCGACGCCCTGCTGCCGAACCCGCGCAACAGCTGGGGCGAGGAGGAGAAGGCCGACAACTCCAACACCCGCCAGATCTTCCGCAAGAAACTGCGGGAAGGTCAGCTGGATGACAAGGAGATCGAGCTGGATCTGGCCGCCACCCCCATGGGCGTCGACATCATGACCCCGCCGGGCATGGAAGAGATGGCCAACCAGCTGCAGGGGCTGTTCCAGAACCTCGGCCAGCAGCAGAAGAAGAAGCGCAAGATCAAGGTCAAGGAGGCCATGAAGGCGCTGATCGAAGAGGAAGCGGCCCGCCTGGTCAACCCGGAAGAGCTGAAGCAAAAAGCGATCGCCGCAGTCGAGAACAACGGCATCGTCTTCCTCGACGAGATCGACAAGATCTGCAAGCGCGGCGAGAGCTCGGGCCCCGATGTCTCCCGTGAAGGGGTACAGCGCGACCTGCTGCCGCTGGTGGAAGGTTGCACCGTCAACACCAAGCACGGCATGGTCAAGACAGACCACATACTGTTCGTCGCCTCCGGCGCCTTCCAGGTGGCCCGTCCGTCGGACCTCATCCCCGAGCTGCAGGGTCGCCTGCCGATCCGGGTCGAGCTAACCGCACTGACTACCCATGACTTCGAGCGGATCCTGACCGAGCCGAACGCCTCCCTGACCGATCAGTACCAGGCGCTGATGGCTACCGAAGGGGTCAAGATCGAGTTCACCCAGGACGGCATCCGCCGTCTGGCCGAGGCGGCCTGGCAGGTCAACGAGCGCACCGAGAACATAGGCGCCCGCCGCCTGCACACAGTGATGGAACGGCTGATGGAAGACATCTCCTACGACGCCTCCGAGAAGTCCGGCGAGACCTTCGTCATCGACACCGACTACGTCAACGCCCACCTCGGCGCCCTGATCGAGGACGAGGATCTGAGCCGCTACATTCTGTAAGCGCGCCCCTCCCGTTAAACAAACGCCTCCCTTCGGGGAGGCGTTTTTGTATGCGTTTCTGCTCCAGCTCAGGTGCTGACCAGCACCCCCTCCCGGCGGCGACCCACCAGCCAGAGCGCCAGGCCAATCAGCAGGGCGCTCAGGGCGAAGAGGGCCCGGGTGCCAAACAGCAGCTCGCTGGCCAGGGTCAGGCCCTGCTCTCCCACCAGGGCGGCGAACAGGCCGCCGAGCCCGGCCACCCCGGTCAACTGGCCCAGATTGCGCGACAGGGTCAGCAGACCGGCCACGGCGCCCCGGGTCTGCTCACTCGCCCCGCCCACCACGGCACTGTTGTTGGCGGTCTGGAACAGGGCATAACCGGCGGTCAGCAGCAGTATGGGCAGCAGGTAGCCGAGCGGGCCGAACTGCCCCGCCGCCCCGGCCAGGCCGAGGGCCGCAGTCCCCATGACGGCCAGCCCCAGCCGGACCACCGGCCGCGCGCCCAGCCTGTCCACCAGCCAGCCGGCGGGCATGCCCGTCAGGGCCGCCAGCAGGGGCCCGCCCGATATCATCAGGCCGACAGTCCCGAGACTGAGACCGAAGACGCCCCTCAGGTAGAAGGGGCCTATGAGCAGGGTCAGCACCATGACGCTGGCCACCAGGGCGCTGGCGACAAGGCCGTCGCGCAGCCCCGGGGCCCCCAGCAGCGCCAGCGGCAACAGGGGTACAGGGGCACGGCGCTCGCGGCGAACGAACGAGGCAGTGACCAGCAGGGCCCCCGCCCCCCACCAGAGAGCCAGGGCGCCCCCCAGGGTCAGCGCCAGGCCGTAGCAGAGCAGGGCAGCCACCAGCAGTGACAGGCTCACGAAGTTCATCCCCTCCTTCTGTGGCGGGGAGCCGTCCCGGGGCAAGCCGAGCCAGGCACAACCCAGCGCCAGCAGGCTAAGGGGCACCAGCAGCAGGAAGGGGGCCTGCCAGCCAAAGCCGGCCGTCAGCATGCCGCCAAAGGAGGGGCCGAGCGCAGTGCCGCAGGCCGACAGGGTACCGAGCAGCCCCATACCCCAGCCCCGCCGCGCCGGCGGCACCAGCTGACCCACCATGGCCAGCGCCAGGGAGAGCATGCAGGCCGCAGCGACCCCCTGCAGGGCACGGGCCCCGATCAGCCAGCCTATGGTCGGCGCCAGGGCGCATAGCAACGAGGCCAGCGCAAAGAGCCCCAGCCCCAGAAGCAGCAGACGATGCCGACCGAACCTGTCCCCCAGTCGGCCAGCCACCACCGTCAGGCAGGTGATCCCCAGCAGATAGGCCACCAGCACCCACTGCAGGCTGGCAAAGGGCACCGCAAAGGCCTGCCCCAGGGCAGGCAGCACCATGTTGGCCAGACTCCCCCCCAACATGGGCAGCAGGGTGGCGAGGCCGAGCGCCAGCAGGCCGAGGCGGCGAGCGGCAGGGGTTGGGAGGGGCTTGGGTTCTGACATGGCACTGTCTCCGGCAGAGGATGATGCCACAAGGCTAGCGGGGGGCATGAGCTGGCGGAAGACGCACGACTTGCAGCTTATAGCTGCATGAGACGCCATATGAAAATCGGGGTTCTCGCGTATGATGAAGCCAACCGACCGTCATGGGTCATCACCCGGGATCCCCGGCTCGGCGAGGGCAATGCCATGAACACCCCCGACTTCAATCTGCTGCTGACCCTGGATGCCCTGCTGGACGAGGGCAGCGTGGCCGGTGCCGCCAGGCGACTCTCCTTGAGCCCCTCCGCCATGAGCCGGGCCCTGGCCAGGCTGCGCGAGACCACGGGTGACCCCCTGCTGGTCAGGGCTGGCCGGGGTCTGGTGCCCACGCCGCGTGCCCTGGCCCTGCGCGCCCAGGTCAGCCAGCTGGTGCAGGACGCGCACGCCGTGCTGCGCCCCCAGCAGGAGATAGACCCGGCCCGGCTGGTGCGCACCTTCCGCCTGAGATCCAGCGACGGCTTCGTGGAGGCGGTCGGCCCTGCCCTGCTGGCGCGACTCGCCGCCGAGGCCCCCGGGGTCAGGCTGCACTTTCTGGCCAAGCCCGACAAGGGGAGCGGCCCCCTGCGCAGCGGCGAGCTGGATTTCGAAACCGGCGTCATAGGTGCAGAGACGGCGCCCGAGCTGCGTACCCAGGCGCTGTTTCAGGACCACTTCGTCGCCGTGGTGCGTCCGGGCCACCCCCTGTGCGAGGGCTCCCTGACCGCCCCCCGCTATGCCGCCGCCCACCACATATTGGTGTCGCGGCGCGGGCTGGAGCAGGGTCCCATAGACGAGGCCCTGGCACACCTCGGCCTGGCACGGGAGGCGGCGACCTTGGTCCCCGGCTTTGCCACTGCCCTGGCCCTGGTGCGAGGCAGCGACCTGGTGGCGACAGTGCCCGAACGGCACTGCACCGCCCTGCACGCCGATCTGGTGACCCTGCCCCTGCCCTTCCCGCTGGCAGGGATCAGGGTCGCCCTGATCTGGCACCCCAGTCAGGACGCCGACCCGGCTCACCGCTGGCTGCGCACTCTCATCCGCGAGACCTGCGCCCAGGCCCCCTATGGAGTGGACATCAGGGACAGCTGATCCCCCCGGCGGCAGACAAATCCACCTCCTGGCCGCCCGGGGAGCAGGGCGCGGCAGCCCGGGATCCCGAGGGCTCCGGCCCGCTGCATCCGCCTTTTCCCTCCGTCACACAGAGCAGCGAGGCGCCGCTCACCCCTTGTTCAAAAAAGATCGACCCGCCCCCTTCCCTAGAATTTATACGAGCGTATAATTCAGATCAAAATCTGTGCAACAGGAGCGCTACTAGATGCACCCCACTCGTCAAAAACTGCTCGATACGGGCCTTGCGATCGCCACCGACAAGGGGCTGCGCGGCCTCACTGTGCGCGAGCTGGCGGCGGCGGCCGAGGTCAATCTCGGCACTTTCGTCTACCACTTCGGCAACCGCGACGCCTTCATCGACGAGCTGGTGGAGCTCTGGTACGCCCCCCTCTTTGATGAGCTCAAGGCGGTGGCTGCCCGCGGCACCTACCCCTCTGCCCTGGCGACCTTCGAAGCCACCATGGTGGCGGTGATCGCCCTGGTGGCGCGCCAGCGCAGCTTCATCAATCACCTGTTTGGCGATGCCCTGGCCGGCGAGAACGCGGCCCAGCGCTTTCTGCTGAGCCTGCCACGCCGCCACCCCCTGCTGCTGCTCGAGCAGGTCCAGAAGGCGCAGGCGGAGGGATCCCTGGTGGCGGGCAACCCGTTGCAGCTGATGATCTTCATCATGGGCTCCGTCGGTCTGCCCCTGGTGATCGCCGGTGGCGGTCGCCAGCTCGGCTGGCTGCCTCCGGAGGCGGCGCCGTTTTTGTCCCAGATAGACAGCCCCGAGGCCGCCCGGCAACGCCTGGTATGGGCCCTGCGCGGCCTGCGCCGCTCCGAAGGAGATCCCGCATGAAACAACGCATCGCCATCCTGGCCGTGCTGCTGACCCTGCTCAGTGGCTACCTCTGGTGGCAGGGCCGCCCGGCCGACGGCTCCATCCTCTACGGCAACGTCGACATCCGCGATGTGAATCTGGCATTCAGGGTCGGCGGCAGGGTCAGCGAGGTGCTGGTCGATGAGGGGGACGCCATCAAGGCGGGTCAGCCGCTGGCCCGTCTCGATCCCGTGCCCCTTGCCCACCAGCGCGACAGCGCCCGCGCCAATCTGGCCGCGATCGAAGCGGCCAACGCCTTGATGCACAAGGGGTATCGCAGGGAAGAGACTGACAGGGCTCGGGCCGAGCTGGCCGCCGCCGAGGCGGCCGCCCTCGAGGCAGAGCAGCAGTGGCGTCGCCAGAGTGCGCTGGCGGCGACCGGCGCCATCTCCCGTGGCCAGCTCGACAGCGCCCGCTCCCAGCGGGATCAGACCCAGGCCCAGGTGCGCTCCGCCCGCGAGCAGCTCGGCCAGCTCGAGACCGGCTACCGTCCGGAGGAGATAGCCCAGTCCGATGCCCAGCTGCAAGGGGCCAAGGCGGCGCTGGCCAGCGCCGAACTGGCGCTCGCCGACGCCGTGCTGACAGCCCCGAGCGACGGCATCCTCCTCACCCGCGCCATCGAGACCGGCAGCATGGTGCAGCCGGGGGCTACCGCCTTCAACCTCTCGCTGACAGCGCCGGTCTGGGTGCGTGCCTATGTGGAGGAGCCCTGGCTCGGCCACTTCCCGAGCGGTGCCAGGGTGACCCTGACCACTGACTCCAGGCCGGACAAGCCCTATCAGGGGGTGGTGGGCTTTGTCTCCCCCACCGCCGAGTTCACCCCCAAATCCGTGGAGACGCCGGATCTTCGCACTCACCTGGTCTACCGGCTGCGCATAGTGGTGCAGGATCCTGACTCCGCCCTGCGCCAGGGGATGCCGGTCACCGTCAGGCTGCAGCCATGAACGCCGCCATCCAGCTCGCCGGGCTCACCAAGCGCTTCGGCGAACGGGTGGCCCTCAACGCCATCTCAGCCACCATTCCGACCGGCGGCATCACGGGCCTGGTAGGGCCGGACGGAGCGGGCAAGAGCACACTGCTGCGCCTGCTGGCCGGTCTGCTGGTACCGGAGGCCGGGGAAATCCGGGTGCTGGGGCTGGATCCGGTGCGCGAGGGGGATGCCCTGCGTCAGCGGCTGGGCTACATGCCCCAGCAGTTCGGGCTCTACGAGGATCTCAGCGTGCAGGAGAACCTCATCCTCTATGCTGACTTGCGCGGGGTGCTGGAGCCAGAGCGCAGCCCCACCTTTGCGCGCCTGCTCGCCTTCACCGATCTCGCCCGCTTCACCGCACGGCCGGCGGGCAAGCTGTCGGGGGGGATGAAGCAGAAGCTGGGGCTGGCCTGCGCCCTGCTCGGCACCCCGGACGTGCTGCTGCTCGACGAGCCCGGGGTCGGGGTCGATCCCATCTCCCGCCGCGCCCTCTGGAAGATGGTGCGCGAGCTGGCCCAGGGAGGCATGACGGTGCTCTGGAGCACCGCCTACCTCGATGAGGCTGAGCTGTGCGACCACGTGCTGCTGATGGCGGACGGCGAGCTGCGCACCAGCGGCACCCCGGCGGATCTCATGGGCGCCATGGCGAGCCGCTGCTGGCTGCTGGAAGCCGGAGAACTGGACGGCCGTGAGCGGCGCGCCCTGCTGCGTCGGGCGCTGGCTCACCCCGCGGTGATGGACGGCACTGTGGCGGGGGAGCGGGTGCGCCTGCTGCTGCACCCGGACCAGATGCCGCCTCCCCTGGCGGAGCTCAGCCTCTCGGAGGGTGGCTTCGTACCGACCCCTGCGCGGCTCGAAGATGCCTTTATCGATCTGCTGGGGGGCGGCCCGGGTGGGGAATCCAGCCTGGCGCAGCTGATGCGCGAGGCCAGCCTGCCCGAGGGGGTATCACCGGAGGCGGTGATCGAGGCGCGCAGCCTCACCAAGCGTTTTGGCGATTTCACCGCCACCGACGACGTCAGCTTCGCGGTGCGCCGGGGGGAGATCTTCGGCTTGCTCGGCCCCAACGGCGCGGGCAAGTCCACCACCTTCAAGATGGAGTGCGGCCTGCTGCGCCCAAGCAGCGGGCAGGCACTGGTGACCGGCATCGATCTGGCCCGCAGCCCCTCGGCGGCGCGTCAGCACCTCGGCTACATGGCCCAGAAGTTCTCCCTCTACAAGCAGCTCACCGTGGCCCAGAACCTGTCGTTCTTCGCCGGTATCTACGGCCTGTTCGGTCGCCAGCAGCAGACGCGCATCGACGCCATGGTGAAGGCGTTCACCCTCGGCTCCTGGCTCGACCAGCAGACGGAATCCCTGCCCCTTGGCCTGCGCCAGCGCCTCTCCCTCGCCTGCGCCCTGCTCCACGAGCCGCCGCTGCTGTTCCTCGACGAGCCTACCTCAGGGGTCGATCCTGTGACCCGGCGGGAGTTCTGGTCCCACATCAACGCCCTGGCCGATCACGGGGTCACAGTGCTGGTCACCACCCACTTCATGGACGAGGCGGAGTACTGCGACCGCATCGCCCTCATCTACCGCGGTCGCCTGCTGGCGCTCGGCACCCCGGACGAACTCAAGGCCAGTGCCGCCGGGGGGGTCACCCTCTCCTTACCAACCTCTTCATTACCAACGATGGAAGAGGCCTTCATCACCCTGGTCGAGCAGGCCAGCGAGGAGGAAGCATGAGCATCAACCGCCGCCGTTTGCTGGCCCTGTGCCACAAGGAGTCCCTGCAAATAGTGCGCGACCCCAGCAGCATCCTCATCGCCTTCATCATGCCTGTGGTGCTGCTGGTGGTGATGGGCTACGCCATCAACCTGGACGTGGACCACCTGCGACTCGGCATCTGGCGCACCGACGGCGGCGCACCGGCCATCCGCCTCGAACAGGCCCTGCGCGGCTCGAACGCCCTTGAGGTGCAGGACGGTTCGAGCAAGGAGGCGCTGCTCGGCAGCCTGGAGCGCGGCGAGATCCGCGGCCTGCTGGTGATCGACGAGGGGTTCTCCCGTGCCATGGCGGGCCAGGGCGGCAGCACCCCCAGGGTCTTGCTGCTCACCGACGGCTCCGAACCCAACACGGCAAACTTCGTCACCAACTACGTGCAGGGGATCTGGCAGGGATGGCTCGCCAGGGAGGGAGTCTCCCTGCCGGTGGCGGTGGAGAGCCGCGCCTGGTTCAACCCGGCGCTGGTGAGCCGCAACTTCCTGGTGCCCGGGTCCATCGCCGTGGTGATGACCATCATAGGCGCCCTGCTCACCTCCCTGGTGGTGGCCCGGGAGTGGGAGCGCGGCACCATGGAGGCGCTGCTCGCCACCCCGGTGACCAAGACAGAGCTGCTGCTCTCCAAGCTGTTGCCCTACTACGGACTCGGCATCGCCGCCATGCTCATCTGCCTGCTCTTCTCGGTGGCGGTGATGGGGGTGCCCTGGCGCGGCTCGCTGATCTCCCTGTTCATGCTCACCACCCTGTTTCTCGGCAGCGCCCTCGGGCTCGGGCTCTTTCTCTCCACAGTGATGCGCAGCCAGTTCAACGCCGCCCAGGCCGCGCTGACGGCGGCGTTTCTGCCGGCCATGATGCTCTCGGGTTTCGTGTTCGAAATCGCCAGCATGCCGCCGCTGCTGCGAGCCATCACGCACCTGATCCCGGCCCGCTACTTCGCGAGCTCGTTGCAGACCCTCTACCAGGCGGGCAACGTGCTTTCCATCCTGCTGGTCAACGGCGTCTGCCTGTTGCTGCTGGCCGCCTTCTGGCTGGCCCTCACCGCCCGCAAGACGCGGCGCACCCTGGAGTGACCCCATGCTGATCCGACTCTGGTGGCTGATCCGAAAAGAGTTGCAGGCCCTGATGGGCAATACCCAGGGACGCTTCCTGCTCATCATGCCGGTGCTGCTGCAAACGGCCCTCTTCCCCTTCGCCGCCACCCTGGAGGTGACCGGCAACACCCTGGCCATCTACGACCAGGATGGGGGGGCGCAGAGCCGGGAGCTCATCGAACGCCTCACCCACATGCCCGCCTTCACCACTGTGATGCCGGTGGCGGGCGAGGCTGGGATGACAGATGCCATCACCGGGCAGCAGGCCCTGATCGGTCTCATCATCCCGCAGGATTTCTCCCGCCGCCTGGCCAGGGGCGAACAGGCCAAACTGCAGCTCATCATCGACGGGCGCCGCTCCAACGGGGGGCAGGTGGCGGCAGGCTACATCAATCAGGTGATCGCCCGCTGGCAGAGCGAGGGCAAGGGGCTGCCTACGCTCACGGTGCGCCACCTCTACAACCCCAACATAGAGTTCAGCTGGCACATACTGCCCTCCCTGGTGGCCATCATCACCACCATAGGCTGCCTCATCGTCACCGCCCTGTCGGTGGCGCGGGAGCGGGAAGAGGGCACCTTCGACCAGTTGCTGGTCTCCCCCCTCACCGCGGTCTGGATCATGGCGGGCAAAGCGGTACCCGGCATTCTGGTGGCGGTGGGCCAGGGCACCATAGTCGCGCTGGCGGCCCGCTTCCTCTATCAGGTGCCGTTTGGCGGCAGCACCACGCTGCTGATGGCGGGCATGGTCTGCTACGGCCTGGCGCTGGCGGGGATAGGGCTCTTCGTCTCGTCCCTCTGTTCGACCCAGCAGCAGGCGTTTCTCGGGGTCTTCTCCTTCATGGTGCCGGCGGTGATCCTCTCCGGCTATGTCTCCCCCATCGAGAACATGCCGCTGTTGTTCCAGTGGCTGGCGGTCATCGACCCCCTCAGCCATTTCATCCTGCTGCTCAAGGGGGTCTTCCTCAAGGATCTCGGCTGGTCGGCGGCCTGGCCCCTGCTCTGGCCCCTGCTCGCCATCGCCGGCGTCACCCTCTCCCTGGCGCTGGCCATGTTCCGCCGCCATATCGCCTGATGACCCGGCCCCTGCCAGGGGTCGGCCTCTTGCCCCCCATGCCGGAACTCGACCGGGGCCAGCGGCCGCGCCGGGCACGGAAACCGTCAACTGGTATACCTATTTATGTATAAATTTGAATTTCCTCGAATTACCCCTGAGGAGATATATAAATAGACACTTGATTTGCATCAATCGACCGCCCCCGCCGACTGGGTAGCCTAGCCTCAGAATGATGTTTTATTACTCCAAACTTGAGGCAACTATGAGCAAAGTCAGACTGGTCGTTGTGGGCAACGGCATGGTGGGGCACCGCTTCATCGAAGAGTTGATCGAGCGATCCGATCCGGACCGGTTCGAGATCACCGTCTTCGGTGCAGAACCCCGTCCCGCCTACGATCGCGTCCATCTCTCCTCCTACTTCTCCCATCACACCAGCGAAGATCTCTCCCTCGTCAAACCTGGTTTCTACGACAAGCACGGCATCCGCCTGCTGCTCGGCGAAGCGGTGAAAAAAATCGACAGGGCAGCCCTCGAAGTGCACTCCAACAAGGGCACTGTGGTCGGCTATGACAAGCTGGTGCTGGCCACCGGTTCCTACCCCTGGGTGCCGCCCATCCAGGGCAGTCAGCACCACGAGTGCTTCGTCTACCGCACCATCGAGGATCTGAAGGCCATCCGCAGCGCCGCCAGGAGCGGCAAGAGCGGGGTGGTGATCGGGGGTGGCCTGCTCGGCCTCGAAGCCGCCGGCGCCCTCAAGGCGCTGGGTCTCGAGACCCACGTGGTGGAGTTTGCTCCGGTGCTAATGGCCGAGCAGCTCGACGGCCAGGGCGGCCAGCTGCTGCGCCGCAAAATCGAATCCATGGGCGTGCAGGTGCACACCAGCAAGAGCACCAGCGAGATCCTGATGCACGGCGGCCGCGACGCCCAGCACCGCCTCGCCTTTGCCGACGGCAGCCAGCTGGAAGTAGACGTGGTGGTCTTCTCCACCGGCATCCGCCCGCAGGATACCCTGGGCCGTTACTGTGAACTTGCCATTGCCGACCGTGGCGGCGTGCTGATCGACGATCACTGCCTCACCTCCGATCCCGACATCTACGCCATCGGCGAGTGCGCAGCCTGGCAGGGCCGCTTCTTCGGGCTGGTGGCGCCGGGCTACAAGATGGCCCAGATCACCGTCGACCATCTGCTCGGCGGCGACAGCCGCTTCGAAGGGGCGGACATGAGCGCCAAGCTGAAACTGCTCGGCGTCTCCGTCGGCTCCATCGGTGATGCCCATGGCCGCACCCCGGGCAGCCACAGCTATGTGTTCCAGGACGATCAGGCTGGCGTCTACAAGAAGATAGTGGTGAGCGAGGACAACAGCCGATTGCTCGGCGCCGTGCTGGTGGGTGACGTGGACGACTACGGCAACCTGCAGCAGATGATGCTCAACGCCCTGCCGCTGCCGAGCCACCCGGACACCCTGATCCTGCCCGCCTACGCCGGTGCCAAACCGACCCTGGGGGTGGATGCCCTGCCGGAGAGCGCCCAGATCTGCTCCTGCTTCGATGTCTCCAAGGGCGACATCGCCAAGGCGGTGGCCGAGGGTCACACCACGCTGGCCGCCATCAAGCAGCACACCAAGGCCGGTACCGGCTGTGGCGGCTGCGTGCCGCTCATCAGCCAGGTGCTCAACGCCGAGCTGGTGAAGCAGGGCATCGAGGTCAACAACCACCTCTGCGGCCACTTCCCCCATTCCCGCCAGGAGCTGTTCCACCTGGTCAAGGTGGAGGGGATCAAGAGCTTCGACGAGCTGCTGGCCAAGCACGGCCACGGCCATGGCTGCGAGGTGTGCAAGCCCACCGTCGGCTCCATCCTCGCCTCCTGCTGGAACGACTATGTGCTGAGCCCGCTCAACACCCAGCTGCAGGACACCAACGACATCTTCCTCGGCAACATGCAAAAGGACGGCAGCTACTCCGTCATACCGCGCATGGCCGGCGGTGAAGTGACCCCGGAAGGGCTGCTGGCGGTGGCCGAAGTGGCCCGCGACTACAAGCTCTACACCAAGATCACCGGCGCCCAGCGCATCGGCCTGTTCGGAGCCCAGAAGGATGATCTGCCCGCCATCTGGCGCAAACTGCTGGCGGCCGGTTTCGAGACCGGTCAGGCCTACGCCAAGGCGCTGCGCATGGCCAAGACCTGCGTCGGCAGCACCTGGTGCCGCTTTGGCGTGCAGGACAGCGTCGGCCTCGGGGTCTTCCTCGAGAATCGCTACAAGGGTATTCGCACCCCCCACAAGATGAAGTTCGGCGTCTCCGGTTGTACCCGTGAATGTGCGGAAGCCCAAGGTAAGGATGTCGGCATCATCGCCACCGACGCGGGCTGGAACCTCTATGTGGGCGGCAACGGCGGCATGAAACCGCGCCACGCCGACCTGCTGGCCTCCGACCTCGACCGCGAGACCCTGATCAAGCTGATCGACCGCTTTATGATGTTCTACGTCACCAGCGCCGACAAACTGCAGCGCACCTCGGTCTGGCTCGGCAACCTGGAGGGCGGAGTCGACTACCTGCGCGAAGTGATAGTCGACGACAAGCTGGGATTGGCCGACACCCTGGAGCGCGATATCCAGACCCTGATCGACAGCTACGAGTGCGAATGGTCGCGCACCCTCAACGAAGAGGAAGCGCTCAAGCGCTTCAGCCACTTCATCAACAGCGACAAGCGCGACCCGGACGTGCAGTTCGTCACCGAGCGCGACCAGCACAGACCTGCCACCCCGGCCGAGCGCATTCCCGTCTACCAGATCGACATGGAGGCAAAGTGATGAAACTCGCATGCCAACTCAATGACATATTCCCAGGCACCGGCGTCTGCGCCCTGATCGAGGGTCGTCAGATAGCGCTGTTCCGCCCGAGCGACGCGGCCGAGGTGTTCGCCATCGACAACCGGGACCCCTTCTTCGCCGCCAACGTGTTGTCGCGCGGCATAGTCGGTGAACACGAGGGTGAGCTCTGGGTCGCCAGCCCCCTCAAGAAGCAGCACTTTCGCCTGAGCGACGGCCACTGCCTCGAAAACGCAGCCATGTCCGTGCAGAGCTACCCAGTCGAAGTGCGCGACCAGCAGGTCTGGGTCGCCGTCTAACACCATGAATATCAGGGCTGCCTGCGGGCGGCCCCTCTAAAGAGAATCAACATGTATACCGACAGCATCAACAAGTGCGCCGCCAACGCGGCCCGCATCAACCGCTTCGAGCGGGATGACAAGCTCGGCTTCTGGCTCAGCTCCGCCATGGCAGGGGCCTATGTGGGCCTGGGCATCATCCTTATCTTCACCCTGGGCAACCTGGTTGATCCCAGCGTGCGTCCGCTGGTGATGGGGGCCACCTTCGGCATAGCCCTGACCCTGGTTGTCATCGCCGGCTCCGAGCTGTTCACCGGCCACACCATGTTCCTCACCTTCGGGGTGAAGACGGGCAAGATTGCCATGGGGGATCTGCTGCGCATCCTGCCCCAGACCTGGGCCGGCAACCTGCTCGGATCCATCGCGGTGGCGCTGATCTACTCCTACGGCGGCAGTCTGCTGCCGGACGCGGGCAGCCTGGCCCACAAGGTGGCGCTGGCCAAGACCCAGGCACCGGCCCTGACCCTGTTCATGAAGGGCGTGCTGTGTAACTGGCTGGTCTGCCTCGCCATCTGGATGGCGCTGCGCACCGAGGGCGCGGCCAAGTTCATCGCCATCTGGTGGTGCCTGCTGGCCTTCATCGCCTCCGGCTACGAGCACTCGGTCGCCAACATGACCCTGTTCGCCCTCTCCTGGTTCGGTGCTCACTCAGACGCCTATACCCTGGGCGGCATAGGCCACAACCTGCTGTGGGTGACCCTCGGCAATACCGTCTCCGGCGCCCTCTTCATGGGTCTGGGCTACTGGTATGCCACCCCCAAGGCGGAGCGACCGGTTGCCGTGAGCGACGCCACCACTACTGCCAGCCAGACCCAAACCGCCTGATCCGGAGGCCCCATGGACTACTTGCCCATCTTTTGCCGACTCGACAACAAACCCGTGCTGCTGGTTGGCGGCGGTGAGGTGGCGGCGCGCAAGGCGCGCCTGCTGCTGGATGCCGGTGCCCGGCTGACCCTGGTCTCCCCCGCCCTCGACCCCGAGCTGGCGACCCTTGCCGCTGACGGTGAGATAGAGTGGCTGGCGACCGAATTCGAGCCGGCTCAGCTGGCGGGCAAGTGGCTGGTGGTGGCCGCCACCGACAGGCGCGAGGTCAACGCCCTGGTCTACCAGAGCGCGAACCTGGCGAGGATCTTTGCGAACGTGGTGGATGACCCCAAACGCTCCAGCTTCATCATGCCGTCCATCATCGACCGCTCGCCGCTGATGGTCGCCATCTCCTCCGGTGGCAAGGCGCCGGTGCTGGCCCGTTTGCTGCGGGAAAAACTCGAGGCCCTGCTGCCGCAGCATCTGGGCGCCGTGGCGACCTTCGCCGGCAGCCTGCGGGATCGGGTCAAGGCCCGTTTCGCCAGCATGGGAGAGCGACGCCAGTTCTGGGAACGGCTGCTCGGAGCCGACCGGCTCGGGCAGGCGCTGGCGCGGGGGGATCACGCCTCTGCCCACCAGCTGGCCGACAGCCTGTTTGCCGATGAAAGCCAGAGCGCTGGCGAGGTGGTGCTGGTGGGGGCAGGCCCCGGCGATCCCGGCCTGCTCACCCTGCACGCCCTGCGCCAGATGCAGCAGGCGGACCTGGTGGTCTATGACAGGCTGGTCTCGGACGAGGTGATGGCGCTGGTGCGACGGGATGCCAGGCGCATCTTCGTCGGCAAACAGGCGGGCAACCACTGCGTGCCCCAGGAGGGCATCAACCAACTGTTGCTGGACGAGGCGAAGAAGGGGCAGCGGGTGGTACGGCTGAAGGGGGGCGACCCCTTCATCTTCGGTCGCGGCGGCGAGGAGCTGGAGACGCTGGTGGGCAGCGGCGTGGGCTTTCAGGTGGTGCCGGGGATCACGGCGGCGAGTGGCTGCGCCGCCTACGCGGGCATTCCCCTGACCCACCGGGATCACGCCCAGAGCGTGCGCTTCGTCACCGCTCACGGCAAGGGCGGTGCCCGGGATCTCGACTGGCCGCTGCTGGCCCGGGATCGGCAGACCCTGGTGTTCTACATGGGGCTATCAAGCTGCGCCACCATCCGCGAGCAACTGCTGGCCCACGGCAAGGGGGGCGACACCCCGGTGGCACTGATCGAGCGCGGCACCCAGCCGAGCCAGCGGGTCATTCGTGGCACCCTGGACCAGTTGCCGGAGCTGGCCATCGGCGTCGAGAGCCCGGCCCTCATCATGGTGGGATCCGTGGTGACCCTGGCCGACCAGCTCGCCTGGTTCGGCCAGGGCAATGACGCAGCGCGGATCGCGGCATCGGCCTGAGGCTACGTCCAACACCAGTATTGAAAGCGCCACCTTGGGGTGGCGTTTCTTTATCCTGCATTTACTGTCATAACCTCTTGTTTTGAATTTGGTATCCTATGGAGCAAGGCCATCCGGCCAACCGAATTCAGGAATCTTGTTGCATGTCTCTCCCCCCCAAGAACAGCGCCAAACAGCGTGAACACGACAGAGCCCGCATCCTCACCCTGCTGCTGGCCGACGATGCCCTCACCGACAGCCTGCTCGATCCCCAAGGGGTGCAGGACGCCGAGCTCCGGGATCAGACCAGCGAGCTGACGCGTCTGGTCAACAGCCTGCCGGCCGCCGACGTCGCCGATGCGCTGGAGTCACTGCCGCCGGACGAGCGCCATGTACTCTGGCAGCAGGTAGACCCGGAGCGCCACGGCCAGATCCTGGTCGAGGCGTCCGAGACGGTGTGGGACAGCCTCATCAGCGGCATGAGCGACAAGGCGCTGCTGCACGCCCTGCGCACCCTCGACATAGACGATCAGATATATCTGGGCCAATACCTGCCCCGCAATCTGATGGGCCGGCTGCTCACCTCCATGGCCCCCGACCAGCGCGACCGGGTGCGGGAGGTGATCCGCTACGGCAAGCACACTGTCGGCGCCATGATGGACTTCGAGCTGATCACGGTGCGGGCGGACATAAGCCTGGCGACTGTGCAGCGCTATCTGCGCCAGCTCGGCAAGATCCCCGCCAACACCGACAAGCTGTTCGTCACCGACAGACGCAACCGGCTGCAGGGGGAGCTGCCCCTCACCACAGTGCTGCTGCACAAGCCGGATACCAGGGTGGAAGACGTGATGGAGAAGAACCCCGTCACCTTCGATCCGGAAGACAACGACGAGGCGGCGGCTCGTACCTTCGAGCGGGACGATCTCGTCTCCGCCGCCGTGGTAGATGCCAAGGGCAAGCTGATGGGGCGGCTCACCGTCGCCGAAGTGGTGGACCTGGTCTATGAGGAGAGCGACACCGATCTGCGCCGCATGGGGGGGATCAGCGAGGAAGAAGACGTGTTCGCCCCTGTCGCCAAGGCGGTCAAGACCCGCTGGGCCTGGCTCGCCCTCAACCTCTGTACCGCCTTCGTGGCCTCCCGGGTCATAGGCCTGTTCGAGCACAGCATCTCGCAGCTGGTGGCGCTGGCGGCCCTGATGCCCATAGTCGCGGGGATTGGCGGCAACACAGGCAACCAGACCATCACCATGATAGTGCGGGCTCTGGCGCTGCAGCACATCCAGCCGGGCAACGTCTCCTTCCTGCTGTGGCGGGAGCTGGGAGTGGCGCTGATCAACGGCCTGGTGTGGGGCGGCACCATGGGGGTCGCTACCTACTTCCTCTATCAGGATGCGGCCCTGGGCGCCGTCATGACGCTCGCCATGGTGCTGAACCTGCTGGTCGCGGCCCTGATGGGGGTCATCATCCCCATGACCATGAGTCGGCTGGGGCGAGATCCGGCGGTGGGGGCCAGCGTGATGATCACCGCCATCACCGACACCGGCGGCTTCTTCATCTTCCTCGGCCTCGCGACCCTGTTCCTGCTCTAGCCCCAGATGGCTGCCACCAGGGTGCCCGGCCCCCTAGTGGCCTCAGACAGCGGCAGCCCCGAATGGCAGGCCCTTGTCCTACATAGGAAATCAGGGGGCGCCGCCGCAACAAAAACGGGGATTCCCGCCTCTGGGCAAGGAATAGTCGTTGAAATGCCAACCCCACTCCTTATACTGGATCCACCTGTTTCCAGCGGTGGATCTGACACAATGGAATACAACACTTCAGAACTGTGCGACATCTATCAGGACATGGTGGATGTACTCGAACCCATGCTCTGCTCCTTCGGCGGTCGTGCCTCTTTCGGCGGCGTCATCACCACGGTCAAATGCTTCGAATCGAACGGTCTTATCCGTGAAGTCGTCAAAGAGAACGGCGTCGGCCGCGTGCTGCTGATCGACGGCGGCGGCTCCATGCGCCGGGCCCTGATCGACAGCGAGATCGCCACCACGGCGGCGGAAAACGAGTGGGAAGGCATCGTCTGCTACGGCTGCGTGCGCGAGGTCGACATCCTGGAGGATCTGGATATCGGCATCCAGGCCCTGGCCGCCATCCCGGTCGGTGCCGACCACAAGGATGTGGGAGAGACGGATCTGCCGGTCAACTTCGGTGGTGTCACCTTCCTGCCGGATGATCACCTCTACGCCGATACCACAGGGGTGATCCTCTCCCCCGATGCGCTCGACATAGAATGAGCCGACACAGACTGAAGATGGGAGCCTTGGCTCCCATTTTTTATGGCTGCGACTTGCTGAAAAAAAGACAAAAAAGAGGGCCAGTAAACAACTGGCCCCTTAACTGGAAGCAATGTGAGCAATGTCGTGCCTTCACAAGAAGTCCATCACGTTGGAACGAATGAAGTCTTTCCCGGAAAACGAGTTAACAATAATCATTCTCATTTAACTGTGCAAGCCTTATTTGCGAGAAGAGCAAAAAAATGACCACCGCACGGGTGGTCATTGTCGTCAGGCCTGTCGCGTGGCCGTTTGCAGACCGACCAGGCCGGCCTCCCCCACCAGCTTGCGGCTGAGGTAGCGCAGCAGCACACCGTAGAGCGGCACGAACAATCCCAGGCTTATCAGCAGCTTGAACACATAATCCACGGTCGCGATCTCGACCCAGTGCTCGGCCATGAAGGGATCCGTGCTGCGCCAGAAGGCGATGCTGAAGAAGGCGATGGTATCCACCAGGTTGCCGAACAGAGTCGAGGCGGCCGGTGCCACCCACCAGGCCCTGAGCAGCCGCAGGCGGTTGAACACCACCACGTCCATGAACTGGCCCACCAGATAGGCCATAAAGCTGGCCAGGGCGATGCGCGCCACGAAGAGGTTGAACTCCGCCAGGTTGCCCATGCCCTGATAACTGCCCTCGAAGAAGAGCACAGAGAGCACATAGGAAACGGCCAGGGCCGGCAGCATCACGGTCTGGATGATCTTGCGGGCCAGTCCGGCGCCGAAGATCCGCACCGTCAGATCGGTGGCCAGGAAGATGAACGGGAAGCTGAAGGCACCCCAGGTGGTGTGGAAGCCAAAGATGGTGATCGGCAGCTGCACCAAGTAGTTGCTGCTGGCGATGATCAGGATGTGGAACAACGAGAGACGCACCAGCGCCGTCTGGTGCTGAGCAGGGGTCAGATTCATATTGTGACCTTTTTGGTTAATGGGGTTAGGGAACCCATACCGCCACCATTGGCGATAATTGAGGGGCGAGATTATACGCCCCAATACCGATAGTTCAATCTTTATGCTGTGGGTTCAGCCTGTGGCAACCATCGCCGAAGGGCGACGTCACAGGCCGGTCATCCAATGCCTGTGTGACAGGCCCGGCAGCCGTCATCCGCCAGGGCTCATGCCCCATATTGCCGACCCAGCCAGAGCACCACCTCCCTGTCGTCCGAGTGTGTCGCCTCCAGCCAGCAGCCGCTGTGCTGCTCATACTCCAGCCGCAACCTGCTGCCTTCGAACTCCAGTAGCCAGCTATGGCGATCGGCTCCCCACTCCCGCTCGATCGGTATAAGCTCCCACCCCTCGACCAGCTCCTCGGCCAGAGCCGGGAAGTTGTCCCAGCAGAGCCCGGGACAAGTCAGCAGCAGCACAGCCGACTCGGCATCCACCTCCGTTACCCGCCAGTTCATCTTTCACTCCTCAACTGCTGCAAGAGAGCTCACCACCGCAATACCACTGGGGAACCGGGGTCGCCAGGTCCTCGTATTCCGGCTGCTCGTCATAGGGGTGCTGCAGGGCAGCAAACAGGCGCTCGAACGGTGCCATGTTCCCCGTCTCGGCGGCGTCGATGACCTGCTGGGCCAGGGCGTTGCGCAGCACGTACTTGGGATTGACGGCGTCCATCCGCGCCTTGCGTGCCGCATCCTGGCTCCCTTCCCGGGCCAGCCGGGCCCGATAGGCGTCGAGCCATCCCTGCCAGGGGGCGGGATCCGGCAGCAGCGCCAGCAGGGAGGCGGGCCACTCCCCCTGAGACGTCAGCTCACCCAGGCGGCGCAGGAAGAGGTGATAGTCCACCCGGTGTTCCGCCAGCAGCTGGAACAGCTGGCGGAACAGGGCCGGGTCTTCATCCTCCCAGGTTTCCAGGCCGAGTCGGGCCCGCATCAGTTCGGAGTAGTGAAACATCAGCTGATGCTCGTACTGGGCCAGCGCCCCTGCCAGGGCGTCGCCGTCCACCTGATCCGCCAGCGCCTGGGCCAGCTTCTGCAAGTTCCAGTAACCCACCGCCGGCTGCTGATCCAGGGCGTAGCGACCACCCGGATCCGAGTGGTTGCAGACGAAGTCGGGCACATAGGCATCGATGAAGCCGTAGGGGCCGTAATCCAGGGTCAGCCCGAGCAGGGACATGTTGTCTGTGTTCATCACCCCGTGGCAGAAACCCGCCGCCTGCCACTTGGCGATGAGGCGCGCGGTGCGGCGCACCACCTCGGTAAACAGCTCTGCGCCGTTTGCCAATTCGGGGAAATGGTGGCGCAGCGCATAGTCGATGAGGGCGGGGATCTTCTCCCCCTGGCCGCTCCAGGCGAAATATTCGAAGTGGCCGAAGCGCAGGTGGCTAGGCGCTGTGCGCAGCACTGTCGCCCCGCTCTCGACCTGCTCCCGGTAGACGGGTTCGTCACTGCCCACCAGCACCAGGGCCCGGGTGGTCGGGATGCCGAGGGCATGGAGCGCCTCCGAGGCGAGGTATTCGCGGATGCTGGAGCGCAGCACGGCGCGGCCGTCGCCGAAGCGGGAGAAGGGCGTCTTGCCCGCCCCCTTCAGGTGCAGATCCCAGCGTTGACCGTCCGGCGCCAACTGCTCCCCCAGCAACAGGGCTCGACCATCACCGAGCCGGGGGCTATAACCCCCGAACTGATGGCCGGCATAGACCTGGGCCACCGGCTGCATGCCCGGCAACGGCTGCCCCTGCCCGCAGCAGGCGAGCCAGTCGGCCTCAGCGACCCCGTCCAGCCCCAGCTCCCGCAGCAGCCCCTGATTGAGGTGCAGCAGCCTGGGCTCACGCAGGGGCTGAGGGGCCACGGGCTCGCAGGCCCAGGGCAGTTCGGTGGCGAAAGTGTTGATCAACTTCATGGTGGCGTGATTCGTCCCTGCGTATGCTCGTGTCACTCTTTATACCGCCGTCTGTCCGCACAGGCTAACAAGCGATCGCGCTATTTCATTTCACGGAGAAAACAATGCAAAAATGGATATATGCCCTGCCCCTGCTGGCACTGGCCTGGGGACATCAGGCCAAGGCCGCCGACATCGAAGCAGGCAAGGCCAAGGCGACTGTCTGCGCCGCCTGTCATGGGGTGGATGGCAAGGCGACCGTCCCCGTCTATCCCCATCTGGCCGGCCAGAACTCTGCCTATCTGCTGAAACAGATGAAAGCCTTCAAGGAGGGCAGCCGCACCGAGCCGCTGATGGCCCCCTTCATGGCGATGCTGACCGAGGCGGACATGGAGAACCTGGCGGCCTATTACGCCAGCTTGAAGTAGCCTGGCGACGCCCTATCCCCGATGCGGTCGATTACGCTGCGCTAATCGACCCTACCGGCGGCAATACTCGATGATAAGGTCCATAAAGGCTTCGCCGAAGCGCTCCAGCTTGCGGTGACCGACACCGTTGACGGCCAGCATCTCGTCCTCGGTCATCGGCATCAGCTGGGCCATCTCCACCAGGGTAGCGTCGTTGAACACCACGTAGGGCGGCACCTCTTCATCCTCGGCGATCTGCTTGCGCAGGGCCCGCAGCTCCTTGAACAGCCGCTTGTCGTAGTTGGCATTGTCGAGCAGGCCGCTGCGCTTCTCCTTGCGGCTGGAGATGGGCTGCAGCCGCGGCACCGCCAGGGCCAGCGTCGTCTCGCCGCGCAGCACGGGCCGGGCCGCCTCGGTCAGCTGCAACACCAGGTTGCGGGTGATGTTCTGGGTCAGCAGTCCCTTGTGGATCAGCTGGCGGATCACGCTCATCCAGTATTCGTGGCTCTGATCCTTGCCGATGCCGTAGGTCGACAGCTTGTCGTGGCCGTGATCCTTGATGCGCTGGTTGAGCGAGCCCCTGAGCACCTCCACCACATAACCCACCCCGAAGTTCTGACCCACCCGCCAGACGCAGGAGAGCGCCTTCTGGGCATCTTCGGTGCCGTCATAGCTCTTGGGGGGATCCAGGCAGATGTCGCAGTTGCCGCACGGCTTGTCGTTGTACTCGCCGAAGTAGTTGAGCAGCACCTGACGGCGGCAGGTCTGCGCCTCGGCGAAGGCCGCCATCACGTTGAGCTTGTACTGCTCCACCTGCAACTGCTGGGGGTTCTCTATGTTGTCGAGCAGGCGCCGCACCCGGCCTATGTCGGCGGGATCGTAGAGCAGCAGCGCCTCGGCGGGGGTCCCATCACGACCGGCCCGGCCGGTTTCCTGATAGTAGGATTCGATGTTCTTGGGGATGTCGTAGTGCACCACGAAGCGCACGTTGGGCTTGTCGATGCCCATGCCGAACGCCACCGTCGCCACCACTATCTCGACATCGTCCTTGAGGAAGGCATCCTGGGTGCGCAGCCGCTGATCCAGCGGCAAGCCCGCATGATAGGGCGACGCCTTGCAGCCATGGCGGGAGAGCCGCTCTGCGACCTCTTCCACCCGGTTGCGGCTGGAGCAATAAACGATGCCGCAGTTGCCCTTCTGGCTCTGCACGTAGCGCAGCAACTGCTCAGCCCCCTTGAACTTCTCCACCAGGCTGTAGCGGATGTTGGGTCTGTCGAAGCTGGCGGTGTGGATGAAGGGATCGTGGAGCTCCAACCGGTGCAGCATGTCGCTGCGGGTCGCCTCGTCGGCGGTGGCGGTGAGCGCCACCACGGGCACCTGGGGGAACCACTGCTTGAGCCGCCCCAGCGCCGCGTATTCGGGGCGAAAATCGTGGCCCCACTGGGAGACGCAGTGGGCCTCGTCGATGGCGAACAGCCCGAGGGGCAGTTCTGCCAGCCGATCCAGAAACTCGTGCTGCAGCAGCCGCTCGGGGGAGACATAGACCAGCTTGATCTCGCCGCGACGCATGGCGGCAAAGTTCTGGATCATCTCCTCCCGGCTCAGGGCCGAGTTGATGTAGACAGCCGCCACGCCGTTGGCACGCAGGCTGTCCACCTGATCCTTCATCAGCGAAATGAGGGGGGAGACCACCACCCCTAGCCCGGGGCGCAGCAGCGCCGGGATCTGGTAACAGAGCGACTTGCCGCCACCGGTGGGCTTGAGCACCAGGGCATCACGCCCCGTCACTATCTGTTCGATGATCTCGAGCTGGCCAGGCCGAAATTGCTGGTAGCCGAAGACCGCCTGCAGCAGGGCAAGGGGGGTATCGGGCAAGGTGTCGGCAATGGCGGTCATGGGCTCTCCTTTGGGGTCGCCATTCTAAAGCAGCCGCCGCCCACAATAAACCTGCCATTGCGACTGTTAAGGAAGTGTTGCAGACTGGCTGGAGTTTTTACTCGGCTTTGATGACAGGGATCGGTATCAGAGAATGAAACAGATGTTGAAGAAGATGGCGCTCAGTGGCATTGCCAATCTGTTCGCCGAGAAGATGCCGTTCAACAAATTGATCGGCATGCAGGTGACCCACTATGACTTCGAGAAGGTGGAGCTGCGCATCAAGATGGATGACAAGCTGATCGGCAACCCCTTCCACAACATACTGCACGGCGGTGTGACCGCCAGCCTGCTGGACGTGGCGGGCGGCATGATAGTCGCCGCCTCCTGCATCGACGAGCTGGAAGACTTCTCCCCCAGCTACCTCAAGGAGCGCTTCTCCCGCCTCGGCACCATAGACCTGAGAGTCGACTATCTGCGACCCGGTCGCGGCAACGAGTTTATCGCCACCGCCCATATCATCCGGGCGGGCAGCAAGGTCGCCGTCGCCCGTATGGAACTGCACAACGAAGAAGGGACTCATATCGCCTTTGGTACCGGCACCTACCTGGTTGGCTAATGGCCTTTATTGCATAAAAAGTGCGCTTCTAAGCCGATTTTAATCATTAGAATTGTTACCCCCTCCACCGGTCAGGGTCCATACTGGAAGTCGGGATTCTGTGCAGAGGGAGGATTGCAGACGATGAGCGCGATGCTGGCTACCAAACCATCCAGAGCCTTGTTGACACAGCTCGAGTCCATGCGCGAAGAGGTGCAGACGCCCGAGTGCCGTCACTGGTTGGAACAGGAGCTGAAGGGGTATTCTCTCTGTTCACCCCTGCCTTGGTATCGCATCATTGCCTGTCGGCAACGCGGTCACTTCCTGAATCTGAAGACGGGGAAATATTTGACTTGCCACATCGGCAGCCAAACGCTCAGCCAACGCGACCTGGCCCAAGTTCAGTTCATCTATGCCCGTGAACCCGCCGCCCACTATTTACTGCGTCATGATTCCCATATCGAGCCCTGGCCAGAACAGCTGCTGGAAGCGTATCGAGAGCAGTTGATCCCCGGCCATCTCTGCCTGCAGGCCTGGCACGAGCCCGTGTCTTCTCTGCGGTCACAACTGATGGAGGGAATAGCACATTTCATTAGTGAGTACCCCAAGCATGCGGCTCTGCAAACTCAGCACGGCTTCAAGGCATTGCAGCATCAACACTGGCATATCTGATCATGCGCCCAGGGCGCAAGGAGGGCACCATAGACAAGACCCACAACGAGATTGCCACAATCTAGAGTGCCGGAGTCAGGATCAGACTCCACCTGTGGGGCCACCGAGCGGTGGCCCTTTTAATGGGCAGCATTCAGCCCCGGGCAATCGACCCCATGTACCTATCCTGCCCCGTCTGCCGAGGGGGGACCAAGGCAAAGAGCCAAATGCGAAAAGGCCGCTCGATGAGCGGCCTTTTCTAATGTGGTCGGTGTGAGAGGATTCGAACCTCCGACCCCTTCGTCCCGAACGAAGTGCGCTACCAAGCTGCGCTACACACCGATGTCTGCGGGGCGAGAATTTACCGAAAGCCCCGACATGACACAAGCCTTTTTTTGCATCTGCCGTAAAAAAAGGGCTTTGCGCTCAATAATTCAGCGTTTCATGGCGATAGGGGCGCCGGCTCGTCCCGGTACTCAGTTACGCCTTTGGCGGCAGCTGAAACTCGGCCGGTCCCAGCAGACGCCGACTCCAATCGGCAACGACCCCGTGCTCCAGCCAGTGGGCCGCATGCTGGCGCCAGTTGGGAGAGAGCGCCGGGTTGTCCAGCAGCAGTTGCAGGTCCCCTTCGTGGCGGGTCTGGTTGAACAGGATGTCGGCGGTGCGCGTCACCGTCAGCTCGGGATAGGGCCTGTCCATCAGCAGCAGTTCATCCACCGGGGCCACGCGCCCCTCCTCCAGCACCCGCAGCAACCAGCCGCAGCGGCCGTTGAGCTGCATCACCAGGGAGAGGTGCGGGTAGCCAAAGCGTTGATTGAGCTTGAAGCAGGGGGATCTCGGCTGACTGATCTGGACCAGGGCGGCGCCGAGGCGATAGACATCGCCGATGCAGGCCTGGGCCTCGGTCAATCCGAGGCCGGAGAGGTTTTCGCCAAAGGCCGCCGGCTGCCAGGGAGCACGGGGGGCAGGCAGACCCAGCGCTGTCTGCCAGGTCTTCCACCAGGGGTAGTGATCCGCAGGATAATAGTGCAGGGCACGATCCGGGCCGCCGTGATGGCGTCGGTCGCTCTGCTCATCGCCCTCCAGGCCAGAGAAGCTGCACCACAGGGGATGATCTGCCTCACGCTTGTCAATGGCACTGACGAGTCCGGGGGCGAGTTCGGCATTCATCTCGGCGCTCTGGCCGATAAAGAGGGAGATCCGCATTCCATTCTCCTGACGGATGAGAGAATGCGGATCTTAGGGGCTGTTGAGCCGTCGGCGCAAGCCGTGTTACTGCGTCAACAGCCCCGGGGTCAGGCGACGGCCTGCATCTGGGTGGTCATGGCAATCTCGGCGCGGCGGCGTTTCTCTGCCCTCGCCATCAGGTACCAGCTGCCGAAGGTGAACAGCGACACCGACAGCAGGATCAGGCTCGCCACCGCGTTGATCTCGGGTTTCACCCCGAGCCGCACCGCCGAGAACACCTCCATCGGCAAGGTAGTGGACCCCGGGCCTGAGACGAAGCTCGCCAGCACCAGATCATCCAGCGACAGGGCAAACGACATCATGCCGCCCGCCGCCAGCGACGGCGCTATCATCGGGATGGTGATGAGGAAGAACACCTTCCAGGGCTTGGCGCCGAGATCCATCGCCGCCTCCTCGATGGAGAGATCCAGTTCCCGCAACCGCGCCGACACCACTATCGCCACGTAGGCGGTACAGAAGGTGGTGTGAGCGATCCAGATGGTCAGCATGCCCCGCTCGGCGGGCCAGCCCACCAGCTGGGCCATGGCCACGAACAGCAGCAGCAGCGACAGACCGGTGATCACCTCCGGCATCACCAGCGGCGCCGTCACCATGCCGCCAAACAGGGTGCGGCCACGGAAGTGAGGGATCCGGGTCAGCACGAAGGCGGCCACAGTCCCCAGCGCCACCGCGGCGATGGCGGTGTAGAAGGCGATCTCCAGGGAGCGGAACACTGAGCCAATCAACTGCTTGTTGTCGAGCAGACCGAAGTACCACTTGAGCGACCAGCCTCCCCATACCGTCACCAGCTTGGAAGCGTTGAAGGAGTAGATGACCATGATGATCATGGGCAGGTAGATGAACAGCAGCCCCAGCCAGAGCATCAGCTTGGCAAAACCAAAGCGCCTCATACCTTAGCCTCCACTTCCTTCGCCTGGTGGCAGTTGAACAGGGATGGTACGGGGACAATCAACAGTCCAGTTTTCATACCTTGCCCTCCAGCTCTTTGGCCTGGTTGCGGTTGAACAGGATGATCGGAATGATCAGCACCGCCAGCATCACCACCGCCAGGGCGGACGCTACCGGCCAGTCGCGGTTGTTGAAGAACTCCTGCCACAGCACCTTGCCTATCATCAGAGTCTCGGGGCCGCCCAGCATCTCGGGGATGACGAACTCGCCCACCACGGGGATGAAGACCAGCATGCAACCGGCGATGATGCCGTTCTTGGAGAGCGGCACAGTGATCTGCCAGAAGCGGGTCAGGTTGCGGGCGCCGAGATCGGAGGCCGCCTCCAGCAGGCTCTGATCGTGCTTGACCAGGTTGGCGTAGAGCGGCAGCACCATGAACGGCAGGTAGGAGTAAACGATACCGATATAGACCGCCAGGTTGGTGTTGAGGATCTGCAGCGGCTCGTCTATCACTCCTATCCCCAGCAAGAAGCTGTTGAGCAGGCCGTTGTTGCTGAGGATGCCCATCCAGGCGTAGACCCGGATCAGGATCGCGGTCCAGGTCGGCATCATGATGAGCAACAGCAGAACGGTCTGGGTCTCCTTGTTGGCCCGCGCGATGGAGTAGGCCATGGGATAGCCGATCAGCAGGCACAGCAGGGTGCTGATGAAGGCCATCTTGAGGGAGCCCAGATAGGCGGCGATGTAGAGCTCGTCCTCCTGCAACAGCAGGTAGTTGCCCATGTTGAGCAGGATGGTGAGCTGATTGTCGGCCCAGCTCATCACATCGGTGTAGGGCGGAATAGCCACATCCGCTTCGGCGAAGCTGATCTTCACCACTATGACGAAGGGCAGCAGGAAGAACAGGAACAGCCAGAAGAAGGGGATGCCGATCACCAGCTGGCGCCCCCCCATCTGCTTGAGTCGTCTCAATGCCTTCATGATTGCAGCACCACGCCGCTGTCATCTTCCCAATAGAGGAACACCTGGTCATCCCAGGTTGGCCGCTTGCCGTGGCGTTCGGCATTGGCGATGAAAGCCTGAACGATTTTGCCCGAGGGCAGCTGGATGTGATAAACCGAGTGACCGCCCAGATAGGCGATGTCATAGACCTCACCCTTGGTCCAGTTGAAGTCCGGATGCTCGATCTCCTCCGGCTTGTGCAGGCTCATCAGCAATTTTTCCGGCCGCAGGGCGTAGGTCACCTTCTTGTTCTCGGCACGGGAGCTGATGCCGTGGCCCACGTAGATGGGCTGCTCCAGATCCGCGCAGGCGATGGTGGCGTGGTCCTGCTCATCTTCCACCAGCAGGCCGTCAAACAGGTTGACGTTGCCGATGAACTCGCACACCAGCCGGCTGGCCGGGGTCTCGTAGATGTCCATCGGGCTGCCAATCTGCTCGATGCAACCCAGGTGCATGATGGCGATCCGTTCGGCCATGGTCATGGCCTCTTCCTGATCGTGGGTCACCATGACGCAGGTTACGCCGACTCGCTCGATGATCTCCACCAGCTCCAGCTGCATCTTGGAACGCAGCTTCTTGTCCAGCGCCCCCATGGGCTCATCCAGCAGCAGCAACTTGGGGCGCTTGGCCAGAGAGCGGGCCAGGGCGACCCGCTGGCGCTGACCACCGGAGAGCTGATGCGGCTTGCGACGGGCATACTGGGTCATCTGCACCAGCTTGAGCATCTCTTCCACCCGGGCGTCGACCTCTGCCTTGGGCAGGCCATCCTGCTTGAGGCCGAAGGCGATGTTCTGCGCCACCGTCATGTGGGGAAACAGGGCGTAGGACTGGAACATCATGTTGATGGGACGTTCATAGGGCGGCATGTCGGTAATGTCGACCCCATCCAGGAACAGCCGCCCTTCGGTGGGGCGCTCGAACCCGGCCAGCATCCGCAGCAAGGTGGACTTGCCGGAGCCGGACCCACCCAGCAGGGCGAAGATCTCGCCCTTGTGGATGTTGAGAGACACGTTATCGACCGCCAGCGTTTCGTCGAACTGCTTGCTTACCCTGTCTATTTTGACCAGCACTTCTTTACGCTGCTGGCTGCCCTCGAGGGCTTTCTTGTAGGCACTGGAGGCTATCGCCATTACCAAACTCCCAAAGGTGATACCGGCCGGGGCCGATCCATCAATACAATCTGGCGCCCCGGGATGGGCGCCAAGGTTAGGTTCCGGACTTGATCTTGGTCCAACTCCGGGTGATCAGGCGCTGCACCGAGCGGGGATGTGCTTCCTGCACATACAGACGCTCCAGCACCGCCTGGGGGGGGTAGACGGACTCGTCATCGCGCACGGCCTTGTCCATGAACTCTCCCGCCTTGATGTTCGGGTTCGCGTAGCCCACGTAGTCGCTCACCTTGGCGATCACTTGCGGCTCGAGAATGTAGTTGATCAGGGCGTGAGCCTCTTTGACGTTGGTGGCATCGGAGGGGATCGCCATCATGTCGAACCACAGATTGCCCCCCTCCTTGGGGATGCTGTAGGCAATCTTGATCCCCTTGCCCGCCTCGTCGGCCCGGGCCGCCGCCTGCAGTATGTCACCGGAGAACCCCGCCGCCACACAGATGTCGCCATTGGCGAGATCCCCTATGTACTTGGAGGAGTGGAAGTAGGTCACATAGGGCCGCACCTTGAGCAACTGCTCTTCGGCACGCTTGAGATCCGCAGGATCGTGGCTGTTGGGGTTGAGGCCGAGGTAGTTCAGGGCCGCCGGGATCATCTCGTCCGCCGAGTCGAGGAAGGCCACCCCGCACTGGGAGAGCTTCTTCATGTTTTCCGGCTCGAAGATGATGGCCCAGGAGTCGATCTTGTCGACCCCCAGCACCGCCTTCACCTTCTCGACGTTGTAACCGATGCCGTTGGTGCCCCACAGATAGGGCACGGCGTACTGATGACCCGGATCCACCTTGTCGAGCTGCTTGAGCAGCAGGGGATCCAGGTTGCTCAGGTTGGGCAGCAGGGCGGGATCCAGCTTCTGGAATGCCCCCGCCTTGATCTGCTTGGCCAGGAAATTGTTGGAAGGCACGACCAGATCGTAACCGGTGCGGCCGGTCAGCAGCTTGCCCTCCAGCGTCTCGTTGGAGTCAAACACGTCGTAGACGGTCTTGATCCCGGTCTTCTGCTGAAAGTCACTGAGGGTGGTCTCGCCGATATAATCGGACCAGTTGTAAAAATGAACCACAGGGGCTGCCTGGGTCAGATTTGCAAACCCCAGGGTCAGGGCCAGCGTTGCCATCTTGGTCATGTGCACTTATCAGTCCTCGTTTGTGTGATTTTGCCAGTCGCGCATCCATACGCGCCGTCCAACCTGTCGGGTGGTCACCACCCTCCCGGCCGAACTGCGGACCGGGAGGGGTACTCGTCACTTACTTACCTGATTTGATCTTGGTCCAGCTGCGGGTCATCAGACGCTGCACCTTGGCCGGCAGATCCGGGAAGGTGTAGATCTTCTTGAGGGTGTCCGCCGTCGGGTAGATGCCCGGATCGGTACGGATCGCCTCGTCCACCAGCGGGGTGGCGGCCTTGTTGCCGTTCGGGAACTGCACCACGTTGGTGATGTTCGCGATCACTTCCGGCTTCATCAGATAGTTGATGAAGGTGTGGGCTGCCTCGACGTTCTTGGCATCCGCCGGGATGGCGATCATGTCGAAGAAGCTGCCAGCCCCCTCTTTCGGAATGGTGTAAGTCAGACTGACACCGTTCTTGGCTTCGGCGGCACGTGCCTTGGACTGCTGCAAGTCACCTGAGTAACCCACCGCCACGCACAGGTTGCCGTTGGCCAGATCCGAAATGTACTTGGAGGAGTGGAAGTAGGCGGTATAGGGGCGGATGGAGAGGAACAGCTCCTCAGCCTTCTTCAACTCGTCCGGCTTCTGGCTATCCGGCTTGAAGCCCAGGTATTGCAGGGCGGCCGGCAGCATTTCGGTCGGCGAGTCGAGGAAGGAGACACCGCACTCCTTCAACTTGGCCATGTTCTCCGGCTTGAACACCAGATCCCAGGAGTTGACCGGCGCATCGGCACCCAGCACGGCCTTCACCTTCTCGGCGTTGTAGGCGTAGCCAATGGTGCCCCACAGGTAAGGGATGGAGTACTGGTTGCCCGGATCGCTCGGTTCGAGCGCCTTGAGCAGATCGACATCCATGTTCTGCCAGTTGGAGAGTTTGGACTTGTCCAGCTTCTGGAAGACGCCTGCCTTGATCTGCTTGGCCAGGAAGGGGTTGGACGGGACGACGATGTCATAACCCGAACTGCCCGCCAGCAACTTGGCTTCCAGCACCTCGTTGCTGTCGAACACGTCATACACCACCTTGATGCCCGTCTCCTTCTGGAAGTTTTCCAGCGTATCCGGCGCGATGTAATCGCTCCAGTTATAGACGTGCAGCACCTTCTCGTCGGCCATCGCCCCGGTACTCATCATGACCAGCGCCACGGAAGCAGCCATCATTCCCTTTTTAAAAGACATAGTCCTTGTCTCCTAAGCAAATTGTATGCGTAAGCCAATCTGCCCGGTTTCAGCCTATTCCTGCAGCTTTGCAGCCGTCAGATCCAGACTGAGCCTGGCCAGTTTGACCAATTCATCCACCTGTTCCTCGGTGATCACCAAGGGGGGCGATATGATCATGGTATCGCCGACAGCCCTCATCACCAAGCCATTGTTAAAACAGAACTCCCGACAGGTCATCCCGGCGTGCAGTTCGGCCGGGAAACGACGTTTCGTCTGTTTGTCCTGGACTATTTCCAACGCGGCAACCAGACCTTTACCCCGGGTTTCTCCCACCAGCGGGTGATCGGCAAGCTCGCTCCAGCGGCGCTGCAAATAGGGGCCGATACTATCATGAACACGCTTAACTATGCTCTCACTTTGCATAAGCTGGATGTTGGCAATGGCTACGGCGCAGGCCACCGGATGACCGGAATAGGTGAAGCCATGGTTGAACTCGCCCCCCTCTTCCACCAGCACTTTGGCGACCCTGTCCCCCACCATCACGGCCCCCATCGGCAGGTAACCCGAGGTGATGCCCTTGGCCAGACACATGAGGTCAGGCTTGATGCCGAAGCCTTCGCTGGCGAACCAGTGGCCGGTGCGACCGAAACCGCAGATCACCTCGTCGGCGATGAGCAGGATGCCGTACTTGTCACAGATGCGCTGGATCTCGGGCCAGTAGCTGTCGGGCGGAATGATGACGCCGCCGGCCCCCTGGATAGGCTCGCCGATGAAGGCCGCCACCTTGTCCACCCCCAGCGCCAGAATCTTCTCTTCCAGCTGGCGGGCACGGGCCAGGCCGAACTCGTGGGCGCTCATGCCCTCCCCCTCACCGAAGTGATAGGGCTGATCGATATGGACTATGCCGGGAATGGGCAGGCCACCCTGGGCGTGCATGCCCTTCATGCCCCCCAGACTGGCGCCTGCCACCGTGGAGCCGTGATAGGCGTTGTGACGGCTGATGATCACCTGCTTGTCCGGCTGCCCCTTGCTGGCCCAGTAGTGACGCACCATGCGCAGCACAGTGTCGTTGCACTCCGAGCCCGAACCGGTGAAGAAGACGTGGTTGAGATGGGAAGGGGTGATCTCGGCCAGCAGGGTCGCCAGTTCGGCGGCGGGGGGATGGCTGGTCTGGAAGAAGAGGTTGTAATAGGGCAGTTGCTGCATCTGCTTGGTGGCGGCATCCACCAGCTCCTGGCGGCCATAACCCAGGTTGACGCACCACAGGCCCGCCATCCCGTCCAGGATGCGGCGCCCGTCGGAGTCTTCCAGATAGACCCCCTCGGCCTTGGTGATGATGCGGCTGCCCTTCTTGTTCAGGGCCTGAAAGTCGGTAAAGGGATGCAGGTGGTGGCTGGCATCCAGTTGCTGCCACTCACGGGTGGTCTGCTTCATTGCTTGCTCCTCGGTTCCTTCGATTTAAGCGATGTTTGTTCGTCAATTGCTGAGGGCGGCTGGCACTCCCCCGGTCACTGCTACTCACGGGCGGTCTGCGTCATTGCCTGCTCCTCGGTTCCTTCGATTTAAGCGATCTTCGTGCATGCATCCATGGGCTGGCCCACGGGCACGGTGCGGCCGCGAGCGGGCGCCATCAGCCGCCCCTCACGAGCCAGTGCCATCTTGCTTTGAGAGTGACGGGAGGGATCTGCGCCCCTCCCGAGACGGGTCAGACGTTCAGCAGCAGGAATTCCCGTTCCCAGCGGCTGATCACCCCGAAGTAGGTCTCATACTCCTTGCGCTTGACCGCGACGAAGGCGCGGATGAAACGCTCCCCCAGCATGTCCTTGATGGGCTCGCACTGCTCCAGATGGCTGAGCGACTCCTCCAGGGAACGGGGCAGGCTGTAGGGCAGGTCATAGGCACTCGCCTTCATCTCCTGCATCGGCTCCAGCTTCTCCAGCATGCCGAGGTAGCCGCAGGCCAGGGTGGCGGCCAGTGCCAGATAGGGGTTGGCGTCGGCACCGGCGAAGCGGTTCTCGACCCGGCGCGCGCTCGGCTCGGAGAAGGGCACCCGTAGGCCGCAGGTGCGGTTTTCCACGCCCCACTGCACGTTGCGCGGCGCGCTCTCGCCGAAGGTGAGGCGGCGGTAGGAGTTGACGTTCGGCGCCAGCAGGGCGGTTACCGCCGGGGTGTACTTCTGCAGACCGGCGATGAAGTGCATGAACAGGGCGGAGTTGCCCCCTTCGCTGGTGCCAAACAGGTTGCGCCCCTCGGCATCTTCCAGGCTCTGGTGGATGTGCATGGCGGAGCCCGGCTCATCGCTCATGGGCTTGGCCATGAAGGTGGCATAGATACCGTGACGGTGTGCCGCTTCCCGCATGGTGCGCTTGAACAGGAACACCTGGTCGGCGAGATCGATGGCGTCACCGTGCAGGAAGTTGATCTCCATCTGGGCGGCGCCGGACTCGTGGATCAAGGTGTCCACCTCCAGCTCCTGGGCCTCGCAGTAGTCGTACATGTCCTCGAAGATGGGATCGAATTCGTTGACCGCATCGATGCTGAACGACTGGCGAGCCGTCTCGGGGCGGCCGTTGCGGCCCACCGGCGGCACCAGCGGATAGTCGGGGTCTTCATTGCGCTTGACCAGATAGAATTCGAGCTCGGGGGCCACCACCGGCTTCCAGCCCTGCTTCTCGTAAAATGACAAGACCCGGCGCAGCACGGAGCGCGGCGCTATGTCGATCAGCTTGCCATTGATGTCGAAACAGTCGTGGATCACCTGAGCCGTGGGCTCCAGTGCCCAGGGCACGAAACGAATGGTGTTGGGATCGGGATAGAGCTGCATGTCCCGCTCCAGCGGGTCAATCATGCTGTCGTCATCCGGGTACTCGCCGGTCACCGTCTGGGTGAAGATGACCTCGGGCAGCCGCATGCCCCCTTCGCGCAGAAACTTGTTGGCCGGAATGATCTTGCCTCGGGCATTGCCGGTGAAATCCGGGAACAGGCACTCCACTTCCGTGATGCGATTGCTCTCCATCCAGCCCTTGATACTGTCCATGTTAAACCCCGACTCTACGGTTGTCATTGGCAAGGGTGTCTAATATAAGGAACACCCTTGTTAAGAAAATGTAATCGACATCACCATAAAAGCCCGTGATAAAGGCCTTTGTCAAGCAGTGGTGTTTAAAAAACTATAAACAACGGCCGATATAATGACCACTGCGGCACCAAATACTAAACACTCTGTGTCACGATCAGCCCACTGCAAGCTCGATGCCAAGGCTGGACGGAAGCTGCTCGATACTCAGTCAGCCCCTGTCGGAGCGGGCCCATTTCTTTGCAAGGGCGCACAATCCTTATCCAATTCTCTTTGCATACCTGCATTTTTTTGGTACAAGGCCCGCCCTGATTTGCACTCTCCTGCATGGATTTGGTGCAAATCGGACTACAGGGGCTTGGTCTGCGGGCCTACAGCCCCCATAAATGGGAAAAATTGGGAAACTGACTGGTAGCAAACCCTATGTGTGATTTCATGACTGAAGACCAACTGGCCTTTTACAAGGGTCAGATCGAGCGACAAATCCTCGAGCTCGAAGAGCGTCTCAACTCCCAAGCCAGCCAGGCCATCGCCACCGATACCAACGAGATGGCCGATGAAATTGATCGTGCCAGCATCGAGGAGGCCCGCCGTCTGGAGCTGAACCGCATCGAGCACGACAAGCTGCATCTGCGCAAGCTGAAAGGGGCGCTGAGACGCATCAATGAAGGGGACTTTGGTTACTGCGAATCCTGCGGTGACGAGATCTCTCTCAAGCGGCTGCAGGCTCGTCCTGAGTCCCGCTTCTGTGTCGAGTGCCAGAGCACCAAGGAATTCAACGACACCCACGTGTTCCGCCGCGTCGCCTGAGGCGCCAGTGAACCGTCACCCCCTTGTCGCACCGGGCCGCTGGCAAGGCAGTGTGCAGGCACCGGCGTCCTTGTAGACAGACGGGCATGCCGGGCTGCACATGAACCTTGTTTGCGGCTTCACAGCAAGAGCGTGACAACTTCTGTTAGACTCCGGGCAAGTCCCGGACTCTACAGGAGATCAGAGCGTGAAATGGCTCATCAAGCTGTGTTTGTGCCTGCCGCTGCTGGCACAGGCGCAGACTCTCACCGTCAAGGTCCCCAGCCGACCGATCAATGACCTCGACAGCGAATACCAGCTCAAGCTACTGGAGCTGGCACTCGACCGTGCCGGACAGCCCTACAAGCTGGAGCGGGTCGACCTCAATCTCAATCAGTTCACCCTGCAGCAGGAACTGCGCAAGGGCAAAACCATCAATGTGTTCTGGATGGGTACCTCCAGCGCCCTCGAATCCGCCCTGATCCCAGTCCCCATTCCGCTGTTCCGCGGTCTGGAAGGGCTGCGGCTGTCGTTCATCCACAGCGATGCCCAGGAGAAGTTCAACCAGGTCAACACCCTGGCAGATCTCAAGCAGCTGAAGGCGGCCCAGGGGGTCGGCTGGGCCGACAACAAGATCCTGGAGCAGGCGGGCATAGCGACCTACGCGGGGCGCTACAGCAACCTGTTCCGCCTCATCAACGACGGCGACAAGCTCGACTTCTTCCCCCGCGGTCTGGTGGAGATCTTCGCGGAACGCCGTGAGCTGGCGGCCCAGTACCCCAATCTCGCCATAGAGCAGCACTTGCTGATCCGCTACCCCTTCGCCGAGTTCTTCTTCGTCAGCCCAGAGTCCCCCAAGCTGGCCAAAGCGCTCCAGAGCGGACTGGAGCGGGCCTATACCGACGGCAGCTTCATGAAGTTCTTCCACGAGAATCCCAGGGTCCGCGAGGCCCTGGCCAGCGCGAACCTGGAGCTGCGGGTCACCATATCCCTGCCCAATCCGGACATGACACCCTTGCTCAGGAGCATTCCAGCCCAATATTGGGACTATCCACCCAGGCAGGGGCAGTAACGCCGGGATTCCAGAGCCCTATTTGTTGCAGGAGCAGTAGTCCCTGACCACCGGCTCGCAGGGAATAAGCGGGCCGGTCTCAACCAGCCGCACCAGGGAGGTGCCATGAAACGACTCGACGACTGGTTCAGCGACTACGGCCAGAGCCACCGGCACCCGGTCAATGTGGCCATCCACAAGGTGGCGGTGCCCGGTATCTACCTCTGCACCCTGGCCCTGCTCTGGTGCCTGCCGGCCGGGCCCTTGCCCCCCTCCCTCAACTGGGCGGCGCTGGTTGCCATTCCGGTGCTGGCCTTCTACCTGCAACTGTCGTTTGCCCTGTTCGTGGGGATGGCGGCGCTGACCGCGCTGGGGCTGGCCTTCTGTCACAGCTGGCAAGGACCCTTACTGTGGCCCGCCCTGTGCGGCTTCGCGCTGCTCTGGGTAGCCCAGTTCGTCGGCCATCGGATAGAGGGGAGGCGCCCCTCCTTCCTCACCGACCTGCAATTTCTGCTGGTCGGCCCCGCCTGGGTGCTGGCCAGCCTCTATCGTCGCTTGGGTATCCCCTACTGAGGGAGTCCAAAGGAGAAACCATGACACACTATTTCCCCCTCACCCGCGCCCTGCCTCTGCTGCTGGGCATGCTGTTTGCCGGTCCGGCGCTGGCCGACAAGGCCGATCCCGTCGGCGAGGTGAGCACCGCCTTCAAGCTGGTCGGCCCCAATCACAAGATCCTGGTGGAGGCGTTCGACGACCCCAAGATAGCCGGCGTCGCCTGCTACCTGGCCCGCCCCAAGACCGGCGGCGTCAAGGGCGGTCTCGGGCTGGCGGAAGATCCCTCCCACGCCTCACTGTCGTGCCACCAGACAGGTCCCATCACCCTCCCCGCCAAGCTCAAAGCCGGGGAAGAGGTGTTCGACGTCAGCACCTCCCTGGTGTTCAAGGAGCAGAAGGTGGTGCGTTTTTACGACGAGAAGCGCAATGCGCTGGTCTATCTGACTTACAGCACCAAGTTGGTGGATGGTTCGTACAAGAGCGCAGTGAGCGCCGTCCCCATCATGCCCTGGGGCTGAATCCTCACCATTTATCCCGTGATGACGGTCACTATTTGTTGTAATTTAACCACATCATTATCTGCGGAGAGCGCACCATGAGAGTCGCCGTTTTCAGTACCAAGAGCTACGACAAGGAACACTTCAATCAGGCCAACAGCCAGTACGGCTTCGAGCTGGAGTTCTTCGACGTGCGGCTGGAGGCCAAGACAGCCCGCCTCGCCCATCACTTCCCCGTGGTCTGCCTGTTCGTCAATGACGATGCCGACCGGGAGGTGCTGACCGAGCTGGCCGCCAACGGCACCAAGGTGATCGCCCTGCGCTGCGCCGGTTACAACAACGTGGATCTGGTCGCCGCCAAGGAGCTGGGGCTGAAAGTAGTGCGGGTGCCCGCCTACTCCCCCGAAGCCGTCGCCGAACACGCCGTGGGTCTGATGATGACCCTCAACCGCCGCATCCATAAGGCCTACCAGCGCACCCGCGACGCCAACTTCTCCCTGGAAGGCCTGGTCGGCTTCAACATGCACGGCCGCACCGCCGGCATCATAGGCACCGGCAAGATCGGCATCGCCACCCTGCGCATCCTCAAGGGCTTCGGCATGCGGCTGCTGGTGAGCGACCCCTACCCGAGCCAGGCGGCCATCGATCTGGGGGCCGAGTACGTGGACATCGACACCCTGCTGCGCCAGTCCGACGTCATCAGCCTGCACTGTCCCCTGTTCAAGGAGAACTACCACCTGCTGAACAAGGAGGCCTTCGCCAAGATGAAGGACGGGGTGATGATCATCAACACCAGCCGGGGCGGCCTGCTCGACTCCAATGCCGCCATCGAGGCCCTCAAGACCTCCCGCATCGGCGCCCTGGGGCTGGACGTCTACGAGGAGGAGGAAGATCTCTTCTTCGAGGACAAGTCCAACGAGGTGATCACCGATGACGTCTTCCGCCGTCTCTCCGCCTGCCACAACGTGCTGTTCACCGGTCACCAGGCCTTCCTGACCCGGGAGGCGCTGCACGCCATCGCCGACACCACCCTCGGCAACATCCAGGCCATCGAGAGCCAGGGCCGCAGCGACAACGAGGTGGAGTGACCCCTCCCCCATAGCGATGAAAACAGAGGGAGCCACTCCCTCTGTTCTTTGCGCCGACAGACACCCCGCTCGTCCTATTGCTCCCTGCGACCTCAATAACCTGGGTGCCGGGTTGTGAGACCCGACATCATCAGGTAGGCTACCAGCCCTTTTTTGTACAGGAGTCTGGCAAGCATGTTCATCGGATTTGCTCACTGTACCTCCGACTGTGCGTCGGGTTGTAAGACCCGGCACCTTCGGGCAGGCCAGTCCTCCTTTTTTACTCTGGAGTCTGGCACCCATGTTTATCGGATTTGATTACGGTACCTCCAACTGTGCCGTCGCCGTGATGGAACAGGGCAGCCCCAGGCTGCTGACCCTCTCCGGCTCCCACTACCTCCCCTCCACCCTGCACGCGCCGCACCGGGATGCCATCGCCGGCCTGCTGGCCGAACGGCTGGCCAGCACCCAGCAAGCGGAATACCTCAAGCTGCGCGGCCCCGTGGTGACCCGGGCCCAGGCGGTACGCCGCCAGATGCGCGAAGAGGGGCTCATCGACGAGCTCAGCTTCGGCGGGGCGGCGCTGGAGCGCTACCTGGAGGAGCCGGATGACGGTTACTACATCAAGTCGCCGAAATCCTTCCTCGGGGCCTACGGCCTCAAGGCGCCCCAGATCGCCCTGTTCGAGGACATCGTCTGCGCCATGATGCTGCACGTCCGCCACGAGGCGGAGCAGCAGACAGGGGCCCCCGTACGCCAGGCGGTGATAGGTCGCCCGGTCAACTTCCAGGGGCTGGCCGGGGAGGAGAGCAACCGCCAGGCCATCGCCATCCTGGGTGAGGCTGCCCGCCTCGCCGGCTTCGAACGGGTGGAGTTTCTCTACGAACCGGTCGCCGCCGGCTTCGAGTTCGAGGCGCGCCTCACCGAGGATGCCGTGGTGCTGGTGGTGGACATAGGCGGCGGTACCACTGACTGCTCCATGCTGCGCATGGGCCCCAGCCACCGCGACCGGCTCGATCGCAGCGGCGATCTGCTCGGTCACAGCGGCCAGCGCATCGGCGGCAACGACTTCGACATCCGCCTGACGGTGGAGGGCATGATGCCGCTGCTCGGCATGCACGAGACCCTCAAGACCGGCAAGCCCCTGCCCCACCCGCTGTTCTGGGACGCGGCCGCCATCAACGACGTCAGCGCCCAGAGCCGCTTCTACAGCCTGGATACCGCCCGCCAGCTGCAGGATCTGCAGCTCGACAGCCAGCCCGGCAGCAAGCTCTCACGGCTCGCCAGCCTGCGGGCCCACAAGCTGAGCCACCAGCTGGTGTGGCGCGCCGAGCAGGGCAAGATCGCCCTGTCCGACCATGAGCTCAATCACCAGACCCTGAACGAGCTGGAGAAAGGGTTGGAGGCGGAGCTCACTCGCCCTCAGCTGGCCAGTGCCTCGGCACCGCTGCTGGAGAAGATTGGCGAGCTGATGGACGAGGCGATCGCCGCCGCCGGCGTGTCGCCGGACCGGGTCTTCGTCACAGGTGGCAGCGCCCGCTCCCCCCTCATCAAGGCCTACATTCGCCAGAAGCTGCCCGCAGTGCCTCTGGAAGGAGGGGATGACTTCGGCTCTGTGGCCTCGGGCCTTGCCCGCTACGCCGAACGGCTGTTTACCGATGCATAAGCCGGTTCACCAATAAACACGCAAAAGGGGTCACATTGTGACCCCTTTTGCGTGCAACCCGACTCGCCCGGGGCGGGTGTTGCCATTTACCGACACCCCCCTGCCCCTGAGGGCGACAGAAGCGGTCGGGCTGGCCCCCCCTCGCCCTGCCTCCCGGGCCGTGGCACGGGTATGCTTGTCGCTCCCATCACCGGAGCCCCTTCCATGCCCAGATTTCTGCTACTGCTGCTCGCCCTGCTCCTGCTCAGCGCCTGCAGCAGTGCTCCCCGCTTCGCCTCGCAAGATCTGCAGCACCACCACTGGGTGCTCGACAAGCTGGATGGCCAGATCATCCCCAGCAGCCGCGTCAATCCCCCCGACATCGAGATAGGGGAGCACTTCACCGTCAATGGCATCGCAGGGTGCAACCGCTACTTCGGCCAGGGCCATCTCGAGGATGACAGACTCTGGGTTACCAGCCTCGGCAGCACGGCCATGGCCTGCCCGCCCCGGCTCGACCAGATCGAACAGGCGGTACTCGCCACCCTGATGGAGGGCGCGACCCTGAGCGGCACGCCACAGACCCTGATCCTGACCGGAAAACGGCACCGTTTGGAATACAGACTGCGAGACTGGGTGTACTAGGGCTCACAAAACCACTCGCCGACAGGAACAACTGGCCCAGCTGTGGCACAATATGAGGCACTGTTCGCAATGGAGGCTGCCTCAGCCATGTCGATGGATCGCCTGTTTGGCAAGATCAAACAACTGCCCACAATCCCGCAGCTGCTGCACGAGCTGATGCAGAGTTTCAACGATGAGAATGCCCGCATCGACGAGATCGCGGCCAAGATCGCCATGGATCAGGTGATCAGCGTCAAGGTGCTGCGGATGGCCAACTCCGCCGCCCTGCGCCGGGGCAACGAGGTGACCTCCATCGAGCAGGCGGTGATCCGTCTCGGCTTCAACCGCTTGCGCTCCGTGGTGGTCGCCTCCGGCATCATCAGCAGCTTCAAGGCCCCCCCGGGCTTTGACAAGCACCGCTTCTGGACCCAGACCTTCCAGGTCGCCACCATAGCCCGCACCCTGGCCCAGCAGACCAGGGCGGTGGATCCGGAGAGCGCCTTCACCTGCGCCCTCATTCACAACATCGGCGAGCTGCTGATCCAGAGCACCCTGCCGGAGGAGGCCGGGCTCATCAACCTGGCCATCGAGAAGGGGAGCAGCAGGGTCGAGGCCCAGCGGGAGATGCTGGGGTACGACTATGCCCAGCTCGGCGCCGAGCTGGCGAAGCGCTGGAACCTGTCGGCCTCCTTCGTCGATGCCATCGCCCAGCAGCTGGATCCCCTCTCCCACGATCCGGTCAGCAAGGAGGCGGTGCTGATCCGGCTCTCCGTCTTCGTCTCCTTCGCCTGGCACGCCGGGGTACCGGCCCAGACCATCATAGCGCGCTTCCCCAAGCCGCTGGCCGACCAGCTCGGGCTGGATCCCGCCACCCTGGCGGATCAGCTGGAGCAACTCCACGAGCAGGGCAATGCCCTCGCCGACCTCCTGACCCAGTAGCCTTTGGCCACCCTCTGATGCAGTAGATACCATGACCCATCCCTTCCTGTTTCATCCCCAGGTGGCACCCTGGTTCAAAGAGAGTGCCGATACCCTGTTGCTCACCCTGTTCAGCGAGCTGGACGCCCCCATCCGCGAGGTGTGGCTGCGTCACGAGCCGGACAACGAGGAGTACCTGGTGGCCATGCGCCCCGTCTCGACCCGGGACAGGCTGCAGGTCTGGCAGGTCGAGCTGCCGCTGGCCAAGGGGCAGGAGATCCACCTCTACTGCTTCAAGTGCCTCACCGACCAGGAGCAGTGGTGGTTGCACGGGGCGGGCGTCAGCGCCGCCATGCCGCCGCGGGAGCAGCATTTCCGCTTCAACAGCCATCATCAGCCGCCGACCTGGGTACAGGATCAGGTCTTCTACCAGATCTTCCCCGACCGCTTCTGCAACGGCGACCCGTCCCTCAGCGTCAAGCATCACGAGTACGAGTACCGCGGCAAGGCGGTGATCAGCAAGGCCTGGGGCGAGCCGGTCAGCCGCCACGAAGAGGGACACGGCGCCTGCGAGTTCTACGGCGGAGATCTGGCGGGCATCGACGCCAAGCTGCACTACCTGCAATCCCTCGGGGTGACGGCGCTCTATCTCAACCCCATCTTCGATTCGCCGAGCAACCACAAATACGACACCCAGGACTACTTCAAGGTGGATGCGCACCTCGGCACCAACGCCCAGTTTGCCGAGCTGACCCGCAACCTGCACCAGCGCGGCATGAGGATCATCCTGGATGCCGTGGTCAACCACACCTCCACCGATCACCCCTGGTTCTGCCCGCCGCTGGGAGCCCAGAGCAACCCGGACTCCCCCTGGCGCAGCTTCTACACCTTCGACCAGGAAGGGGATTATGTCAGCTGGAAAGGCATTCGCAGCCTGCCCAAGCTGGACTTCGCCAGCGAGCAGGTGCAGGACGCCGTGTATCGGGCAGACAACGCCATTCTGCGCTACTGGATGCGCGCCCCCTACCAGATCGATGGCTGGCGCTTCGACGTCATCCACATGCTGGGGGAGCGGGGCTCGGCCATGGGCAACAGCGGCCATGTGCGCGCCATTCGCGGCGCTGTCAAGCAGGAGAACCCGGACGCCTACGTGCTCGGCGAACACTTCTTCGAGGCGAGCCAGTGGCTGCAGGGGGATCAGGAAGACGGCGCCATGAACTACTACGGCTTCGCCCACCCCATCCGCGCCTTCCTGGCGGGGCAGGACATCGCCTATCACCCCATCAAGATCAGCGCCGAGGAGCTGGACAGATGGCTCAAGCTGGCCCGGGCCCATATCCCCTTCAAGAACCAGCTGGCCCAGTTCAACCTGCTGGACAGTCACGACACCGCCCGCTTCCTCCACCTGCTGGGGGAGGACAAGCAGCGCATGCGGCTCGCTGCCACCCTGCTCATCACCTACATCGGCGTGCCGTCCATCTACTACGGCGACGAGGTGGGGCTCTCCGGCGGCAACGATCCGGACTGCCGTCGCTGCTTCCCCTGGGACACCACCGACTGGGATCATGTGCTGCACGATCACTATCGCCGACTGATCCAGCTGCGCCGCCAGCGTCCGGCCCTGCGCCGGGGCGACATCCAGACCCTCTACGCCGGCCCTCACAGCTATGTGTTCGCCCGCACCCTGCAAAGCGATCAGGTGGTGGTGGCCTGCAACCGCCACCCGACCGAGCCGCGTACCATCAGCCTGCCCCTGTGGCAGACCGCCAGCCCCGCCAGCCGCTTCACCGACGCCTTCAACGGCGACAAGTTCGAGGTGGTGCAAGGGGAGGTACAGCTCACCATACCGGCCAACTCGGCCAGGGTGCTGCTCTCCAGCTAAATGCGCTGTTGGCACGCTGAAAAGCAAAACCGGAGCCTGTGCTCCGGTTTTGCTTTATGTCGCTTCGGCAAACCTTGTGGCAACCCCCAGGCGACCTCAGTAGTTGATGCTGACATAGGGGACTTCGGTCACATCCCACGCCTGCTTGAGGTAGACGGTGAGTACGAAGAAGAAGTTCGCCAGCAGGTTGGCGAAACGGTAGAGGATGGGGTCAAAGCTTACGCCGCTCTCTTCGAGGCGCACCAGCAGGCGCACCACCTTCTTGCTGCCGCAGCGGCACAGGTGCAGGGTGGGGATGGGCTGGGGTCCCTGGGGCAGCACGAAGCCGGTGACCCGGCCGCGGCTCGCCTCGTTGTAGTGATCGTAACGCCCCTTCAGCCAGTCCAGATCCTCCTCGAAGATCCCGAGCCTGCCGCGCACCGAGCCGTTGAGGTTGTAGATGAGTCGCTGCAAGATCGCCAGATCCGCCAGCATGGGATGGGTGTCGGCATCCGGCACAAGGTGGGACAGCACGGCCCCCACCTGGCAGCAGAGCTCGTCGGTGGCGATCTCGTAGTCGCACTGGAACTGGGTCTCGAAGATGAAGGGGTAGCAGAGCTCGCGCTTGTCTCTTGGCTTCTTGGGGTTCATGGCATCGTCTGGCTGGAGAAAAGGGCAGTGTGCCAGCCCGGGCCTGGGCTGGCAAACGCCGCATCAGAGGGGCGACGAACCGGGATCAGCTCGTCGCCATCTGCTGGCCGAGCAGCCTCATGGCCTCCAGCATCCGCTGGTTGAAGCCCATGAAACCGGCGCCCTCGGCTGCCTCGCCCTGGCCTCGCGCCGCCAGCACCGCCAGCACCGCAGGGGTCAACGCCTGCTGCTGGGCGGGCGGCAACAGGGCATCGGCCTGCTGCTGCAGCTGACTCAGCTTCGGCAGGTAGTCCGCCAGCGGCTTGAGCCCCTCCTGCAGCGAATGGGCCCCCTGATAGGTCTGGCTCAAACGGGCCGACTGTTTGAGCTTGAGGGAGTAGGAGGCCAGCTGGCTGTCGTCGAGTTGCAACCCATCCAGTCTGTCGGCCAGGGTCTTGCCCTCCCCGCCCCCGAAGAACTGGCCGGCCAGCTCGTCCAGCCCCTTGACCAGCTTGCCGATGGCGTCCATCTCGCCACTGTCGAGATCCCCCTCCAGGGAGAAGTCGAAGCTCTGGCTCGACTTGAGGCTGAACTGGCTGCCGCTGTCGTCGTTACGGGACTTGAACTGCCAGCTGTCGCTGAACCTCAGCATCACCTTGTCCCCGTCCCGGGTCTCGATCTCGAGGAAGGCCTGCTGCCGGCTGGCCATCTTGGCCGCCCCGAGATCCGTGGTCGAGACCTCGCCAAGGAACTCTTGCTCGAAGGACTCCAGTCCCTCCTGGATCAGCTTGTAACTCTGCTCCATGCCGGTCTTGATGTCCTCGTTGTCCGCCCAGTCCCCAAGCTGCTTTCTGGCATCGCCGAAACCCATCTCCACCCCTTTGCGGGCCTGCTCCATCATCTTGGCCAGATCCTCATCCGACTTGCCGTCGGCCCGGGCCGCCCCCAGCCGTCCGGTGACGAACTGCAGCACGTTGTCCGCCACGGCCTCGAAATCGAACAGGGTCTCCGGGGTGATCGCCTCTGGCGGATCCAGCTTGAACTCCTGACTCCTGGGGGCCTGATAGTGCTGGCCATTGATCTCCAGCGCGAATTGCAGCGCCTGCTGGATCAGCACCTGGGCCCACTTCGGGGGCTTGTTCAGGGAGACCTCCTCCCCGCTGCCTGCCGGTTTCGACTCTGCCTGTTGAGGCGATTTGGGAGCAATGCCCACTCCCTTGGGTTGGGCTGCGCCCATGCCATCGATCTGCATCATCACTCTCCCGCCATACTGGTGGATCGGTTATCGGCCCGACTGGCCACTTCTTGACCACAAAAAACTTGGACAATCCGCGACGGCCTTTTAAAATCCCCACCCTTTGGTTGGCTGCGGCCTTCCCCCGGTTTCTGCCCGGCCCTGCCGGTGTGCATCTGAGGTATCTATGACCCAATCCCAGCGGACCCCCGCCGACTACCAGGCCCAGCTCGACGAGAAGCGCGATCGCCTCACCCAGCTGTTCGCCGACTTCAACCCGCCCGCGCTTGAGGTCCATGCCTCCCCCGCCGAGCACTACCGGATGCGTGCCGAGTTCCGCATCTGGCACGAGGGGGATGACCTCTTCCACTGCATGTATGCCCAGGCCACCAAGGAGATCATCCGGGTCGACAGCTTCCCCACCGCCAGCCTGCTCATCAACCGGCTGATGCCGGTGCTGCTGGAGGGGCTGCGCCCACACCCGGTGCTGCGCCGCAAGCTGTTCCAGATAGACTACCTCTCCACCCAGTCCGGCCAGCTCTGCGTCAGCCTGCTCTACCACCGCAAGCTGGAGGCGGAGTGGCAGCAGGCCGCAGAGGCCCTGCAGGCCGACCTGCGGGCCCAGGGGTTCGATCTGCAACTGATTGGCCGCGCCCACAAGCAGAAGATCTGCCTGGGGGAGGAGTTCGTCATCGAGCGACTCAAGGTGCAGGGGCGCGAGCTGGTCTACAAGCAGGTGGAGAACAGCTTCACCCAGCCCAATGCCGCCATCAACGAGCAGATGCTGGGCTGGGCGCTGGATGTGACCCGCGGCAGCGAGGGGGACCTGCTGGAGCTCTACTGCGGCAACGGCAACTTCTCCATCGCCCTGGCCCAGAACTTCCGCAAGGTGCTGGCCACCGAGATCGCCAAGCCGAGCGTGGATTCTGCCCAGTTCAACATCGCCGCCAACGGGGTGGACAACCTGATCATACTGCGCATGTCGGCGGAGGAGTTCACCATGGCGATGCGCGGCGAACGTGAGTTCAACCGCCTCAAGGGGGTCGATCTCGGCGCTTACCAGTGCAACACCATCTTCGTCGACCCGCCCCGTGCCGGTCTCGACGACGCCACAGTCCGGCTGGTGCAGGAGTACGACAACATCCTCTACATCTCCTGCAACCCCGAGACCCTGCAGGCCAACATGGCGGTGCTGGGCGAGACCCACGAGATCGCCCGCTTCGCCCTGTTCGACCAGTTCCCCTGGACCCACCATATGGAAGCCGGGGTCTATCTCAAGCGCAAAGCGGACTGATGTCACAGGGAAGACCGCTTCGCCCTGTCCGAGCCATTTCCCCCTGGACCCACCACATGGAAGCCGGGGTCTATCTGCGCCGCAAGGCGGGTTGATGCCGCAGGGGACACACCGATCCCCGCTCGACAGGCAGAATGACAACAGGGCCCTCGGGCCCTGTTTTGATTAGTTATCCCGGTGCAGGGCGCTGGCGCAGCCGTTATGCTGGCGACACGCGCATTCGCGCCATCGCCGGGGGCCACGCCACCATGCCACGTGTTCTGTTTGTTGAAGATGATCCCGAGATAGGCCAGCTCATCAGCAGCTGGCTCGGCCGCCACGACATAGAGGTGCTGCTGGAGACCCGGGGCGATCTCGCGCTGGCCAGGGTGGAGGTCGAACAGCCCGATCTGGTGCTGCTCGACATCATGCTGCCCGGCCAGGACGGCCTCTCCCTGTGCCGGGATCTGCGCCCACGCTTTGCCGGCCCCATCGTCATGCTCACCTCGCTGGACAGCGACATGAACCAGATCCTCAGCCTGGAGCTCGGGGCCAACGACTACATCCTCAAGACCACGCCGCCCCCCGTGCTGCTGGCCCGGCTACGGGTCCAGTTCCGCCAGCAGGGGCAGGCGCCGCAACCGGCCGCCCTCAGCACGCCTCCCCAGCGCCTGCAGTTCGGCCGCCTGCGGATCGATGGCCCGGGGAGGGATGTGCGCCTCGACGGCAACAGCATCCCGCTCTCCACCGCCGATTTCGATCTCTTGTGGGAGCTGGCCTGCCACGCCGGCCAGATCCTGGGACGGGAGGCGCTGTTTCGCAGCCTGCGGGGCCGCGACTACGACGGCCAGGACCGCAGCATGGATGTGGCCATCTCCCGCCTGCGCCGCCGGCTTGGGGATGACAGCACCAACCCGACCCGGATCAAGACGGTGCGCCAGAAGGGCTATCTGCTGGTGCCCCAGGCCTGGGAATAAGCAGTTACCGAATGACCTTGATGCTCTCTGCTCCCTTCTCCCCTTGCGGGAGAAGGGTTGGGGATGAGGGGGCAACAAAGCAACGCCCAGACGCAATCCAGACAAGAGGAGAGCCCCCATGCGCCGCCTGTTTATCCAGTTCTACCTGCTGCTGATCGGCTGCTTCGGCCTCGCCATCCTGCTCATCGGCCTGGTCTATCAGGTCAGTGCCGAGAGGGCCGGTGATCGCTATCTCGAGCACATGATGCAGGGCTCCCTGGGGCTGCTCACCGGCGAGCTGGCCCGGCTGCCACCCGCGCGCTGGCCCGTCCGCATGGGGGAGCAGAGCCAGCAGCTCAAGCTGCCGCTGCAACTCGGCGCCCTGGCCAACCAGCCGCTGGCCAGGGAGGATCAGGCCTTCCTCGAGGCGGGCAACATCGTCATCGTCGAGGAGGATGACACCTTCCTGCAGCGCATTCCGGGCACCGACCAGGTGCTGATCGTCGGCCCCGTCCCCTATCTCTCCTACCTGCACGAGCTGCACTGGGTGGACGTGGGCCTGCTGCTGCTCATCGGCCTCTCCCTCGGCCTGCCCATTCTGCTCTGGCTGCGCCCCCACTGGCACGGCCTGCAACGGCTCGAACAGACCGCCCGCCGAGTTGGTGACGGGGATCTCTCCTGCCGCACCGGCCTGCCTCCCGGCAGCAGCCTGGGCCGGGTGGGACGCACCTTCGATCAGATGGCCGAGCAGTTGCAGGCCATGCTGGCCAGCCGCAAGCAGCTGACCGACGCCATCGCCCACGAGCTGCGCACCCCCCTGGTGCGGCTGCGCTACCGACTCGCCATGCTGGCCGAGCCTCCCACCGCCGAGGAGCAGCAGGGGCTGGAGCGGGATCTCGGCGCGCTGGACGCCCTCATCGAGGAGATGCTCACCTATGCCAAGCTGGATCGCCCCGAGCTGCCGCTGCAGTGCAGCGATCTCGAGCTGAGTCGCTGGGCCGGGGAGCGACTCCCGGACTGGCAGGCGCTGCGCCCGGACAGACGACTCGCCCTCCTGCTTCCCGCCCATCCCCTGCCCTGGCGCGGCGACATCCGCCTGCTGGACAGGGCGCTGGAGAACCTCATCGGCAACGCCCTGCGCCATGCCGCCAGCCGAGTGAGCCTCACCATGAGCCGGCAGCAGGATCACTATCTGCTGGAGGTGGCCGACGACGGTCCCGGCATAGATCCGGCGCTGGCACCCCAGATCTTCGAGCCCTTCGTGCGGCTGGACCAGAGCCGGGACAGGCGCACCGGCGGCACCGGCTTAGGCCTCGCCATAGTGCGCAGCATAGCGCGCCACCACGGTGGCGAGGTGCAGTTGCTGCCCGCCGAGACGGGGGCCCGCTTCTGCCTCAGGCTGCCCGTACATTTGGATACAAACCGTCACCAGCCACTCACTGAACCTCAGGCCCGGCAGCCCTAGGATGACGTCATGGAGAGCCGCTCCATGTCATCAAACCGAACGAGGAACTGGAATATGAAAAAGCTGATCCCCCTGAGCCTGGCCGCTGTCTTCGCCCTGACCTCCGGCTTCACCATGGCTGCCACCCCGACCAAGGCTGCCGCACCCCAGGCCACCCAGACCAAGGTGGTGAAAAAACATCACAAGGCAACCCATGCCGCACCGGCCGTGAAAGTGGCCCCCAAGACCAAGTAACAGGCGCACAAGCTCCCAATGAAAAGGGGCCCCATCATGGGGCCCCTTTTGTCGTGCTCAGTCGGCTCAATCTTGCATGTAATCTGCCGACAGCGCGATGCGCGCCACGCCGGAGGCCACCGCCGCCAGCGCCACGGCGCGGGCCACGCGAGGCAGCAGACGGGCATCCATCGGCTTGGGAATGACGTACTCCTTGCCGAAGGTGAGCGCACTCACCCCGGCGGCGGTCAGCACCTCGGCCGGGACCGGCTCCTTGACCAGGCCACGAATGGCCTCCACCGCAGCCACCTTCATGGCATCGTTGATGCGGCTGGCGCGCGCGTCCAGGGCGCCGCGGAAGATGAAGGGGAAGCAGATGACGTTGTTGATCTGGTTCGGATAGTCGGAACGGCCCGTGCCCATGATGAGATCGTCGCGCACCGAGTGCGCCAGGGCGGGCTTGATCTCGGGATCCGGGTTGGAGCAGGCGAAGATCACCGGATTGGGGGCCATCAGCGCCACCGCCTCGGCAGGCAGCACATCCGGGCCGGAGACGCCGACAAACACGTCCGCCCCGTCGATGACATCCATCAGGGTACGCAGGGGCGTGTCGTTGGCGAAGCGCTGCTTGTACTGGTTGAGATCGGTGCGACCGCTGTGGATCACCCCCTGACGGTCCAGCATGAAGATGTTCTGTGGCGCAGCGCCGCATTTGATCAGCAGATCCATGCAGGCGGTGGCGGCGGCACCGGCCCCCATGCAGACGATGCGGCTCTGCTCGATGCGCTTGCCTTGCACTTCCAGCGCATTGAGCAGGCCGGCGGCGGTGACGATGGCGGTACCGTGCTGATCATCGTGGAACACCGGTATGTCGCAGCGCTCGATCAGCGCCTGCTCTATCTCGAAGCACTCGGGGGCCTTGATGTCTTCCAGGTTTATGCCACCGAAGGTGTCGGCGATGGCTGCCACTGTGTCGATGAACTGCTGGCTGGTCTCGTGCTTGACCTCGATGTCGATGGCGTCGATGCCGGCGAAGCGCTTGAACAGCAGGGCCTTGCCCTCCATCACCGGCTTGGAGGCCAGCGGCCCCAGATTGCCCAGCCCCAGGATGGCGGTGCCGTTGGAGATGACGGCCACCAGGTTGCCCTTGCCGGTGTAGCGGTAGGCATCGGCCGGGTTGGCGGCGATCTCGCGCACCGGCTCGGCGACGCCCGGGCTGTAGGCCAGGGCCAGATCGCGGGCGGTCTCGGCGGGCTTGGTGAGGGCGATGGCTATCTTGCCGGGAATGGGCTGGGCGTGGTAATCGAGCGCTTGTTGACGAAGATCGTGACGCAGATCGGACATGGGGGACCCCGATACGGAAGTGAATGAGTGGTGCATTGGCTCGCCTGTGGCGAGGGCTGGGGATCATAAAGAAAACCCGCCCCCTTTCACAGCAGAAAATATCGCCAAGTCGCACTGACAGTCGACTCAGCAGCATCTCCTGCCACGCATAAATACCTATTTAGTTATAGATGCGATTTCAGTCCATCACGGGAATGCCGGCCCTCGCCTCCGCCTGGCGGGCGATGGCCTCCGTCATCCCCTGGAAGATGAAGAGGTGGAAGGGCAGCATGGCGAGCCAGTAGGCCAGCCCCCAGGCCCCCTGGGGGTGCCAGTGAGCGGTCACCCTGAGCCGGGTCAGGCCGGACTCCTGGGGCTGGATGTTGAACTCCAGTCGCCCGACGCCGGGGGCCTTCATGTTGAACAGCAGATCCAGCCTGCGCCCCTCGTCCACCCCGAGGATCTGCCAGGAGTCCAGCATGTCTCCCTTCACGAAGCGATCCGGATTGGTGCGACCCCGGGTGAGCGCCGGGCCCCCAATCAGGTGATCCATCCATTCGCGCACCACCCACAGCTCATTCATGTAGAAGTAGCGCTGCTCACCCCCCAGCTGCTGCAGCACCTGCCACACCACCTCGGGGGAAGCGAGGCACTCGGCCTCCCCGCTGGCGGTGCGATCGTAGAAACCGTACTCGGGATGTCGCCAGCGCAGGCCGAGTGGCGTCTCCTCCCCCTGCTGCTCGGCGCCGAGCTTCTGCTCCAGCGCCAGGCTCTCCGTCAGCGCCTCGTCGAAGCTGAGCAGGTGCTGGGGCAACAGGGCCCGCAGTGGACCATCGTCGGCCGGAATGTCGTGCTTGAGGCCGCCCACCAGCGCCTTGGCGATGGGTTGGGGCACAGAGGTGGCAAACTGCAGCCACCAGGCGGAGAGGCGCGGGCTCAGGAAGGGGATGGGAACAATGGGGCAACGCTTGCCGATGTGGGCGGCAAACCTCTGCAACTGCTGCTGATAGCTGAGCAGCTCGGGGCCCGCCGCGTTGAAGATCTGGCCATCCACCCCTGGCGCCTCCACCAGCCCGCCCAGATAGTGAAGCAGGTTGGAGAGGGCGATGGGGGGCGTGCGGGAGCGCACCCACTTGGGCGTCACCATCATGGGCAGGTTGAACACCAGATCCCGCATCACCTCGAAGGCGGCCGAGCCAGGGCCTATGATGATGCCGGCCCGCAGCTCCACCGTGGGCACGCCCGCCTCCCGAAACAGCTCGCCGCAGTGGCGACGGGAGTTGAGATGGCGGCTGTTGCAGCGCTCTGGCTGGATGGCGCCGAGATAGATGATGCGGCGCACCCCGGCGGCGCGGGCGGCGGCGGCGAAGTTCTTCACCCCTTGCTGCTCCAGCCGGTGAAAACCGGCGCCTGCCCCCATGGCGTGCACCAGATAGAAGACGGTATCCACCCCGGCAAGGGCCGGCAGCAGGGTGATGGGCTTGAGGCTGTCGGCGAGACGAAACTCCACCCCCTCCGGCAGGCGGCAGGGGCGGCGGGCCCCGGCGATCACCCTGTAGCCCAGCGTTTGCAGGTGGGGCACCAGGTAAGATCCGATGTAACCGGCCGCCCCCATCACCAGACATGTGCGCATCTGTTCTTCTCCCATGATTGAGCCAACACCATAGGACAAAGCGGGGCAATACAGAACGCCAGCCAATAAAAAAGGCGCCCGATGGGCGCCTTTTTCAGAATTCTTCAGAAGCAAGATTACTTCTTGGCAGTCAGACCACCGAAACGCTTGTTGAACTTGTCTACGCGGCCGCCGCTAGAAACTTCTTTCTGCTTGCCGGTATAGAACGGGTGGCACTCGGAGCACACGTCCAGGTTCAGATCTTTACCCAGGGTAGAGAAGGTATTGATGACGTTACCGCAAGAGCACTTGCAGGTGATGGCTACGTACTCGGGATGGATACCAGCTTTCATGGACAACCTCGATTATCAGGCCGTGTCGCCATCCGATCTCTTGTCGGACACCACACGATTGTTGAACACAGTTTCAAAGGCTGCGAATAATATAGGAAATGCCTGAGATCAGGCAAGTGGCTTCGCAGAAAAAATAGGCAACCCCTGGTGAATTCTTCCCAAATGCTGGATCTGGTTCGTGTCGCTGTCCCGGTGCCCTTGCGCCGTCACTTCGACTATCTCTCCCCCTTGCCCTTGCCTGAGCCCGGTTGCCGGGTCGAGATCCCTTTCGGCCCCCAGACCCTGGTCGGTCTGGTGGTGGATCACCCGACCGAGAGTCAGGTGCCTCGCGCCAAATTAAAGCCCTTGAAGCGGGTACTCGACACCACTCCTGTGCTCGGGCCCGACATACTGGCGCTGATGGCCTGGAGCGCCGGCTACTACCAGCATCCCCTGGGTGAGGTGCTGCCTCACGCCCTGCCTGTGCTGGTGCGCAAGGGGGAGCCCGCCGCCTACCGGGAGCTGGAGTTCTGGTTTGCCACAGAAGCCGGGATGGCAGTCGATCTCAACGAGCTCAAGCGGGCTGCCAAGCAGCAACAGGCCCTCGCCCTGCTGCGCAAGGGGCCTCAGACTCCCTCCGCCCTCAAACAGGAGGAGATCCAGAGTGCCGCCCTTACTGCACTGGAAAAGAAGGGGCTGCTGGAGAAACGCTCGCTGGAGCCGAGCCACGACGGCGACTGGGCAGCCCATTTTGACGCCGGTGAGGGGCTGCGCCTCAACGGCGAGCAGGCGCTGGCGGTGGCCGCCGTCACCAGCCAGAGCGACAAGTTCGGCGCCTTCCTGCTGGACGGCATCACCGGCTCCGGCAAGACAGAGGTGTACCTGAGCATCCTCGAGCCCCTGCTCCGTGCGGGCAAGCAGGCCCTGGTGATGGTGCCGGAGATCGGCCTCACCCCCCAGACCATCAACCGCTTCCGCCGCCGCTTCAAGGTACCGGTGGTGGCGATGAACTCCGCCATGAACGATCGGGAGCGGCTCGATGCCTGGCTCGCCTGTCGCGACGGTGGCGCCGCCATCCTGATCGGCACCCGCTCTGCGGTGTTCACCCCGTTCAAGAACCTCGGCATCATCATCATCGACGAGGAGCACGACGGATCCTTCAAGCAGCAGGACGGTTTTCGCTACCACGCCCGGGATCTGGCGGTGATGCGGGCCCACCGTGCCGGTATTCCGATCCTGCTTGGCTCGGCCACTCCGTCGCTGGAGACGCTGCATAACGCCCGCACTGGCAAGTATCACCACCTCAGCCTGACGCGACGTGCCGGCAACGCCCAGACCGCCCGCCAGGTGATCCTGGATATCAAGAGCGTGCGCTTGCAGGCCGGGCTCTCCCCCCAGCTGGAGCAGCTGATGGCGGAGCACCTGGTGGCCGGCAATCAGGTGATGCTGTTCCTCAACCGGCGCGGCTATGCCCCTTCGCTGATCTGCCACCAGTGTGGCTGGAGCGCCGCCTGCGAGCGCTGTGACGCCTGGTACACCTGGCATCAGGCCGGGCGTCGGCTGCACTGCCACCACTGCGACAGCGTGCGCCCGCTGCCCCATAGCTGTCCGGAGTGCGGCAGCAATGAGTTGATCGGCTCGGGAGTGGGCACCGAGCAACTGGAGCAGCTGCTCACCACCGTATTCCCCCAATACCCTGTGGTGCGTATCGATCGGGACAACACCCGCCGCAAGGGGGAGCTGGAGACCCACCTCGGCGACATCAAGGCGGGCAAGTACAAGATCCTGATCGGCACCCAGATGCTGGCCAAGGGGCACCACTTCCCGGACGTAACCCTGGTGGGCCTGCTGGATGTGGATGGCGCCCTGTTTTCCGCCGATTTTCGCGCCGCCGAGAAGCTGGCCCAGCTCTACACCCAGGTGGCGGGCCGCGCCGGTCGCGCCAGCAAACCCGGGCTGGTGGTGCTGCAGAGCCACCACCCCGAGCACGCCCTGCTGCAGGATCTGACCCAGAACGGTTACGGCCACTTCGCCGATACCGCGCTCAAAGAGCGCCGCCTGCTGGGGTTGCCGCCCTTCAGCTATCAGGGATTGTTCCGGGCCGAGGCCAACGGCCGGGACGAGGTGCAGCTGTTCCTCGGCCGGCTCGCCGATACCCTGCGCAGCGCCCGTTATCCCCAGGTGCAGGTGCTGGGGCCCATCAGCGGCTTCATGGAGCGCAAGGCAGGCAAGTTCCGCATGCAGCTGCTGGTGCAGGGACCCAGCCGCCCCCCCCTGGCGCAACTGCTGGATTGGGCGGTGAAGGAGCTGGACGGCTGGCCGGAGACCAAGAAGGTGCGCTGGAGTCTGGACATAGATCCCACGGAGTTGAATTAAGGGTCGCTGCGCTGGTCCGATTACGCTTCGCTAATCAAACCTACGGATCTTGCGATAGTGCGCACCCACCATGGCGTCTTTGCTCCCTTCTCCCCTCGCGGGAGAAGGGTTGGGGATGAGGGGGGGAGCCAGAATGCAACGAGGGGGCCAAGGCCCCCTCGTTGTTTAATAGCAAGGCAAAGATGGCTTACTCGGCGACCTGGGAGACCCCGGTCAGCCGCACCTCGACCCGGCGATCCGGGGCCAGACAGGCGATCATCTGCGCCTTGGCACCGTCCGGGCAGCTGCCCCCCGTCACCGGTGACGACTCGCCCTGCCCCTCGGCCCGCACCTTGTCGGCAAACAATCCCTTGGCGATCAGGTAGTCGGCCACGGTGCGGGCACGCTGCTCCGAGAGGGCCTGGTTGTAGGCATCGGAGCCGATGCGGTCGGTATGACCGATCACAGTGGCCACGCCGTCTTTCGGGTTGGCCGCCAGGATCTGGGCAAACAGGTTGTCGAGCGCCTGGCTCGCGGCCGGCTTCAGGGTCGCCTTGTTGAATTCAAACAAGACGTCCGAGTCCAGGCTGAACTGCTTCTCCACCAGCACGGGAGCCGGTGCAGGCTCAGGTACGGGAGCCGGCGTCGGCGCCACCGGCTCGTCACCGACCTGACCGAAGCGATAGAGCATGCCCACCGCCAGCAGGCCGTTATCCAGCTCTATGCCGGATTCATCCAGCGAGGTCTTGCCGAGCGGGGTGGTGTACTGGTATTCGAGGCGGGCGGCCCAATCCCTGTCGATGGCATATTCGATGCCCAATGCCCCCACAAAGGCGGCGCCGTGATACTTGCCCCCACCCGATGCCGAGAGGTTGCTGGTGCCATCGTTGGCCCAGGCACTGATGGAGCTGTCGGTCCAGGCGTAGGCGCCCCCCAGCCGGCCGTAGATGTCCAGAGCCTCGGTCGCCGGGAAGCCGATCTTCATGGTGGCCTGGATCATCTGGGCCTTGGCCTCCCCATCCAGTCCTGCTTCCACCCCGTTGCCGCTGAAGCGCTGATCGACCTGATACTTGCCGAGCCAGTCATAACCGAGTTCGACGGCCACATTCCGGTTTACCTGATAGCCGGCGAAGAGCCCCAGGCCGAGGTCGCTGTGGTCCTGGCCGGGATCAAAGGCATCGAACAGCTCCTTGACCTGCTCGTCGTAATCCACCCCGTAAAAATTGGACCAGCCGGCCTTGCCGCCGACATACCAGGTGTTGTCCTGGGCGGCAGCCTGCACCGTCCCCGTTGCCATCAGAGCGCCGATCAGGACGGCGAGCATAGATCTGTTCATGGATGAGCCCCTGCAATGAATTGTTATGACGCGGATGCGCCTCTCTTCCCTGACGGGGCCCTGAACCCAAGCCCCGCATTGAGATTATCCCATCTGCAACCAGCCTCAAACGACCAGGGACTCAGGAGTGTGATATTGGCGACATTATCGGCAGATGCGCCCCCCGGAGCGCCCATAAAAAAACGAAGAGCCAGGCTCTTCGTTTTCATCTCGGGATGGGGATGGTCAAGCCGCAGTCACTGACTGCCCTGGCTCGCCAGGAACAGGCGATAGGCGGGATCCTCGCTCACCTCCTTCCAGCCATAGCCAATCTCGTGCAGGTAGTCGTGGAAGGCGGCCACGTCCTCGTCCGGCAGCTCGAAGGCGCAGAGCACCCGGCCATAGTCGGCGCCGTGGTTGCGGTAGTGGAAAAGGCTGATGTTCCAGCGACAACCGAGGGTCTCCAGGAAGCGCATCAAGGCGCCCGGCTGCTCCGGGAACTTGAAGCTGTAGAGACGCTCGCCGAGGGGCCGGGCCGGGCGGCCGCCAATCATGTAGCGCACGTGGTTCTTGGCCAGCTCGCTCTCTGTCATGTTGACCACGGGGTAACCGTTGCCACCGAGCTGATCGATGATCTGGCCCAGCTCCTCGTCGCCCCCGCTGAGGCGCACCGAGACGAACAGGGAGGCCTGGGCCGCATCCGCGTAGCGGTAGTTGAACTCGGTCACCATGCGGGGCCCAAGCTGACGGCAGAAGTCGAGGAAGGCCCCCTTGCGCTCGGGTATGGTCACCGCCAGCATGCCCTCGCGCTTCTCGCCGATCTCGCAGCGCTCCGACACATAGCGCAGGCTGTGGAAGTTGACGTTGGCGCCCGACAGTATGGCCGCCATCCGCCCGCCCTTGACCTGCTCCCGCTCGCTGTAGGCCTTGAGCCCCGCCAGCGACAGGGCCCCCGACGGCTCGGCGATGGCACGGCAGTCGTCGAAGATGTCTTTCAGCGCCGCGCAGATCTGGTCGTTGGAGACGGTCACCACCTCGTCCAGATACTGGTTGCACAGGCGGAAGGTCTCGGTGCCGATGCGCTTGACCGCCACCCCGTCCGCAAACAGGGAGACCCGCTCCAGATTGACCGGCTCGCCGGCCTCCATGGCGGCCTTGAGGCAGGCGGAGCCCTCGGCTTCCACCCCTATCACCTTGACGTCCGGCAGCAACTGCTTGATGTAGACAGCCACCCCGGCGGCCAGGCCGCCGCCCCCCACCGGCACGAAGACGTGGGTCAGGTGGGTGTCCTGCTCCAGCAGCTCCTTGCCGATGGTGCCCTGGCCCGCGATCACCTCGACGTCGTCGAACGGCGGTATCAGGGTGTAGCCCTCGGTTTCTGACAGGCGGCGGCTCTCGGCATAGGCCTCGTCGAAGCTATTGCCAAACAGCAGCACGTTGCCGCCCAGGCGACGCACCGCATCTATCTTGATGTCCGGCGTGGTCTTGGGCATCACTATGATGGCCTTGATGCCGAGCTTGGCCGCCGACAGCGCCACCCCCTGGGCATGGTTGCCCGCCGAGGCCGCCACCACACCGTGGGATTTCTGCTCGGCGCTCAGGGTGGCGATCTTGTGATAGGCACCGCGCAGCTTGAAGGAGTGCACCGGCTGCAGGTCTTCCCGCTTGAGCGCCACCTGGTTGCCGAGTCGCTCGGAGAGCTTCTTGAGGGTCTGCAAGGGGGTCACCCGCGCCGCCTCATAGACGGGGGAGAGCAACACCTTGCGTAGATAATCTGCCGCTGAAACCATGTCCTATTCCTCCAGCTTGCTTAAATCACGTACCGCACCTTTGTCGGCACAGGAGGAGGCGAGCAGCACTTTGCATGAATGATTTGTCGTCGCGCTCATCATCACTCCTCCAGCTTGCTTAAATCGCGCACCGCGCCTTTATCTGCGCTGGTGGCGAGCATGGCATAGGCGCGCAGGGCGTAGGAGACCTGGCGCTGGCGATTGAGCGGCTTCCAGCCACGGGCCTCGACTGCGGCGCGGCGAGCGGCCAGCACGCTATCAGCCACCTCCAGCACCATGCTGCGGGCCGGGATGTTGATGTTGATGATGTCGCCATCCTCTACCAGCCCTATGGTGCCGCCGGACGCCGCCTCGGGGGAGACGTGGCCGATGGAGAGACCCGAGGTACCGCCGGAGAAACGGCCGTCTGTGATGAGGGCGCAGGCCTTGCCGAGGCCCATGGATTTCAGATAGGTGGTGGGGTAGAGCATCTCCTGCATACCGGGGCCTCCTTTCGGGCCTTCGTAGCGGATCACCACCACTTCACCGGCTTTCACTGTGCCATCCAGAATGCCGGCGACCGCCGTGTCCTGGCTCTCGAACACCCGGGCCGGGCCGCGGAAGCAGAGGTTCTCGTCATCCACCCCGGCGGTCTTGACGATGGCACCATCGAGGGCCAGGTTGCCGGAGAGCACGGCCAGGCCCCCTTCCAGGCTGTAGGCGTTGTCCAGGGAGCGGATGCAGCCTTCTGCCCGATCCAGATCCAGCTCTGGCCAGCGGCAATCCTGGCTGAATGCCTTGGTGGTGCGGATCCCGGCCGGGCCGGCGCGGTAGAAGTCATGCACCGCCTTGTCATCGCAGCGGCTGACGTCGTACTGCTCCAGCAGCTCGTGCAAGCTGGTGCCGAGCACGTTGCGGGTATCGCCGTGCACCAGGCCCGCCTTTTCCAGCTGACCCAGGATGGCGACCACGCCACCGGCGCGGTGTACGTCTTCCATGTGGTACTTCTGGGTGGACGGCGCCACCTTGCACAGCTGGGGCACCTTGCGGGACATGCGGTCGATGTCGGCCATGGTGAAGTCCACGCCGGCCTCCTGGGCCGCCGCCAGCAGGTGCAGCACCGTATTGGTGGAGCCGCCCATGGCGATGTCCAGGGCCATGGCGTTCTCGAACGCCGCCTTGGTGGCGATGTTGCGCGGCAGGGCGCTCTCGTCATCCTGCTGGTAGTAACGATTGGCCAAAGCGACGATGCGCTGACCCGCCAGCTTGAACAGCTGTTCCCGATCGGCGTGGGTCGCCAGCAGGGAGCCGTTGCCCGGCTGGGAAAGGCCCAGGGCCTCGGTCAGGCAGTTCATGGAGTTGGCGGTGAACATGCCGGAGCAGGAGCCGCAGGTGGGACAGGCGCTGCGCTCTATCTGATCGCTCTGGGCGTCGGAGACCTTGGGATCGGCCCCCTGGATCATGGCGTCCACCAGATCCAGCTTGATGATCTGATCGGAGAGCTTGGTCTTGCCCGCCTCCATGGGGCCGCCGGAGACGAAGATCACCGGTATGTTGATACGCAGGGCGGCCATCAGCATCCCCGGGGTGATCTTGTCGCAGTTGGAGATGCAGACCATGGCGTCGGCGCAGTGGGCGTTGACCATGTACTCCACAGAATCGGCGATAAGCTCGCGGGACGGCAGCGAATAGAGCATGCCGCCGTGGCCCATGGCGATGCCGTCATCGACCGCTATGGTGTTGAATTCCTTGGCGACGCCGCCGGCGGCCTCGATCTCCCGGGCCACCAGCTGGCCGAGATCCTTGAGGTGCACGTGACCGGGTACGAACTGGGTGAAGGAGTTGACCACGGCGATGATGGGCTTGCCGAAATCCTGATCTGTCATGCCGGTGGCACGCCAGAGGGCGCGGGCCCCGGCCATGTTACGTCCGTGGGTGGTGGTGGCGGATCTCAACTTCGGCATTGTCTCTACTCCCTGAATACATGAGCCCGACTGGGCAAACTTATGGTGCGAAGCTGTCGCTTCAAATCGGTTGTGGCAAGGGATCTGCCCTTGCCATAGCCGACTCTTGCTGGCGCGAGCGGGCGACGGGTCGCCCGCTCGTTCTCAATCAGTCGTTGACCGGGGTCAACCAGTTCCATTTGTCCTCGGTCTGGCCGTTGCATGGGGGCAAATGCTGCCCCTGCTGATTCAATCGTTAACTGGGGTCAACCAGTTCCATTTGTCCTCGGTCTGACCGTTGAACAGGCCGAAGAAGGCATTCTGCAACTGCTCGGTCACCGGGCCACGGCTGCCGGCGCCCACCTTCATCCGATCCACCGAGCGTACCGGGGTCACCTCGGCGGCGGTGCCGGTCATGAAGATTTCGTCTGCGACATACAGGGCCTCCCGGGGCAGCGCCTGCTCGCGCACCTCGTAACCGAGATCCCGGGCCAGCGTCATGATGGTGTCGCGGGTGATGCCGGGCAGGATGGCGGCGGTGGCGGGCGGGGTGAAGATCACGCCGTTTTTCACCAGGAACAGGTTCTCACCGGCCCCTTCGCTCAGGTAACCGTTCACGTCCAGCGCCAGCCCCTCTGCGAAGCCGTTGCGCTTGGCCTCACGACTGATGAGCTGGGACGAGAGGTAGTTGCCCCCCGCCTTGGCGCCGGTGGGAATGGTATTGGGGGCGAGCCGGTTCCAGGAGGTGACGCACACATCCACCCCGTTCTTCAGCCCCTCTTCCCCCAGATAGGCGCCCCAGGGCAAGGCCGCAACCATGAGATCCGCCTTGGCATCCAGCGGAGGATGCAGCCCCAGCCCCACGTTGCCGACAAAGGCCAGCGGGCGCAGATAGCCGCTCTTCAGGCCGTTCTCGCGCACCACTGTGCGGCAGGCTTCATTCACTTCGGATTCGCTGTAGGGCACGTCCATCCAGTAGATTTTGGCGGAGTCGAACAGGCGGCGGGTGTGCTCCTGCAGGCGGAAGATGCAGGTGCCCCTGGGGGTATCGTAGGCGCGCACCCCCTCGAACACCGAGGAGCCGTAGTGCAGGGCATGGCTCATGACATGGACCTGGGCATCCTGCCAGGGCACCAGCTTGCCGTTGAACCAGATGTATTGAGGGTGATTGGCGGATTGGGAAGGCTGTGACATTGGCTTGGCTCCTTAAGCGCTGATCCGGGGTTGCTGTTCCAGTGCATCGACCCGGGAGACATCCACCAGCTTGACCAGCTGGCTCCACAACTGCTGGATGGGACGCTCTGACTCGACAGTAACCGTGATCCGCAGCTGTTGGCAATCCTGCTCCATGTTAAGGGCGCAGAGGGCGAAGCCACGGTGACGCACCACCCGCAGTACCCGCTCCATCACTTCGGGTCTGGGCTGGGCGTGAATATGCAGGGTGTGCTGCGCACATCCGGGTTGGTGAAAGCTGTGCTGCTTCATGGGCGTTGCTCCATCATCTTGTGGTTGGCGACTCCCGGCGGAACCAGGGGCCAGACGTTTTCTTCCTCTGAAATAGCCACATGCAGCAGGTAGGCGCTCTCGCTTGTCAGCAGGCGATCGAGCGCCGGTGCTATCTCATCCTTGCATGTGATGGTTTCGCCCGGGATGCCGAAGGCGGCGGCCAGAGCGATGAAATCCGGGTTGTCGGAGAGTATGGTCTCGCTGTAACGGCCGTCGAAGAACAGCTCCTGCCACTGGCGCACCATGCCGAGACGTTGATTGTCGATCAGCACCATCTTCACCTTGAGCTGGGCCCGGCGTATGGTGCCGAGCTCCTGCACGTTCATCATGAAGGAGCCGTCACCGCTCACCAGCACTACCTCGTCATCCGGGCGCGACATCTTGGCGCCGATGGCGGCGGGCAGGCCGAAGCCCATGGTGCCGAGGCCGGCGCTGGAGAGGTGGTTGCGCGGGCTGGTGAAGCGCATGTGCTGGGCCACCCACATCTGGTGTTGACCCACGTCGCAGGCCACCACGCTGGTCTCGGGCAGCAGTGCCGAAAGCTGTTTGAGCAGGGCCGGGGCATAGATGGGCTGGCCGGGATGGTCGTAGCGGAAGGCATACTCGCGAGCCATGGCGGCGCAGTGCTCACGCCAGGGATCGATCGCCAGCGCCATGGCCAGGGCGGGCAACACCCGCTTGAGATCCGTGGTGATGCCCACATCGGCGGCGCGGCGTTTGCCGAACTCGGCGGCATCCACGTCCAGGTGGATCACTCTGGCCTCGGGGGCGAACTCCTCCAGCTTGCCGGTCACCCGGTCATCGAAACGGGCGCCTACCACCAGCAGCAGGTCGCACTGCTGCACCGCATAGTTGGCGGCCTTGGTGCCGTGCATGCCGAGCATGCCGAGGTAGACGGGGCTGTCGGGGTCGAGCGCGCCTATCCCCTTGAGGGTGGTGACCGCCGGCATGCCGGTGGCGGCGGCAAAATCACGCAGTTGCTGCTCCGCATTGGCCATGCCCACCCCGCCCCCGACGTAGAGCACCGGGCGCTCGGCAGCGGCCAGCAGGGTGCGGGCCAGGGTCAGCTCGGCCGGATTGAGGGGCTCTGGCTCCTCCACCGCAAACAGCGGGCTCTGGGCCGGCACGGCGGCTAGCTGAACATCCTTGGGAAAGTCGATGAGCACAGGACCCGGACGCCCCTCGGTGGCGATGGCGAAGGCTTCCGCCAGCACCCGACCCAGATCGGCGGCATCGGTCACCATGAAGGAGTGCTTGGTGCAGGAGAGGGACATGCCGAGCACGTCGACCTCCTGAAACGCATCGGTGCCCACGGCGGCGCAGGCGACCTGACCGCTGATGGCGACCAGCGGCACGGAATCGAGCAGCGCCTCCGCCAGGCCGGTCACCAGGTTGGTGGCGCCCGGACCCGAGGTGGCGATGCAGACCCCCACCTGACCGGAGGCGCGGGCATAACCCACGGCGGCCAAGGCGGCCCCCTGCTCGTGACGGCAGAGCTGATGGGCCAGGCCACCGTCATACAGGGCGTCATAGACCGGCATGATGGCCCCGCCCGGGTAACCAAACACCTGGGTCACACCCTGTTTCTTGAGAGCCTGTACCAAAAACTGCGCGCCGTTCATGTGGAAATCCTGTCCTTTGGTCGAAAAAAAACCCCCGGGCCATGAGGCTCGGGGGTCGCTTGTTTCGTTCTGTCCGGTGGTGGGTCTATCCCTTGTTCCGTGCAGCTAAACGAGCCCCGAGCGGTGAGATAATAATCACCACTAGGACCACAATAATGCTGACGAAACGGGAGGCCATGTTCATAGTTACAACCGGAAATCCTGTGAAATGGGGGCGATTTGCACCGCGAATGACTATTAGAACTAGCATGGTGATTTTTATTGGGCAAGCATTTTTTACCTGACAAGACTCTGATTTTGACTGATCAGCAAGCTGCTCTCTGGAACAAAAAACTAATAAAAAACGGTTAACCAGCACATACATCAAACCAAGGACGGGATTTATGTCATTAGCTGTGGTTTATAGCCGTGCCAGCCTGGGAATAGCGGCACCGCAAGTCACGGTGGAAGTCCATTTATCCAACGGGCTGCCCGCCTTCAACATGGTGGGATTGCCGGAAACCTCGGTGAAGGAGTCGCGGGATCGGGTGCGCAGCGCCCTGCTCAACGGCAACTTCGAGTTCCCCTCCAAGCACATCACAGTCAATCTGGCCCCCGCCGACCTGCCCAAGGAGGGAGGCCGTTTCGATCTGGCCATCGCCATCGGCATTCTCGCCGCTTCCAAGCAGATACCGGCAACATACCTGCTCGATCACGAATTTTTAGGGGAGTTGGCCCTGACCGGCGAGATCCGCCCCGTGCTCGGGGTGCTGCCCGCCGTGCTCGCCTGCCGCGACGCCGGGCGCACCCTGCTGGTGCCGCGAGAGAACGGCCCCGAGGCCTCCCTCATCCAGGATGCCGAGGTGCGCACCGCCCACCAGCTGCTGGCCGTCACCGCCTGGCTGGCGGGTCAGTACGAGCTGCCCCTGCCGGAGCCCCAGACCACGGACGCCCTGCCCGATGTGCCGGATCTGCAGGATGTGATCGGCCAGTCCCAGGCCAAGCGGGCGCTGGAAATCGCTGCCGCGGGTAGCCACAACCTGCTGTTCATTGGCCCGCCCGGCACCGGTAAGAGCATGCTGGCAAGCCGCCTGCCCGGCATACTGCCGCCGCTCAGCGAGCAAGAGGCGCAGCAGACCGCCGCCATCCACTCCATCGGCGGCCTCACCCCCCGCGCCGGCCACTGGCATCACAGGCCCTATCGCACGCCGCACCATAGCGCCTCGGCGGTGGCCCTGGTGGGCGGTGGCAGCCACCCAAGACCGGGGGAGATCTCGCTAGCCCACAACGGCGTGCTGTTTCTCGACGAGTTGCCGGAGTTCGAACGCAAGGTGCTCGATTCCCTGCGTGAGCCGCTGGAAACCGGCCACATCACCATCAGCCGGGCCGCCCGCCAGGTGGATTTCCCCGCCCGTTTCCAGCTGGTGGGTGCCATGAACCCCAGCCCCTGCGGCCACTATGGCGATGGCCAGACCCGCTCCAGCCCGGATCAGATACTGCGCTACCTCGGCAAGCTCTCGGGCCCCTTCCTCGACAGATTCGATCTGACGGTGGAGGTGCCGCTGCTGCCCAAGGGGAGCCTGACCGGCAAGGCGGAACGGGGTGAGTCTAGCCGGCAGATCCGCGATCGGGTGCTGGCAGCGCGGGAGCGAATGCAAAACCGCAACGGCAAGCTCAACAACCTGCTTGATAGTCGCGAGATAGAGGATATTTGCCGATTATCACCGCAGGATGCCGAGTTTTTGGAGAATGCCATCCAGAGGCTGGGGCTCAGCATCCGGGCCTGGCACCGCATACTGCGGGTGTCGCGTACCATAGCGGATCTGGCGGGACGGCCCGCCATCGAGAAGGAGCACCTGATCGAAGCGCTCGGCTACAGAGCCATGGACCGGCTGCTGTCACGGCTGCGCAGCGGCCAGTGAGCGCCAGGAGATCCCGGCATCAGTGCGGTACATCCATGGTCTAGCGTCGGATCGGCTGATATTATGGCCACAGATCTGACCACTTGGTTGCCACCCACAGACACGAAAACGGATCCGATTCATGCACAACAAGCTGATAGAGCGGCTGCGCGGCTGCCTCTCGACCCTGCTCTATTTCCTCAACACCCTCTTCTGGTTTGTCCCCATACTGCTGCTCGGCCTCATCAAGCTGCTGCTGCCCCTCAAGGGCTGGCGCACCCTCTGCAACGCCCTGCTGGACGGCTGTGCCAGCTGCTGGATAGGTTTCAACAATCTGATCCAGAAAACCATCATCAGAACCCCTTTCGAGGTGGTCGGAGTGGACAAAGGGCGCCGGAACGAGTGGTATATGGTGGTTGCCAACCATCAATCCTGGGTCGACATACTGGTACTGCAGCGGATTTTTAATCAAAAAATCCCCTTCCTGAAGTTTTTCCTCAAGAAAGAACTGATTTGGGTACCTTTTCTCGGGCTGGCCTGGTGGGCGCTCGACTTCCCCTTCATGCGGCGATATTCACGCAGCTTGCTGGAAAAGAAGCCGCATCTGAAGGGAAAAGACATAGAAACGACGCGCAAGGCCTGTGCCAAGTTCCGCCACATTCCGGTGAGTGTGATGAACTTCGTGGAGGGCACCCGCTTCACCGCCCACAAGCATGACAAACAGGGCGCTCCCTATCGCCACCTGCTGCACCCGAGGGCTGGCGGCATCGCCTTCACCCTGGCGGCCATGGGGGACCAACTGCACAAGCTGGTGGATGTGACCATCGCCTATCCGGGCGGCATCCCCAGTTACTGGGACTTCATGTGCGGTCGGGTCAAGGAGATCAAGGTTCGGGTCCGCTTTCTGCCGATCGAACGCAATCTGGTGGGGGATTACTTCAATGACCCCGAGTTCCAACAAGAGTTTCAACAGTGGCTGAACGGGATCTGGCGCGAGAAGGACCAGACACTGGGTCAGCTGCTGGCGGACAAGACGCAGTAAACGACGCCCATGCTAAGCCTGCTCCCCGGCCCCCTGGTGCTGTTCATCAGCGCCGGCCTGACCATATTGTTCACCGCCCTGTGCGCCAGCCTGATCCTGCTGGTCTCCCTGGCGAAATTGCTGTTGCCCCTCCCGGCCTTTGGCCGCGCCTGCAGCCGGCTCAACAATGGCTTCATGAGGCTGTGGTTGGGTTGCAACGCCCTGGTGATCCGCCTCACCACCCGTATCGACTGGCAGCTCGAGGATGAGACCCTGCTGCGCAAGGATGGCTGGTACCTCATCATCAGCAACCACATGAGCTGGACCGACATAGTGGTGCTGGGCCACCTGTTCCGCGACCGGCTGCCGGTGCCCAAGTTCTTCATGAAGCACGAGCTCATCTACATACCGCTGCTGGGGCTCGCCTGCTGGGGGCTCGATATGCCCTTTATGCGTCGCTACTCACGGGAGTTTTTGCTGCGCAACCCGCACCTGAGGGGCAAGGATATCGAGACCACCCGCAACGCCTGCGAGAAGTTTCGCCACATCCCCACCACCGTCATCAACTTCGTGGAGGGGACCCGCTTCACCGAGCAAAAGCGAGAGGCGACCCGCTCCCGCTACCGCCACCTGATGCCGCCCAAGGCGGCGGGGCTGGCCTTCACCCTGGCGGCCATGGGGGAGCAGTTCGACAGCCTGATCAACGTCACCATCCGCTACCCGGACAACAGCGAAACGCCGTTCAAGGACTTTCTGATGGGGCGGATGAAGCGCATTCAGGTGCGCATCGAGGAGCTGCCGGTGGATGAGGCACTGGTGGGTGACTACTTCAACGACAAGCAGTTCAAGCGCGGTTTTCAGGCGTGGCTGAACCAGCGCTGGCAGGAGAAGGACGGGGTATTGGAAGGGTGGCAGCGAGCTCAGGAGCCCGCTATGGTGGCCGCCAGGGAGAGTGCCAGTGCCAGCTCGGGCAACTGATCTTCGCTGAACACCTCAATGCCGTGACGGCGCAGCAGGGCCGTGGTCTTGCCCTCTCCCGCCATAGAGACTCCTTCGAAGCTGCCGCTGTAGATGCGGCCACTGCCGCAGGAGGGGCTCCCCTCCTTGAGCAGGGCAAAACGAATGCCCTGCGCCAGGCAGAGCCCGAGCGCCAGCTCGGCGCCGCGATCGAACTCGGCGGTCACATCCAGCCCGCTCTCGGTTACCACAAGCTCACCCTGCCGCTCGGCGGGCGGACGCGGGGTCGGCAGGCCGCCCGCCACCTCGGGGCAGAACGCCAGCGCCCTCCCCTCGGCCCCAAGCGCATTCAACCAGTCACTGACGATCCCCTTGCTCTGGCCGTCGTAACGTACTGGTTGACCCAGCAGGCAGGCACTCACCAGCACCCGGGGCGGCGTTTTACTCATGCTTCCGCTCCGTGCATCACCTGATCGAACATCACGCAGCAGGGGCTCTCCAGCCGGTAGAGGATGGCGGGACGCTGCTTGCCGGTACGCTTGCGGCCGGTATCCACCAGGATGTCGGCACGATGGATCCGCTTGCGAAACGCCGCCGTGTTCATGGGGGTCTGAAGAACGATCTCGAAGGCCCGCTGCACCTCGGAGAGGGTAAACTCGGCCCCCAGCAGTTGCAGCGGCAGTGTGCTGTAGCGGCTCTTGATGCGCAGCCGCTCCAGCCCCATGGCGACCAGCTGGCCGTGATCGAAAGCAAGATCGAGGCCAGGCAGGGCCGAGAGCGGGTGCCAATGACCTCGCACGGCCTCCGCCTCCGGCTCCACCAGACACAGATAGACGAGGGTGGTGGACCAGCCACGGGGATCCCGTTCCAGATTTCCGAGGGTACAGACCTGCTCGCTGTAGCAATGACCCAGCCCCCACTCCCCCAGCAGGCGGTGGCGGGCGGCATCCAGATCCCGATCCCGGGTCTCGTCGATGCGCAGGGCCGGCAACTGCCAGCAGTGGCTAAAGGGGGGGCGATCCCGGGTTTCGAGGAGCAGTTCGAGCCGCTCCTCGTTCAACCGCAGCACCACCATATCCAGACTCATTCTCGGCATCCTGGTCGACCTGCTCGCCTTCTAATAATGTTTGGTAGATAATATCACAAGAATATTATGTGCAGGAGCCACCCATGGGAACCATCGCCAGCCTGGATATAGATGCGCAGAAGGGCTTTACCCCCCTCTGCCCGAACGAGCTGCCCGTCGCGGGCGGGGCTGACATAGTGGCCGCTCTCAACGCGCAAGCCGCCCTCGCCTGCCTGCGGATCGGCAGCAAGGACGCCCACCCAGCGAACGCCGCCTGGGTGGTGACAACCCCCGCCGCCATGCTGCAACCGCTGGACCTGCCCAACGCCGATCTCACCTGGCCGACCCATTGCGTACCGGGCACTCCTGGCTTCGAGCTGCTCGATGGCCTGCCCGCCCCCATCGACTATGACTTCTTCGTCTGGAAGGGGGTCGAGCCGGACCTGCATCCCTATGGCGCCTGCTACCATGACCTGGCCGAGCGCCGCAGCACAGGGCTTATCGAATTCCTGCAAGCACGGGGCGTCAGCACAGTACTGGTGGGCGGCCTCGCCACCGACTACTGCGTCAAGACCAGCGTGCTGCAACTGCGCCGTGCCGGTCTGCGGGTCATAGTGCACCTCGATGCCTGCCGTGGCATAGCCCCAGAGACTGTTGCCAGCGCCCACACCCAGATGATCGAGGCTGGCGCCGAACTGGCCCAGACCCTGGTCGATGTACAACGCCTGCTGGACGCCTGATATGTCACCCATTCTCACCAGCCTGCCCGGCGCCCGCAAATTACCCATGCGGCAGGTCACCCGCCTGCCAGGATACTGATATGCCCCCTATCCTCACCAGCCTGCTCGACACCGACGCCTACAAGCTGCACATGCAGCAGGCGGTGTTCCATCGCTACCCGGATGCCGAGGTGGTGGCCGAGTTTCACAGCCGCAACGAGGAAGATCTGCTGCCCATGATGGGCGAGATCGAGGAGCAACTGCGCCTCGCCGGCTCCCTGCGCCTGACCGGCTCCGAACTCGATTTCCTGGCCGAGCGCCCCTTCTTCACCGCCGATTACCTCGATCACCTGCGCCGCAAGCCGCTGGATGCCTCCCTGCTCAAGGTGTTCGAGCAGGATGGCCGCATCAATGTGCGGGTCGAGGGGCCCTGGCAGGATGTGATCCTGTGGGAGATCCCGGTGCTCGCTATCATCAGCGAGATGCGCAACCGCTTCCGCTATCCCCAGTTCGGGGTGAGCCATGCCCTGGCGCGGCTGGATCAGAAGATCGACAAGCTGGAGCGGGAACTCAGCCCCGAGGAGATGAGCGAGTTCAACCTCATCGACTTCGGCACCCGCCGCCGCTTCTCCCATGCCGTGCAAGATGCCGTGGTGGGCCGCCTCAAGGAGCGCCTGCCGGCATTTCGGGGCACCAGCAACTACCAGCTGGCCCAGAAGTACCGGCTGCCAGCGGTGGGCACCCAGGCCCACGAGTGGTTCCAGGCCCACCAGCAGCTCGGCTTCCCGCTGGAACACAGCCAGCGCGCCGCCCTCATCAGCTGGCTTGACGAGTTCACCAACCATCTGGGCATAGCCCTGACCGACTGCATCACCATGGATGCCTTCCTGCGCGACTTCGATTTCGAGCTGGCCAGCCGCTATCAGGGACTGCGCCACGATTCCGGTGACCCCGTGGTGTGGGGCGAGAAGGCCATCAGCCACTACCAGCGCCTCGGCATAGATCCCAAAGACAAGACCCTGGTCTTCTCCGACGGCCTCAACCTCGACAAGGCGGTCGAGTTGTTCCGTCACTTCCGTGGCCGCATCAACACCAGCTTCGGTATCGGCACCAAGCTCACCTGCGATCTGCCCGGCGTCAGCCCGATGAACATCGTCTTCAAGCTGATGGAGTGCAACGGCGGCCCTGTTGCCAAGATCTCCGACAGCCCGGGCAAGACCCTGTGTCGGGACGCGGACTTCATCCGCAACCTCAAGCAGGCCTTCCACGTCGGGGTGTGACCGCCCGGGAACAGCAGACAACAAAAAGCCCGCCGGTTCGCACCGGCGGGCTTTTTTATCGACCCAGGAGGGGTCAGTCTTTCTTGGCCAGCAGGAATTTCACCAGCTGGTTGAACTGCTCCTGGGAGGTGATGGATTCAATCTTCACCAGGTACTTGCCATTGACCAGGAAGGCCGGCACACCGCGAATGTTGTAGCTCTCGGTGTTGCGATCGAACTGGGAGACCATGCCGGAGACGGCGAAGCTGTCGACGGCACCGTCAAACTCTTCGGCCGGTACGCCGTTGTCCACGAAGATCTGCTTCACGTCGGCACGGCTCTGCGGCACCTGACGCTGGGTGTGGATCTTGTCGAAGATGACCGGAGTCAGCTTGCCTTCGACGTTCAGCAGGTTGGCGACGGCGTAGGCGCGTTGCATCTCCGGGCCCATCTCACGGCCCAGGAAGGCCACCGGGTTCTTCTTCATCGGCACGCCTTCCGGCAGGCTCTTCTTCAGATCTTCGGCGATCGGCTCGAACTTGGCGCAGTGCGGGCAGAAATAGGAGAAGAACTCCAGCACTTCCGGTTGGGCGCTGCCGGTCTGGGTGACCACGTCATAGTTGACGCCTTCCTTGAATTGCGGGGCGGCGTGAACCATGGGGATCATCAGCATGGCAGCGAGGAAAAATAGTACTTTTTTCATGACGTTTCCTGTTAAGGGATCACTGTGAGGCACGCCCGGCGAACCGAAGCAGTCCAAGCCTATTGCGTCCCCCTCCCGCCGTCAATGGCAAAGGCGGCTGGGCGACCTCCTGGCCGCGGCATCCTGGGTCCGGTTGCCAGGGCTTGCCCGGCCGGCATCAACGTCAGCAGCAGTAGCTGGATCGCATCCTGCTGGTCGTACTGCGGGTACCGCGACAGTCTGCCTTACCAGTTCGGCATCAGCGTCAGGGGCGGCGCCTTGAGCGCTTCCAGCTGGTCGTGCAGGGTCGCTATCTGCTGGCGCCAGTAGTGATCCGTATTGAACCAGGGGAAGTGACGGGGGAAAGCGGGATCCTCCCAGCGCCGGGCCAGCCAGGCCATGTAGTGGACTATGCGCATGGCGCGCAGCGGTTCGATCAGCGCCAGCTCCCGCGGGTCGAACTCCATGAACTCCTCGTAGCCGGCCAGCAGGGTGTCGAGCTGGATCTGCTGCTCGTGGCGCTCGCCGCTCAGCATCATCCAGAGATCCTGGATGGCGGGACCGGTGCGGCAGTCGTCGAGATCGACGAACAGGGGGCCATCGCGCCACAGTATGTTGCCGGGGTGGCAGTCTCCGTGCAGGGAGATCCGGGCCACATCCAGGCTCATGGCGTCGCCCACATGGCGGATCAGCTCGTCGAGCACCCCGAAGAACTGCTTGGCCAGGCCGCTCGGCACCCACTCTCCGGCCGCCAGCAACTGACGCGGCTCGTGCAGCATGCTCTCCACGTCCAGCTGGACCCGATGATGGAAGGAGTGACTGGCCCCGACCCTGTGGATGCGGCCGAGATAGCGCCCCACCCACTCCAGCTGATCCAGGTTGTCCACCTCGAACTGACGGCCACCGACGCTCTGCCAGATGGCGAAGGGATAGCCCTGATGCTCCAGCAGGGTCTCGCCGGCAAAGGCGATGGGGGCGGCGACCGGGATCTCCGTCTCACGCAGGCGAGCGGCAAACTCGTGCTCCTCGAGGATCTGGGCCCGGCTCCAGCGACCGGGGCGGTAGAACTTCACCACGTAACGGCGACGCTCCTCATCCTGAAACTGGTAGACCCGGTTTTCATAGCTGTTGAGCTCGATGAGGCCGGAGTCGATGCGCAGGCCGCTGAGATCGATCGCATCCATGATGAGGTCGGGATTGAGGTCGGAATAGTTGAAACGCATGTCATCCACCATGAGAAAGGGGCGCTGTTGCGCCCCATTCTATCCGAGATAGCCAATCAATGCCGCCCATGATCCCGATCCGGAACATTCCACGGACGCCCGTGGCACGCCGGATCAGCTGTCCGGGACGGCCCCTCAGAGCCGGCTGATAAACTTGCTGGGCTGGCGCAGGGTGCCCTTGCTGTCGTCCGGTGCGGCTCCTTCCCGTTTGAGCACGAACTGGACATCCAGGGTCGGCCGCTTCAGGTTGAAGGGATCCACCGCCAGGCTCACCGGCAGGGTGAAGATTTCCCCTGGTTTGAGAGTCACTTCCCGCGGGCCGAACCACTGGTGCTCCGGCAACCCTTCCACATCCAGTTGATAGGTCTGGGATTGCAGTGTCTTGTTGAGGATCTTCAGGGTATAGGTGTTCTCGATGAGCCCCTCGCTGTTCTCCCGGAACAGCTGGTTGCGATCCCGCAGTATGTCGAGCCCCATGGGCATGATGGACATGGCGTTGTAGACGAAGACCCCCAGCATGATGACCATCACCAGGCCATAGCCGAGCAGCTTGGGCCTGGCCACATGGGTCTGGTTGTGGGCCAGCTTGTGCTCAGTGGTGTAGCTGATCAGCCCCTTCGGATAGCCCATCCGATCCATGGTCTGATCGCAGGCATCGACGCAGGCGCCGCAGTTGATGCACTCGTACTGCAGGCCGTCGCGGATGTCGATGCCGGTCGGGCAGACCTGCACGCAGAGATCGCAATCGATGCAGTCCCCCAGCCCCAGCGCCTTGGGATCGGCCTTGCGGCCACGGGCGCCACGGGTCTCGCCGCGCTTGCTGTCGTAGCCGACTATGTAGGTGTCCTTGTCGAACATGGCGGACTGGAAGCGGGCATAGGGGCACATGTGGATGCACATGATGGCGCGCATCCAGCCGGCGTTGCCGTAGGTGCAGGCGGCGAAGAAGAGCACCCAGAAGATGACCCAGCCGCTCGCCTGCAAGGTGAAGAAGTCAGGCACCAGCTGGAACACATCCTGGAAGTAGGCGACGAAGGTGAGGCCGGTGCCCAGCGACAGCAGGATCCAGGCCAGGTGCTTGGCGCCCTTGCGGGCCAGCTTCTCGCCACTCCAGGGGGCTGCATCCAGCTTGCGGCGCTTGTTGGCGGCGCCTTCCAGCTTCTCCTCGAACCAGATGAACATGAAGGTCCACACCGTCTGGGGGCAGAGATAGCCGCACCAGACCCGGCCGAGGAAGGTGGTGACGAAGAAGAGGGCGAAGGCGGCGATCATGAAGACCCAGGCCAGCAGGGTCAGATCCTGCGGCCAGATGGTAGCGCCGAAGATGTGGAACTGCTGATGCTCCAGATCGAACAGTACCGCCTGGCGGCCGTCGTAGCGCAGCAGGGGCAAGGTGACGAAGAGGGCGACGAAGAACCAGCCCATGACCTTGCGCACCCGCTGCCAGTAGCCGGTCTGGGACCTGACGTAGATGCGGTTGCCGGGATTGAACCTGTCATCGCCCGCCTTGAACGTGTGGGGATTGAAGGTCCCGGTGACGTTCTTGTCGGTCACATCCTTGATATCGATCTTGTCCTGGTCGGCCATTGCAGCACATAGCTCCACTCATATTGTTATGAAGGCGATTATATCTTAAACAGCCTGCTAATTGTGTGGGTTAAATGTATCTATAGTTCGAGTGCCGTCGCAATTTCAGGCAACAAAAAAGGCCCATAGCCAGTTGACTATGGGCCTTTTTAGAGATTCTCTTGAAACCTTCCTCTTCCGGCAACCCGGCGGTCGCGTTACTTGATGCCGCGGGCCTTGAGCAGGGCTTCCTTGAAGTCAGGAACATGATCCTTGGCCAGGCCCGGGATCATCGCCTGCTTGTCGGATTCGCGCATCTTGAGGTGGTAGATCAGCATGTCGTCGGTCAGCTCGGACAGGGCGCCCTCATAGCCGGCCTCGGCCGCCAGTTTGGCGATGAATTGCACCAAGCTGAGATCCTGCTCCTTGATCCAGGCGGGCTGCAGCAGCTCCAGCAGCTCTTCGATACGATGACATTGCATAGACGACCTCTTTAATCTGTCATGTGAAACTCAGGCAACCTTACCCATCAAGGCTACTTCGATACGATCCCGGCCATTATGCTTGGCCTGATAGAGGGCCGCATCCGCTTTTTGGATAAGCTCGGTGATGGAGTTGTGCTGATCCGGCACCAGGGTCGCCACCCCGAAGCTGCAACTGACCCGGCCGGATACCCGGGACTTGTGGTGGGGAATGCCCAGGGTTCGCAGGGCCGTTTGCACCTGTTCGGCGATCTGCATGGCCCCCTGCAAGGTGGTGCAGGGCAGCAGCAGGGCGAACTCCTCCCCGCCGTAACGAGCGGCCAGATCGTCTTCCCGCCGCAGCACCTCGGCCAGCAGGCCCGCCACTTGCTGCAGGCACTGGTCCCCCAGCTGATGGCCATAGTGATCGTTGAACTGCTTGAAGTAGTCCACATCCACCAGCACCAGGGAGAGAGGCGCCCTGGCCCTGTGACAGCGGCGCCAGGCTCGCGCCAGGGTGTCGTCCAGGTGAGCCCGGTTGGCGATGCCGGTCAGGCCGTCCAGGCGGGAGGTGAGCTTGAGATGCTCCGAGACCACCTTGAGTTCGGCCACCAGGTCGGCGTTGGAAAAACTGTGGTAGAGGGAGGCTACCTGATCCCGGCGCAACCGGCGCAGCAGGGTCGGCAGGAACACGAACAGGTAACCCGCCAGCATGCAGGAGACGATCCGCTCCTGCTCGTTGCCGTCGCTGAGCTCGAACAGCATGGCGAACCCGAGCGGCAGCACTGCCCCATAGAGGGTGCGGCGACTGCCGAACAGCATGATGGCGCTGCCGGTGAGGATCAGGCTGGTGAGCATCATCATGGCGGCGCGGTAGGTGTCCGGCAGTCTGTCCATGTAGAGCAGCACGCCAAGCGCCCAGATGATGGAGGTGATGGTCACCCCTATGAAGAGCTCCCGCTCCAGCACCGGCAGCGGGAGCTCTGCCAGCCGTGGCTGACGCCAGCGCAGGTGCCACCAGCGCCCCAGCAACAGCAGGAAGACCAGGCCAAGCCAGCCGAGCGCCTCCCTAGCGGGCAGGTAGTCGTGGAACAGCAGGCTCCAGCTGATCGCCAGCAGCGCCAGACAAGGCAGGCTGAAGGAGGCGTGGGTATAGAGCTGGACCATGATGGCCCGCCGCACCTGGTGATTCACACTCTGGGTCAACTGGGTACTCCCTGTACAAGAGCCGCACAGTTTAACACTCCCTTTTCCTGCTCAACAATCAATCGCCCGCTATTAAGCAGCCACTCAGCCCCCAATCCGCCGTGCGCCGCGCAGCACAGGCAGGATCCCGGGACACTCCAGCCTGCCCGGGCTCCCTCAGCCCTTTTCGAGTTCGTCGAGGATGGGGCATTGGGGATTCGCGTCCCCGTGGCAGCACCCCACCACCTCCTCCAGGGAGCTGAGCATGGCCTGCAGACCGGCGATCCGGGCCCGCAGATCGACGATCTTCTCCTGCGCCAGCTTCTTCACCTGGGCGCTGGTCCTGTGCTCGTCCCGATAGAGCGCCAGCAGCTCCTGGCACTCCTCGAGGTTGAAGCCGGTCTCCCGCGCCCGCTTGACGAAGCGCAGCTCCCGCAGAGCACCGTCTGTGTAACTGCGATAGCCGTTGTCACTGCGCACCGGAGCCGAGATGAGGCCGATGCTCTCGTAGTAGCGAATGGTCTTGGCGGACAGCCCAGTGGCCTTGGCAACCTTGCTGATGTTCATGGATGACTCCTTTGCGATTCAGATTGGCGCTGGCCACCCGCCCTGGGCTGCCAGCGTTTCAGTAACAGGGAATTGCTCAATACCGTGATGCTGCTCAGGGCCATGGCCGCCCCCGCCAGCTCGGGGCTGAGATAGCCCAGCGCCGCCAGCGGAATGCCGATCACATTGAACACGAAGGCCCAGAACAGGTTCTGCTGTATGGTGCGCCAGGTGGCCGCCGAGATGTCGATGGCATCGGCCACCAGCCGCGGGTCGGATCGCATGAGGGTGATGGAGGCGGTCTCCATCGCCACATCCGAGCCTGAGCCCATGGCGATCCCCACGTCTGCCGCCGCCAGCGCCGGGGCGTCGTTCACCCCGTCCCCCACCATGGCCACCAGGCCCTGGGTGCGGGCGCGCAGCGCCTCCACTTTCTCCACTTTGCCAGCGGGCAGCACAGAGTCAAAAGCCCCGTCCAGCCCCAGTTTGGCGGCGATATGGGCCACCGGTGCCGGGGCGTCGCCGCTCACCAGCCAGCTGGCAATGCCGCGCTGGCGCAGGATGGCGATAGCCTCGGGGCTCTCTGGGCGCAGGGTATCGGCCAGGGCGGCGATAGCCACCGCAACGCCGTCGATGGCGACCCAGACCCGGGTCGCGCCGTCGGCGGGTGCTTCATCCTGTTGTGGCGGCTCAATGCCGAGCTGAGCCAGCAGGGAGGCGTTGCCGATGGCCACCTTGTGACCCGCCACCTGACCGAGAATACCGGCACCGACCCGTACCTCCACGGCTTCGGGCTGGGGCAGCGCCACCTCCTTGCCGATCGCCTCGCGCATCGCCAGCGCCAGCGGGTGCTCGCTCGCCTGTTGCAGGGCGGCGGCGAGGCGTAGTTGTTCGTCGGTGCCGCTCCAGCTCGCCAGCACGGGTTTGCCCTGGGTGAGGGTGCCTGTCTTGTCGAAGATGAGCGCCTTGATGGCGTGGGCCTTCTGCAGGGTATCCACATCCTTGATCAGAATGCCGTGGCGAGCCGCCACCCCGGTGCCGGTGACGATGGCGGCCGGGGTCGCCAAGCCGAGGGCGCAGGGGCAAGCGATGACCAGCACGGCAACGGCGGCGAGCAGCGCCTGGCCGAAGTCGTTACTGTAGGCATACCAGGCCAGCAGGGTGAACAGGGCGATGGCCATGACCACAGGCACGAAGATGGCGGAGACCTTGTCCACCAGCTGCTGCAGCGGCGCCTTGCCCATCTGGGCACGCTCCACCAGGGTGATGATCTTGCTGAGGCTGGAGTCCTCACCCACGGTCGTGGCCTCTATCTCCAGCACGCCGGAGCGGTTGATGGCGCCGCCCAGCACGGCATCCCCCAGTGCGCGCGGCACCGGCAGGCTCTCGCCGGTGAGAATGGATTCATCCAGCTCGCTCTCACCACTCAGGATCTTGCCGTCCACCGGCACCCGCTCCCCCACCAGCACCCGCAACCTGTCGCCGCGCAGCACCTCGTCGATGGCGACGCTCTGCCAGGCCTCGCCGCGCCAGACGGTGGCGGTGTCCGGCCGCAGCGCCATCAGCTCGCGAATGGCGGACTGGGTGCTGCGGCGGGCTCTCGCCTCCAGCAGTTTCCCGAGTGAAATCAAGGTAATGATGATGGCACTCGCCTCGAAATAGAGCTTGCCGCTGGCGGCCATCCCCAGGGTCAGCAACAGATAGAGGCTGTAGAAATAGGCGGCACTGGTGCCTGTCACCACCAGCACATCCATGTTGGCGGCGCGGTTCTTGAGGGCAAGCCAGGCGCCGCGATAGAAGCGGGCCCCGATCCAGAACTGCACCGGAGTGGCGAGCACCAGCTCCAGCCAGGCGGGTAGATGCCAGGGCAGCAGGCCGGCCATGGCGACCATGCCCACCAGCAGCGGCAGGGTGAGCAGGGCCGAGATCACCACCTGAGTCAGCGCCTGGCGGGCGGCGGTGGCCTCCTGCTCCTCACGGGCCAGCAGTTGCTGACGACGCTGGCTGACGGAGCCTTGCGCCAGCTGGGCACCGAAGCCCAGCGCTTCAATCCGGGTGCGCAGGGAAGCCGGGGTCTGGGTGCCGGGCACCAACAGGATGCGGGCCTGCTCGAGGGAAAAATTCACCTCGGCCGAGATGACGCCAGGCAAGGCAGCCAGCATCTTGTTCAGCCGCGCCGAACAACCGGCACAGGTCATGCCACTGATTTGAAACGACACTGATTCACTGCCATAGCCGTACCCCTGCGCGGCTATGCTGTCCAGCACAGCTGGCAGACGATCGCTGCTGGCGAGCTCGATGGCCGCCTGCTCCAGCGCGAAGTTGACGCTGGCCGATACCCCATCGAGCTGATTGAGGGCGGCGGTGATGCGGCTGGCGCAGTTGGCGCAGCTCATGCCGCTGACGGGAAGTTGAATATGCATGGTCATGACAATCCTCCTCGGATAGACCAGCAAACCTTAACCTTTACTGTAAGGGCAAGCTCAAGTGAGCGCACCAACTTTTTGTGCAAATAAGAAACGGCGCCTTTTGGCGCCGCTGATGCGATCTGCAGCATACCGATTTGCTCCCTTCTCCCCTCGCGGGAGAAGGGACGGGGATGAGGGGAAAGCGGGTCGTCAGATGCCGTACTGGGCGCGATAGGCCTGCATGGCCGCCAGTTGCTCGGCCAGCGCGGGCTGCTCTGCCAGCTTCTCTTCCAGATACTGGATCAGGTCGCTCATCTGGATGATGGCAATGATGTGGGCGCCGTAGTCACGCTCCACTTCCTGGATGGCGGAGAGCTCGCCCTTGCCCTTCTCCTGACGGTCCAGGGCGATCAGCACGCCGGCCAGGGAGGCGCCGTTGGCCTGGATCAGATCCATGGATTCGCGGATGGCGGTCCCGGCGGTGATGACGTCGTCCACCAGCATGATGCGCCCCTTGAGCGGGCTGCCCACCAGATTGCCGCCCTCGCCGTGATCCTTGGCCTCCTTGCGGTTGAAGCACCAGGGCACGTCTACGTCGTGCTGCTCCACCAGTTGCACCGCGGTGGCGGAGGCGATGGGGATCCCCTTGTAGGCCGGGCCAAACAGCACATCGAATTCGATGCCGGCATCCATCAGGGCGGCGGCATAGAAGCGGCCGAGGCGGGCCAGATCGCGGCCACTGTTGAACAGGCCGGCGTTGAAGAAGTAGGGGCTCTTGCGGCCGGATTTCAGGGTGAACTCACCGAATTTGAGAACCTGTTTCTCCAGGGCGAACTCGATAAATTGACGCTGGTAGGCTTTCATTCTGGCTCCTTGCTTGGCTTGTCGTTTACTGGTGTGGGGGTATAAAAAAACGCGGTCAATGCCGCGTTTTTCAAATCAGAAATTCAGGAGAGCGCCTGCTTCTGCAGCGCTATGATGTCGTCGATGCCGCCCTTGGCGAGCGCCAGCATCGCCAGCAGCTCCTCGTGGGTGAAGGGCTCGGCCTCGGCGGTGCCCTGCACCTCTATGATGCGGCCGTCTTCGGTCATCACCACGTTCATGTCGGTCTCGGCGGCGGAGTCTTCTACATACTCCAGATCGCAGATGGCTTCGCCCTGATACATGCCGACGGAGACGGCGGCGATCATCTGCTTGAGCGGACTCTGCTTGAGCATGCCCTTCTCGACCATCCAGTTCAACGCATCCACCAGGGCCACGCAGGCACCGGTGATGGCGGCGGTGCGGGTGCCGCCGTCGGCCTGCAGCACGTCGCAATCCACCGTGATGGAGTGTTCGCCCAGGGCAGTCAAGTCCACGGCGGCACGCAGGGAGCGGGCGATCAGTCGGGAGATCTCCAGGGTGCGACCGCTCTGCTTGCCGGCGGCCGCCTCGCGGTTCATGCGCGAATGGGTGGAGCGCGGCAGCATGCCGTACTCGGCGGTGACCCAGCCCTGACCCTTGCCTTTCAGGAAGCGCGGCACGCTGGTGTCGACGCTGGCGGTGCACAGCACGCGGGTGTGGCCGAACTCCACCAGCACAGATCCTTCCGCATGCTTGGTGAAGTTGCGGGTGATGGTAACCGGGCGCACTTGCGCGGCACTGCGATCGCTGGGACGGGACATGGGACTGACCTCTGGGCTGGCTCAAATTGGCGGGGGATTATAAGTGATCCCGCCCCAAATATCAGCCGCTAAAACCACGGCATCGGCTGACGGGGCAAGCCTGGCTGAGTATACTGGCCGCACACTTCATCAAGCCCGGAACAATCAATGATTCACAGCATGACCGCCTACGCCCGCAAGGAATTCAAGGGCGACTGGGGCACAGCCGTTTGGGAAATTCGTTCGGTCAACCAGCGCTATCTGGAAACCTACATCCGCCTGCCGGAGCAGCTGCGCAGCCTGGAGCCGGTACTGCGTGAGCGTTTCCGTGCCAAGCTGCAGCGCGGCAAGGTGGAGTGCAACCTGAGGTTCGAGGCAGCCCAAGCCGCCGCCAGCCAGCTCCACATCAATGAAGAGCTGGCCAAGCTGATCATCGACAGCGCCAACTGGGTGATGAAAGAGGCGGGCCAGGGCCAGCTCAATCCGGTGGACGTGCTGCGCTGGCCGGGTGTCATGGCTGCCGCCGAGCAGGACATGGACGCGGTGGCCACCGAGCTGCTCGGCGGCTTCGATCTGACCATGGAAGATTTCCTCGCCTCCCGCGCCAGCGAAGGGGCCAACCTCAAGGCGCTGATCCAGCAGCGTCTGGACGGCATCCAGGTGGAAGTGAAGAAGGTGCGCGTCCACCTGCCGCAAATCATCGAGTGGCAGCGCCAGAAGCTCACCGACCGCCTGGCCGAGGCCAAGGTGGAGCTGGACCCTGCACGCATCGAGCAGGAAATCGTGCTGCTGGCCCAGAAGATCGACGTGGCCGAGGAGCTGGATCGCCTGGAGATGCACATCAGCGAAACCATCAAGATCATGAAGAAGGGTGGCGCCTGCGGCCGTCGCCTCGACTTCATGATGCAGGAGTTCAACCGCGAGTCGAACACCCTGGGCTCCAAATCCATCAACGCCGAGGTGACCCAGTCCGCCGTCGAGTTGAAAGTCCTCATCGAACAGATGCGCGAGCAAATTCAGAACATCGAGTGATCCCTCTCGCCGATGCACCAGCCTCCGCCATGCGGGGGCTTTTTTATGTCATATCCCCAGGACGCTCTACGGCATGGCCTCGTCGCACAATCCACCGCAACTTGAGCCACCTTGTCATCGAGGCGATGGCGGCGCGGCCATGGGACGACGCCCTGCCCAAAAGAACGGGCCTGCAAGTGCAGGCCCGTTTTCATTTCCGATAGCCACCCCGTTACTGTCGATGGAGCGGCCACTTATCCATTGGATGCTTTGAATTTGCGGCTTCGCAGCAACAGGGGGAGCTGGTAGAGCACCAGAGCCCCCAGCACCAGACCGGCGCCGGCCAGCTTGGCAGGGCCCAGCGGCTCGTCATAGAAGAGGGTGCTCAGGATCAGGGTCCAGACGGGTTCCAGCAGCATCAGCAGGGCGGCGTGGGCCGTGGTCATCCGGCTCAGGGCATGGGTGAGCAGCCAGTAACGCAGTGTGGTGGCGATCAGGACGCTGGCGGCAAACCAGCCCCAGATTCCCTGGCTGATGTCGGCGGGCCACTGCTCTGTCAGCAGGGAGAGCAGGGTGCCGATCAGGCCGGTCACCGCCAGCTGGATGCAGGTGAGCCAGGTAGGGGGAATGGACTGGGCGAAGTGGCGGTGCACCGCGAGCTGAACCCCCAGGGTGGCAGCAGCGGCCAGAAACCAGAACAGGGACAGGGACACGCCCCACTGGGTGCTGCTGGAGAGTAGCAGCAGGCCGGCCACGGCGATGGGCAGGGTGAGCCAGTAGTGGCGGCCGGGCCTGGCCTTGAAGGCGGCCCAGGCGGCGAGCGGCGCCATCAGGGTGGCCACGCTCATGATGAAGGCGCCACTGCCAAGCGCATCGCTCTGGCTGATGGCGGTGACCCAGAACAGCAGGCTGGCCCCGAGCAGGGTGCCGCACCCGGCAGCACGCAGCAGTTGCGAACGGCTGGGGGGCGGCTCCCGCAGCCAGGCGAGTGGCAGCAGCAGCAGGGCGGCCAACAGGAAGCGGCTGCCGATAAAGGCGGCGGTGGGCAGTTCGCGAATAGCCTCTTTCGAGAAGAGCCAGCCAGCGGCGGCCAGCAGGGTGACCAGTATCATCAGCAGCAGGGGAGCGCGGTTCATCGGGGCATCACAGGGTCAAGGCAAAGGGCAGAGCATAAAGGAAAGCAGGCCGGATTGCCTGCGGCGTTTTGCCCCTGCCCCGGGATCAGGCGGGACTATGAGCGGGTACGGGATAAGGCACTGGGTGGCCACCAGGGCCACCCGCGCTAGTCGTTTTCCAGTGCGGCGAGGCAGTGGGACAGGGTGCGCGCCAGCGCCCCCTGGTTATGCAGCACCACGGCACGGGCCTGCTCCCCCATCTGGCGACGGGCGCCCGCATCGCCGAGCAGCATATTCACCTTGTCGCCCAGGGCATCTGCATCCGCCACCACGGCGGCCCCACCCTGAGCCACCAGCTGGCGGGTGATGTCGCTGAAATTGAAATAGGCGGGGCCGGTCAGGCAGGGTTTGCCGAGCGCCGCCGGCTCCAGCAGGTTGTGGCCACCAATCTTCACCAGGCTGCCGCCGACGAAGGCCACATCAGCCGCCGCCAGCATCAGCGGCAACTCGCCCATGGTATCGCCGAGATAGACCTTGTCCGTCTCGCTCACCGGCTTGCCCTGACCCTGGCAATGAGAGCGCAGCACGCAGCCGTAGGGGGCGCACAGCTCGGCCACCCGGGCAAAGCGCTCGGGGTGGCGCGGCACCAGGATAAGCAGGGCAGACGGATGTGCCTTGAGCACCCGATCGAAGGCGGCCAGCACCTGCTCGTCTTCCCCCTGATGGGTGCTGGCGGCGATCCAGATCGGCCGCTCCTGCCCAAGCTGCTGGCGCAGGGCGCGGCCCCGGGCCTGCACCTCGTCGCCAAACTGGATGTCGAACTTGATGGAGCCGGTCACCGCCAGCCGCTCGCGGCCTATGCCCAGACGATGGAAGCGATCCGCGTCGTCCTGGTGCTGGCACAGCAGATGGGTCAGCGGATGGCTGAGGGCATCGAAGGCGCCCTGGAAACGGGCATAGCGCTGGCAGGATCGCTCGGAGAGGCGGGCATTGAGGATGGTCACCGGCAGGTGGCGCGCCTCGCAGGCCGCCAGCCAGTTCGGCCACAGCTCGGTCTCCATCACCCAGAGGGCGCGGGGCTTGAAGGTGGCCAGAAATGCCGAGACCGCCCAGGGGTAGTCCAGGGGCGCATAGCGATGCACCACCAGATCCCCGAGCTTGGCCGCCTGCTCGGCGCCGGTGCGGGTAGTAGTGGTGAGCAGTATGGGCAAGGAGGGCTGCTCCGCCTTGAGGGCGCGGATGAAGGGGCTGATGGCCAGCGTCTCCCCCACGCTCACCGCATGGATCCAGAGCGGCGCCTCCTGCCCGGTGGCAGGTGCCCGCCCCAGGTGCTCGGCCCAGCGCTTGCCGAAGCCGGGCTTGCCTTTTTTGGGCTTGTAGAGCGCCAGCAGCGCCAGCGGCAGGCCCAGGTGGATCAGCAGGTTGTAGAGCAGCCGATAGATCATGCTATTGGCCTTCGCCGCCGGTCGCGGGCTCAGCCACCGGCTGCAGCGCTATGATCAGGTCCGCCCCGTCACTGCGCTCCAGCCGTTTGCCCGCCTCTATGACCTGCTCCGGCATCAACTCGATCAGGCACTTGAGGTGGCCGAACTTGCAGGTGCGCTTGAAACAGGGGCGGCATTCGATGTCGGTGTGGACTATCTCGACCCTGTCCGCCAGGGGCGGCGTGTAGAGCGGCGAGGTGGAGCCATAGACGCCGATCAGCGGCCGGTTGAGGGCGGCGGCGACGTGCATCAGGCCCGAATCGTTGGCGATGACCCGACCTGCCAGGGCCATGAGATCGATCGCCTCGTGCAGGCTGGTCTTGCCCGCCAGCACGTGACAATTGGGACGGGACAGGGGGTTGATCCGGTCCCGTATGGTGTTGGCCACCTCCACATCCTTGCCGGAGCCGAAGATCCACACCTGCCAGCCTTCATCCAGATGCTTCTGGGCCACCACGGCGTAGTGCCCCTCGGGCCAGCGCTTGGCCGGGCCGAACTCGGCCCCCGGGCAGAGCACCAGCACGGGGCGGGCGCGATTCAGGCAGAGCCGCTCCAGGGCCTTGCCCTGGTTGACGAGATCCACGTGCAGGGACGGATGGGGGATGGACGGAATGTCGCTCCTGCTCTTCATCTGTGCCTTGGGGTAGGCCAGCGCCAGATAGGCCTCCACCATCAGCGGGAAGGCCTGCTTGTTGCTGCGCATGTCGTTGAGCAGGCCGAAGCGGTGCTCCCCCTTCCAGCCGGTACGCACCGGGATCCTGGCAAACCAGGGGATGAGCGCCGACTTCATGGAATTGGGCTGGATGATGGCCTGATCGTACTTTTCGGCGGCCAGCTGCTTGCCGAGCCGGCGGCGGGCCCCCAGCTTGAAGTCACCGTGGCCGAGCGGCATGGGAATAGCCTTGTCCACCTCGGGCATCCGCTCCAGCAGGGCCACGCACCAGGCCGGCGCCATCACATGCAGCTCGCTGTCCGGGTGATTGCTCTTGAGCGCCTTGTAGAGGCTCTGGGACATCACCATGTCGCCGACCCAGGAGGGGCCGATCACCAATATCTTCATCGCACGTCTTCTCTCGGGACTGGCCCGGCTGTTAATCGTTACTGGGCGAGATTATGCCCCAAGAAAGGCCGAAGAAATAACAGAAGATCCCTGCCTGATGCGCAAGAGGCCTTCAGGGCCGCGCTGCGGGACGTGGATGCTCCCTCTTGTCAGCACCGGCGCCCTCTCCCCCCGTCGAAAGCGGCTCGCCATGGCCAGCGGGCCCATGCCCCCGCCGGGGTTTTAGGCTAGAATGGGCGCCAATCCGAGCATGACCCGCCCGCCGGGCGCCAACAAGAGTCCAGAACCCGTGAAAAAACCGACCCTGGCGGCCGTCCTGATCGTCAAGAACGAAGCCGACAACCTGCGCGCCTGCCTCGCCTCCCTCGATGGCCTGGTGGACGAAATCGTCATCCTGGACTCCGGCAGTCAGGATGACACCCCCGCCATCGCCGCCGAATTCGGCGCCCGCTTCTTCGTCAACACGGCCTGGCCTGGCTTCGGCCGCCAGCGCCGCCTCGCCCAGTCCCATGTCCAGTCGGAATGGGTGCTGTGGCTGGATGCGGACGAGCGGCTCACTCCCGAGCTCAAGGACGCTATCAAGGGGGTCATGGCCAACCCGGCTGACGACACCATCTACTCGATTCCCCGCCTCTCCTGGGTGTTCGGCCGCTTCATCCGCCACAGCGGCTGGTATCCGGATCGGGTGCTGCGCCTCTATCCCAGGGCGCTCACCGGCTACAACGAGGCGCTGGTGCACGAGAAGGTGGAGGTGCGTGCCAACATGAAGATCGTCAACCTGCACGGCGACCTGCTGCACTTCACCTACCGGGATCTGGAGCACTATCTGGTCAAATCCGCCGGCTACGCCAGGGCCTGGGCCGATCAGCGCACCGCCCGTGGCAAGAAAGGCTCCCTCGGCCAGGGGCTGGTGCACGCCGTCGGCTGCTTCCTCAAGATGTACCTGCTCAAGGCCGGCTTCCTCGACGGCAAGCAGGGGCTGCTGCTGGCCATCCTCTCGGCCCACTCCACCTTCGCGAAGTACGCCGACCTCTGGATCCGCCAGCAGCCACAGGCGCCGGACCAGGCCCAAAAGTAAGCAAGCATCGCGACCCCCCCATGACGAGACAGGGCCCCGAGGGGCCCTGTCTGCATTCTCAGCTCTCTGCCCGCCAGAACGGCGGTGCCCAGCGGGCGATCGCCGCCGCCATCGTCTTGGGATCGAGCTGGCTCATGTCTTCCGGGTGATCGCTGTCTTCCGGCGGGCTGAAGGCCAGATGACGCCCCTCGCTGTTGAGCGGACGCCAGCGCAGCGGCGTGGCGGAGCGGTGTGCCGGGAAGAAGCCGATGGTGGGCACGTCCAGCGCCGCTGCTATGTGCAGCGGTCCAGTGCTGCCCGCCACGAACAGGGCGGCATTGGCCATCACCTGACAGAACTTCGGCAGCCCCTCGTCTGAGCGGTAGATCCAGCCGTTGCCGCCGTGGGCCAGCAGCTCGGCCGCCAGCTGTTCCGCCTTGCTCTCCTCCCCGGGCCCCGCCGTCAGCACGCACTGCAGTTCAGGGCAGGCCTGGTTGAGCTTGATGATGAGGCGCGAGTACTGCTCTATGGAGAGGTTGTTGGCCGAGCCGCCGCTGCCGGCATGCACCATCAGCCAGGGGCGGCTCGCATCCAGCCTAAGCCGGCTGGCGACCTGTTCGCGCACCTGTTGCAGGCTCTCGGGATCGAAACTGAGGTAGGGCCCCCGGGGCTCCACCGCGCTCAGTTGCTGGTCGGCCAGGAAGCGGCGCACCAGATCCAGGTTGTACTCGTACTCCGGCTTCTGGGAGCGGGAACGGCGCTGCACCAGCCGCTGGTTGTAGAGCACCTGGGCCAGCTTGGTGGCCGGAGCCAGCCGGTAGGGAATGTGCGCCTTCCACACCAGCTTGGCGTTACGGGTGTTGGAGAAGAGGCAGATGGAGGCATCGAAAGCGGCCGCCTTGATGCGGGCCAGCAAGGCGCGTTGCTGTTCCTTGTCGGCCCGGGCACCCGGATCCAGGATGATCTCGTCGATCCAGGGACAGAGGCGGGCCAGCGGCGCCGTGTAGGCGGGAACCAGGGCAGTCACATGACACTCCATGGAACGCTTGAGCATGGCAAAACTCGGCCAGGCCAGCATGAAGTCACCAATCTTGTCATTGCGTACTACCAGAATACGTTTCATAAAAAATCCCTTTGCTCCCTGTCACCAATGCAGGGAGGCTTGATGCGCGGTGCGGGTATTCTTGCCTGATGCAGGGCTATTCTCAAGCGAAGACGCCGAGGGGCCCTGATTAGGGCGATCAAACCTTGGGCGTCGCGCCAGAAATCCGCGCCATCCCGGTCGCGACAAACCACCAACAGACTCTATAATGCGACCAATTTTCCCGGTTGCAGGAATCAGCAGCATGACCAACAAGGTAATATATCCCGGCACCTTCGACCCCATCACCAACGGCCACACCGACCTGATTGGCCGGGCCGCCAGGCTGTTTGACGAGGTGGTGGTCGGGGTCGCCAACAGCCCGAGCAAGCGGCCGTTGTTCGATCTGGCGGAGCGCGTCCTGCTGGCCCAGCAGGTGACTGCCCACCTGCCCAACGTCAAGGTGGTGGGCTTCTCCGGCCTGCTGGTGGATTTTGCCAAAGAGCAGCAGGCCAACGTGCTGATCCGGGGCCTGCGCGCCGTCTCCGACTTCGAGTACGAATTCCAGCTGGCCAACATGAACCGCCGCCTGATGCCGGAGCTGGAGAGCGTCTTCCTCACCCCGGCGGAAGAGAACTCCTTCATCTCCTCCACCCTGGTGAAGGAAGTCGCCCTGCACGGCGGCGACATCCACCAGTTCGTCGATCCCCTGGTGGCGCAGGCCATCGCCGCCAAACAGGGCAAGTGACAACGCAAACAGGCTACCCGAGGGTAGCCTGTTTGTCGGGGCAGCTGGCGCAGCCCCGGTCTCCCGCCCCTGCCGTCAGTCCGGCGCGCGGTTCAGCGCCTGCTGACAGTTGAGCGTCAGCTCGTCCAGCCAGGCGTAGCGACGCCGGTACATGGCGCGCTTCTTGGCGGCCACCTCTTCCAGCGGCTTGCGCACCGCGGGCTGCAACCGCACGAAGTTGGCATCCTGATCCAGGGCACCGAACTCCTGCCACAGCTCGTCATAATCCGCCTGCAGGCAGGCTTTTTTCTTCTTGCTGTAGCGTCTGGCCTGGAAGATGTGCGCCTTCATCCGCACGGCCGAGACACGGCTTGCCCCCATGGCCCCGGCCAGCGCCATCACCAGCATCACCACCAGCGACTTGGGTCTCAGACCATGGCCCGCTTTGGTCAGTGCCCGTACCTGCTCCTGGGGCTGCTCGACACCGGGCTCGGGCCCCTGCACCGAGCCGATAACCAGCGCCAGATCGTGCTCGCTGCCCGCCAGCGAGAAGGCGCAGCTGTAGAGCCGCTCCCCCTGTTCGTTGACGATGGAGAGGGCCAGTTCGGCCTCCCGCCGGAAGGTGCCGTCGTGGCGCAGCACCAGGCGACAGCCGCCCTCGGGGTAGCGGCCGAGTTCGATCCCCTCCCCCAGATAGAGCGGGTCGATCAGGTCAGGATAACGGGCCAGCAGCAGCCGGTAGTGATCCTCCATCATCCTGACTCGCTGGTTCACGGTCGAGCAGGCGAAGCGATAGGGTCGCATCGGCTTGTCGAGCAGCTCGGGGTAGTGGGCAGGCAGGGCCCTCAGGGGTTCTGTCTGAAACAGCTCGAACACCCGGTTCAACTGCGGCCGGTAGAGCAGACTGCGCAGCACGAACTTGCCGCGATTGAAGGTCTTGCGGGCGCTATCATCGGGATAAAGGAAGCGGGCCATTTTTTGGGCGCAATAGTGCCCCTGCCGGGATAGATGATCCCAGTCTATTGATTCTGCTGTCATTTTTATTACCTCGCAGCCTGAACTGGCGAGATAGTAGTCATGGACGAAAGCGGCATCAACAGACTGGCAATACTCTCTTACAACTTGGCCGGATATGGCCCAAAAAACGGCAATTCAGCGTTGGCAGTGGGAGCAGAACACCGTGGTTCTCTGGCCCATCCTCACCTCGGTCAGCAGGGTATGGCAGTGGAAACAGGGCTGGCCGCCCCGGCCATAGACCTGCAACTGCTGCACGAAATAGCCCGGTTTGCCATCGGCACTGGTGAAGTCCTTGAGGGTGGTGCCCCCCTGGCGAATGGCCTCGGTCAACACCCGCTTGATCTCGGCCACCAGGGTACCCAGCCGCTCACCACTGATGTTGCCCGCCGCCCGCTTGGGGTGAATGCCGGCGGCATAGAGGGCCTCGTTGGCGTAGATGTTGCCCACCCCGACCACCACCTGGTTGTCCATCAGGAACTGCTTGATGGCGGTGCTGCGCCCCCTGGCCCGCGCCCGCAGGTAGTCGGCGCTGAAGGCGTCGGTAAGCGGCTCCGGCCCCAGCTTGGCGAGCAGGGCGTGGGCCTCGGCCGGTTCGCGGGTCCACAGCAGGACACCGAAGCGGCGCGGATCGTTGAGTCGCAGCAGCTTGCCGTTGGCGAGCTCGATGTCCACGTGATCGTGCTTCTCGGCCGGGGTGCCTATGTCCAGCACCCGCAGGCTGCCGGACATGCCAAGGTGCAGGATGGCGGTGCCAAAATCGGTCTCCAGCAGCAGGTACTTGGCGCGGCGACTGACCCTGTGGATGACGAGATCCACCAGTTCCTGGATCTCGCCAGGCACGGGCCAGCGCAGTCGGCCATCCCTGACCACCACTCGGGTCACCTTGATGCCGGTGAGCCAGGGAGAGATCCCCTGGCGGCTGACTTCGACTTCCGGTAATTCAGGCATAGACAGGCCTCTCGCTCACGGCAGGGTTCAGGGGGTGGGACGCAGCAGGTCGCGGTACTGCTCCTGGCTCAGGGTGAGCCAGGTCGAGGGGGGCAGCAGGGCGGCAAACTTGCCGTCGTCCTGATAGAGCCCCACCTCCACGGGATCGCTCTGACCGGCGACCCATATCTTGAGGGTAACAGGGGTGCCGCGCACGGCCCCGCTCGGCGGCAGCAGCCAGCCTTGCCAGGCCTCGATGCGGGCGGCCAGCTGGGCGCTGCTGAGCCCCAGATCCGGCCCGCTGCGCCAGCCCTGGCCGATGCGCTCTATCTGCCAGCTCGGCCCCTGCCAGGTGAGCACCACGGCGCTCTCCGGCAACAGCGGACGCGGTCGCTGGGCGCTGTTCTCCTGCTGGGCCTGCTCCAGCCGGTGCAGCAGGGTGATCACTATCAGCACCACCACTATGATCACGTTATTCCAGCCTTTACGGCTCAATTTGAACATGGCAAGCCTCCCTTCGAAGCGGCAGTGTACTGAATTCCATCCATAAAAAAACCCGGCACTAAGCCGGGTTTTTTGGGAGTGCAGCATCAAGTGATTACTTGATTTTGCCTTCCTTGTAGATCACATGCTGACGAATAACGGGATCAAATTTCTTGATCTCCATTTTTTCGGGCATGGTGCGCTTGTTCTTGGTAGTGGTATAGAAGTGACCAGTACCGGCGCTGGAGTTCAGGCGAATCTTATCGCGAATACCTTTAGCCATGATCTAATTCCTTATACCTTAACGCCGCTGGCACGCAGTTCAGCCAGAACCACTTCAACGCCGCGCTTGTCGATGATACGCATGCCTTTTGCGGATACGCGCAGGCTTACGAAGCGTTTTTCACTCTCAACCCAAAAACGGTGAGTGTGCAGGTTCGGCAGGAAACGACGCTTGGTAGCGTTGTTAGCGTGCGAACGGTTGTTACCAACTGCCGGGCGCTTGCCGGTTACTTGGCATACTCTAGACATGTCAGTCTCTCCAAATCTTACTTCATTGCTCGAGCAAATATCTGCCCCGCTGGCCTTCGATTGCGGGGCAAACAGAAGGCGGCATTTTATACAGCATCCGTGATCAAAGATCAACTAATACAGTGCCAGAGCCCAGTCATAACCAACCACGCTCTGCGAAAGAAACCGTGATGCCGTCACCGATCACCAAGTGATCCAGCACTCTGATATCGACCAAGGCCAGGGCGGCCAGGATCCGATCCGTGATCTGGCGGTCGGCCCGACTGGGCTCGGCTACGCCGGACGGGTGATTATGCGCCAGAATCACGGCGGCTGCATTATGTTTGAGCGCGATCTGCACGATTTCCCTGGGCCAGACGCTTGCCGAATCCAGGGTGCCGTAGAAAAGTTTAACAAATTGAATCACTCTGTGCTGGTTATCGAGCAATAACAGCGCAAACACTTCCCGCGGCCTGTCCCGCAGTTGAGCCTGCAGATACTCCCGGGTCAGCTGGGGAGACGTGAGGGCCTCCCCCCGTTGCAACTGCTCGGCAAGATGCCGTCTGCCCATCTCCAGCACCGCCTGCAACTGGGCATATTTGGCCGGCCCCAGCCCGTGAGCGCCGCAAAAAGCCTGCTGCTCGGCCCCAAGCAGCGCCCGCAAGGATCCGAACTGCCGCAACAGCTGGCGGGAAAGATCCACCGCGCTCAGTCCGCTGACCCCGGTGCGCAGGAAGATCGCCAGCAATTCCGCATCGGACAGCACCCCCGCCCCACGGCGCAACAGCTTCTCCCGGGGGCGCTCATCTTCCGGCCACTCCTTGATGCTCATTTGTCTCTCCCCCATGGCTATTGAGAGAAAAAATAGCAAAAAATCACGGGAGCCCGACCACAACTCCCCCATGTCAGCCTCTGTCGTCGTCCATCGCCTGTGCTATCTTAGCCGACCAGTCAGAGTGAGCCGAAAGAGAAGCAGCAGATGAGATTGGCCGATAAACGCATCCTGTTGGGTGTCAGTGGCGGGATCGCCGCCTACAAGAGTGCCGAGCTGGTACGCCGCCTGAAAGATCAGGGTGCCGAGGTAAGGGTGGTGATGACCCGCTCCGCCAAGGAGTTCATCACTCCCCTGACCCTGCAGGCCGTCTCCGGCCACCCGGTCGCCGACAGCCTGCTGGACCCGGCCGCCGAGGCGGGCATGGGCCACATCGAGCTGGCCAAGTGGGCGGATCTGGTGCTGATCGCCCCCGCCAGTGCCAACCTGATGGCGCGCATGGCCGCCGGCATGGCGGACGAGCTGCTGACCACCCTCTGTCTGGCCACCCCGGCAACAGTGGCGCTGGCCCCGGCCATGAACCAGCAGATGTATCGCAACGCCGCCACCCAGGCCAATCTCGATACCCTGGCCAGCCGCGGCATTCTGCTGTGGGGGCCGGACTCCGGCAGCCAGGCCTGCGGTGACGTGGGTCCGGGCCGGATGCTGGATCCCCTGGACTTGGTGGAGCGCTGCTGCCAGCAGCTGACTGCCGAGCCTCTGCTGGCGGGGGTCAAACTGCTGCTCACCGCAGGGCCGACCCGAGAGGCGCTGGATCCGGTGCGCTACATCAGCAACCACAGCTCCGGCAAGATGGGTTACGCCATCGCCCGCGCCGCCCGCGAGGCGGGTGCCGAGGTGACGCTGGTGAGCGGCCCGGTCGCCCTGGCCACGCCCCAGGGGATTGAGCGGGTCGACGTGGAAAGCGCCCTGCAGATGCACCAGGCGGTGATGAGCCGGGTTCATGAGTGCGATCTCTTCATCGGCTGCGCCGCCGTGGCGGACTACCGCCCGGCCCAGGTCGCCAGCCAGAAGATCAAGAAGACAGGTGACAACGACCAGATGGCGCTGAGCCTGGTCAAGAATCCCGACATCATCGCCGCCGTGGGCGCACTGTCAGACAAGCCCTTCACCGTCGGATTTGCCGCCGAAACCGTGGATGTGGAACAATACGCCCTCGACAAACTGCGACGTAAGCGGCTGGACATGATCGCCGCCAACGATGTGTCCCGCGCGGGCCAAGGCTTCAATGCCGATGACAACGCCCTGACCGTCTTCTGGCAAGGGGGTCAGGCCGCCCTGCCCCTGGCCGACAAGCTGACGCTGGCTCGTCATCTTGTCGCCCTGATTGCACGCCACTATCGACCCTGAGCCACTGCCACTGGCGGCGGACTCACGGCGATCGGCATCGCATTGACAACATGCTGGCGACCCAAGGGCGCCCACTGAACCACTCGATCTCCCCCGGGCGATCCAATTGAAAAACGATTCATGACGACACAAATTGAACTGAAAATCCTGGATGCCCGCATCGGCACCGACTTCCCGCTGCCTGCCTACGCCACCCCGGGTTCCGCCGGCATGGATCTGCGCGCCCTGCTGGATGCACCGATCACGCTGGCACCGGGCGACACCACCCTGGTGCCGACCGGGCTCGCCATCCACATTCAGGATCCGGGTCTGTGCGCCACCATCCTGCCCCGCTCCGGCCTGGGTCATAAGCACGGCATAGTGCTCGGCAACCTGGTCGGTCTCATCGATTCCGACTACCAGGGCCAGCTGATGGTCTCGGTCTGGAATCGCGGCAACGACAGCTTCACCATGCAACCAGGGGAGCGCATCGCCCAGCTGGTGATCCTGCCCGTGGTGCAGGCCAGCTTCCAGCTGGTCGACGAATTCAATCAGAGTGAACGGGGTGAAGGCGGGTTTGGTTCTTCTGGTCGCCAATAACAAGACCACACAGGCCCCTGGGGTCTGTGTCTAATAACAGAATCAAGCCATTGTTTTTTTAGGGGAATCCATGGCAAGCAGTAACCAGAAACAGAGTCGGCGCGATCAGATCCTGCAGGCACTCGCCCATATGCTGGAAACCAGTCCGGGTCAGCGCATCACCACGGCGCGCCTCGCGGCCGAGGTGGGTGTGTCCGAGGCGGCCCTCTATCGACACTTTCCGAGCAAGGCGCGGATGTTCGAGGGGCTGATCGACTTTATCGAGGATTCCCTGCTGTCACGGGTCAACCTGATCATGGCCGAAGAGAAGGACACCATGGCCCGCTGCCACCATATACTGCAGCTGCTGCTGGTGTTCGCCGAGCGCAATCCCGGCATCACCCGCATCCTCAACGGCGATGCCCTGCTGGGCGAGCACGATCGGCTGCGGGATCGCATCAGCGCCCTGTTTGACAAGCTGGAGACCCAGCTCAAGCAGGCGCTGAGGGAGAAGCGGCTGCGGGAAGGCCAGGGCTTCCAGCTCGATGAGACCATGCTGGCCAACCTGTTGCTGGCCTATGCCGAGGGACGGATCAGCCAGTTCGTCCGTTCCGAGTTCAAGCTCAAGCCCACCGCCGGGTTCGAGGATCAGTGGCAGTTTATGCGCAGCCAACTGCTGCAAAGCTGAGTAGCCAGAGGAGCGGATCGACCAAGGCGTCCGTTCCGAGTTCAAGCTCAAGCCCACCGCCGGTTTTGAAGATCAGTGGCAGTTTATGCGCAGCCAGCTGCTGCAAAGCTGAGCAAGACCGGTTCGAATACAATGGGAGGCCTTGGCCTCCCTTGTTTTTTGTGGCAGCGTTTTATGGCACAAAATAAGCACCAGATGCGACCCAGGTTGTCGCGTTCCGGTGTTAGATTCATGCGCCATAAACCTTTATACCAACAGGACATCCTATGGAACCCGAGATCATTACCGAAGCGCAGACCTGGCTGGTCAACAACCAGGGGCTGATCATCGAGTACGCGGTCAACATCGCTGCCGCCCTGCTCACCCTGCTGGTCGGTTACATCGCCGCCAATATTCTCAGCGGTGGCGTGGTCAGAGTGATGCAGACCCGCAAGCTGGATGCCACCGTCACCCACTTCGTCGGCAGCATTCTCAAGTACACCATTCTGGTGTTCGTGGTGATAGCGGCCCTTGGCCGGGTCGGGGTGCAGACTGCCTCCTTCGTCGCCATCATAGGTGCCGCCGGTCTGGCCATAGGCCTGGCGCTGCAGGGGTCCCTCTCCAACTTCGCCGCCGGTTTCCTGCTGATCATCTTCCGCCCCATCAAGGCGGGCGAGTTTATTGAGGTCGCGGGCACCAATGGCGTGGTGCAATCCGTCCAGCTGTTCACCACCACCCTCACCTCCGGTGACAACAAGATGGTGGTGGTGCCGAACTCCGCCATCCTCAACGGCACCATTGTCAACTACTCGCGCATGGAGACCCGCCGGGTCGACATGACCTTCGGCATCGGCTACGGCTCTGACCTGCGCAAAGCCAAGCAGATCCTGGAGCGACTGGTGAACGAGGACCCACGCATCCTGAAAGATCCGGAAGCCGTCATCGCCGTCGCCGCCCTGGCCGACTCCTCGGTCAACATAGTGGTGCGCCCCTGGGTCAAGACGGGCGATTACTGGGGTGTCTGGTTCGACTTCCACGAGAAGGTGAAGCTGGCCTTCGATGCCGAGGGCGTCGAGATCCCCTTCCCCCAGATGGTCATGCACATGCAGAAGACCCAGGCCTGAATCCAGTCATGATGGCCACAATGCCAGCCTCCGGGCTGGCATTGTCGTTTCCGGGGCAGGGCCGCCAGATCAGTCTGACCCCTGCCCGACATCCGCTCGAAAGGCGACCGCTTCACCCCATCTCCGGCACCTGGTGCGCCCCGCCTCCCCCCTGCCACACTGAAACCCCTTTCAACCTGACGAGACCGGCGAAGCATGAGCCAACGCAAGATCTCGTGACCCCTGCTGACTCATAATCGCAGCGTTTTGGTTGTAAACTCCTTCGATGCAGACAATTGGTAAAGCTCTGTTACACGGGCCGCACCATGTGCTCGGTATAATGGGCCCGGTATAGTGCTCGAATAATAAGGTTTGGCGGGAGCCTTGCCAGCAAGGTTCATACACAACTTGGAAGACTGATAATCCTATGAAAAACATCAATCCAACCCAGACCCAGGCCTGGCAGGCACTGGAAGCCCACTTTGCAGCGAACAAAGAGACCCGGCTGAAAGATCTGTTCGCCCAGGATCCCCAGCGTTTCGACAAGTTCTCCCTCACCTATCAAGGCGACATCCTGGTCGACTACTCCAAGAACCTGATCACCGAGGAGACTCTCAAGCTGCTCATTGATCTGGCCAAAGAGACCGATCTGCGCAGCGCCATCGATGCCATGTTCAATGGCGACAAGATCAACATGACCGAGGGCCGCGCCGTGCTGCACGTGGCCCTGCGCAACCGCTCCGACCGCCCCATCGAGTGCGACGGCAAGGACGTGATGCCGGAAGTGAAGGCCGTGCTGGCCAAGATGAAGGGCTTCTGCGAGAAGATCATTTCCGGCGAGTGGAAGGGCTACACCGGCAAGGCGATCCAGCACGTGGTCAACATCGGCATCGGCGGTTCCGATCTGGGCCCTGTGATGATCACCGAGGCGCTGCGCCCCTACAAAAACCACCTGCAGATGCACTTCGTCTCCAACGTCGATGGCACCCACATCGCCGAGACCCTGAAGAAGATCGATCCGGAAACCACCCTGTTCCTGGTGGCCTCCAAGACCTTCACCACTCAGGAGACCATGACCAACGCCCTGACCGCCCGCGACTGGTTCATCGACATCGCCGGTGACAAGGCCCACGTTGCCAAGCACTTCGCTGCGCTCTCCACCAACGGCAAGGCCGTGGCCGAGTTCGGCATCGACACCGACAACATGTTCGAGTTCTGGGACTGGGTTGGCGGCCGTTACTCCTCCTGGTCTGCCATCGGCATGCCTATCGCCCTGTCCGTCGGTTTCGACAACTTCGAAGCCCTGCTGCAAGGCGCCTTCGAGATGGACATGCACTTCGCCACTGCCTCCTATGAGCAGAACGTGCCGGTGCTGCTGGCGCTGATCGGCCTCTGGTACAACAACTTCCATGGTGCCGAGTCCGAAGCCATTCTGCCGTACGATCAGTACATGCACCGCTTCCCTGCCTACTTCCAGCAAGGCAACATGGAATCCAACGGCAAGTACGTGGATCGCAACGGCAACAAGGTCGACTACCAGACCGGCCCCATCATCTGGGGTGAGCCGGGCACCAACGGCCAGCACGCCTTCTACCAGCTGATCCACCAGGGCACCAAGCTGATCCCCTGCGACTTCCTGGCGCCGGCCATCAGCCACAACCCGATCGGTGACCACCATCCGAAGCTGCTGGCCAACTTCTTCGCCCAGACCGAAGCGCTGGCCTTCGGCAAGAGCAAGGAGCAGGTCGAGGCCGAGTTCCTGGCTGCAGGCAAGACGCTGGAACAGGTCAAGGATCTGGTGCCGTTCAAGGTATTCGAAGGCAACTGCCCGACCAACTCCATCCTGTTCAAGAGCCTGACCCCGAAGACCCTGGGTGCCCTGATCGCCATGTACGAGCACAAGATCTTCGTACAGGGCGCAATCTGGAACATCTTCAGCTTCGACCAGTGGGGCGTGGAGCTGGGCAAACAGCTGGCCAACAAGATACTGCCGGAGCTGGGCAACAACGAGGCTGTCACCAGCCACGACTGCTCCACCAATGGCCTTATCAACACCTGGAAAGCGTGGAAAGCCTGATTTTCCAAGTCTTTCTGAATGCAAAAGCCCCGCTCATAGAGCGGGGCTTTTTATTGCCGGGAGCCGGCGTTGCCATCCTGTGGAGATCTGGCCAGGTGTCCAAGCCAGCCAGAAGACGGGGATCGTCACCCCCGTCCTCCCATCGTCTGACCTATCGGGCGTTAGCCGCCGACGGCGATACGCTTCATGTCTTTCATATAACCACCGCAGTACCTGACCGGTTTTTCGCTCGAGGCATGGCGGCGGTCATCTCCGATTAACCGCCGACGGCGATACGCTTCATGTCTTTCATGTAGCCGCGCAGGGTCTGGCCGATCTTCTCGATGGGGTGATTGCGGGTCGCCTCGTTGGCGGCCAGCAGCGCCAGGTTGTCCACGGCTTTGCTCTCGGCACGGGCACTGCCCAGATCACCAGCCTGAAGGGTCGGCATAAAGTGCTCGCGCAGCAGCGGCACGGCGGCGTTGGCGAACAGGTAGTTGCCGTACTCGGCGGTGTCGGAGATGACCACGTTCATCTCGTACAGACGCTTGCGAGCGACTGTGTTGGCGATCAGCGGCAACTCGTGCAGGGATTCGTAGTAGGCGGACTCTTCATAGATGCCGGAGGCCACCATGGTTTCGAACGCCAGCTCGACACCCGCCTTGACCATGGCCACCATGACCACGCCGTTGTCGAAGTACTCCTGCTCGGCGATCTTGCCGGCATAGGCAGGGGCATTCTCGAAGGCGGACTTGCCGGTCTCTTCACGCCAGCCGAACAGCTTGGCATCGTCTTCGGCCCAGTCGGCCATCATGCCGCGGGAGAATTCGCCGGCAATGATGTCATCCATGTGCTTCTCGAACAGCGGACGCATCAGGGTGCGCAGTTGCTCGGACAGCTCGAAGGCGCGCAGCTTGGCCGGGTTGGACAGACGGTCCATCATCAGGCTGATGCCACCCTGCTTCAGGGCTTCGGTGATGGTCTCCCAGCCGAACTGGATCAGCTTGCCGGCGTAGGCCGGGTCGGTCCCTTCGGCAACCAGCTTGTCGTAGCAGAGCAGGGAACCGGCCTGCAGCATGCCGCACAGAATGGTCTGTTCGCCCATCAGGTCGGATTTCACTTCCGCCACGAAGGAGGATTCCAGTACGCCGGCACGGTCGCCGCCGGTGGCTGAGGCCCAGGCCTTGGCGATGGCCATGCCTTCGCCCTGGGGATCATTCTCCGGGTGGACGGCGATCAGGGTCGGCACACCGAAACCGCGCTTGTACTCTTCACGCACCTCGGTACCCGGGCACTTGGGCGCCACCATGACGACTGTGATGTCGGCGCGGATCTGCTGACCCTCTTCCACCACGTTGAAACCGTGGGAGTAACCCAGAGCAGCACCCTGCTTCATCAGCGGCATGACAGTCTTCACCACGTCGGAGTGCTGCTTGTCCGGAGTCAGGTTCAGTACCAGGTCGGCGGTCGGGATCAGATCTTCGTAGGTACCGACGACGAAGCCGTTGTCGGTGGCTTTCTGCCAGGAGGCACGCTTCTCGGTGATGGCGGCCTTGCGCAGGGCATAGGAGATGTCCAGCCCGGAGTCGCGCATGTTCAGGCCCTGGTTCAGACCCTGGGCGCCACAGCCCACAATCACCACCTTCTTGCCCTTGAGCGCCGCACAACCGTCAGCGAACTCTTCGCGCTGCATGAAACGACACTTGCCCAGCTGGGCCAACTGCTGACGCAGGTTCAAGGTGTTGAAATAGTTAGCCATGGTGATTGCTCCGTTCGATTGATTCCATGCCGGGTAGCGGCGTTGTCTAAACCACTATAGCGCGGGACACTTATTGCCTGAACTGATATATTCGAAACAGTACGTTGCATAAATTGAAATGTTACTCTTGGCAATCTCAGGCCGTTTTTCCCGCCCGGTGCAGCTGCCTGAACGGATATAGTCGGCACAAGCGCCGTTGCAGGAATTCAAAGATGGACCTTCGTAATCTCGAACTGTTTCTCCACCTCGCCGACTCCCTCCACTTCGGCAAGAGCGCCGATGCCATGGCGGTCAGCCCCTCCACCCTGAGCCGCGCCATCCAGCGGCTGGAGCAGGAGACCGGCTGCGTGCTGTTCGAGCGGGACAACCGCAGCGTGCGGCTCACCCCGGCGGGAGAGAAGCTGCGGGAGTTCGGTGGCAGCCTGCTGCAGGAGTGGCGACGGCTCAAGCAGGAACTCAGGCGCAGCGACGAGCCGTTGCAGGGCCGGCTGCGGGTGTTCTGCTCGGTCACTGCCAGCTACTTCCTGCTGCCCGAGGTGCTGGAGCGCTTTCGTCGCCGCTACCCCCAACTCGAGATCAAGCTCGAGACCGGCGACCCCGCCCTGGCGGTAGACAAGATCCTGGCCGACGAGGCCGATCTCGCCATCGCCGCCAGGCCGGATGCGCTCTCCGCCAAGCTGGAGTTCGCCAGTCTGCAACAGGTGCCGCTGGTGTTCATCGCCCCCCGGGCCGCACCGCAATCGAGCCAGTGGTTCTCGCAGGGAGAGCCCGACTGGGAGCGGCTGCCGCTCATCCTCTCGGAGCAGGGGCTGGCCCGCAAACGCTGTGATCAGTGGTTTCGCAACAAGGGCATAGCCCCCAACATCTATGCCGAAGTGGCGGGCAACGAGGGCATAGTCGCCATGGTGGCCCTCGGCTTCGGCGTAGGCCTGGTGCCTGCTGCCGTGATCGACCACAGCCCCATGGGGGACAAGGTGCGCATCGTCGACCCCAAGCCTGCCCTCAAGCCGTTCGATGTCGGCATCGCCGTGCTCAAGAAGCGGCTGGAAGAGCCGCTGATCCGCGCCTTCTGGGACACGGCCCGCGGTCAGGGAGGACTGCGCTGACTCCGGGATGGCCCCAGCATCAGTGTCAAATGTGTCAGTATGAAACCCCTGGAGAAGAGGGGACACTGGCCGGCAACCCCATCCACCACAGAGGACCATGCCGTGAGCCAGCATCTTGTCGAAATCCAGAGTGCCATCCTGTTTGCAGAGTACCTGCAGAGCCTCGGAGTCCAGCGCACCCCGCTCGATCGGGAGCAGGAGATCTATGTGCAGGACAGGCACCTGGCCACTGTGCGGCGCATCCAGGGTGAGCTGAGATTTTATCTGCGTGCCAATGCCCTGGCCCGGTCGTGATCCGCAATGGGTCACAGAACGAACGCCTAAAGCGTATTAGACTGGCACCATACGTCACCCTCGCCTTGGGGGTCGCCATGAGGAGTGCCCATGAAACCGAGCGGCCTGGATCGGCTCTTCAAACCCCAATCGATTGCCGTCATCGGTGCCTCCAGTGACCCCCAGAAGGCCGGGTATGTAGTCATCCGGCATCTGCTCGCGGGCCAGTTCAAGGGCCCCATACTGCCGGTCAGCCCCCACTGCCGGGCCGTCGCCGGGGTGCTCGCCTATCCCGATATCGAGAGCCTCCCCCTCTCCCCGGATCTTGCCATCGTCTGCACCCGGCGCGAGCGGGTGCTGCCGCTCATCGAGGAGCTCGGCAAGAAGGGTACAGGGGCGGCCATCATATTGGCCGCCCAGTTCTCCGGCGACGAGCGCCAGCGGCTCAGGCAGCTCTGCCAGCAATACGGCATCCGCCTGCTCGGCCCCAACAGCATGGGCATGCTGTTGCCCAGACAGGGCATCAACGCCAGCTTCTCCCCCATAGCCGCCACCCCGGGTCAGGTGGCCTTTTTGTCCCAGTCGGCGGCGGTCAGCACCACCATTCTCGATTGGGCCAAGCAGCGGGAGATTGGCTTTTCGGCCTTCATTTCGCTTGGGGATCACTGCGACATCGACTTCGGCCAGCTGCTGGATCAGCTCTCCCGCGACGGGGCAACCCGCGCCATCCTGATCTACATGGACAAGCTGCACGATGCCCGCCACTTTCTCTCCGCCGCCCGTGCCGCCTCCCGCAACAAGCCCATTCTGGTGCTCAAGAGCGGCCGCCACGATCCGGCCAACGGCCTCGACAACGTCTATGACGCCGCCATCCGCCGGGCCGGCATGCTGCGGGTCCGGGACACCCATGAGCTGTTTGCCACCGTCGAAACCCTGAGCCACTCCTTGACCCTCAAGGGGGAGCGACTCGCCATCCTCTCCAACGGGCGCGGTCTGGCCAACATGGCCGTTGACGTGCTGCTGGCGCGCGGTGGCAAGATGGCCATGCCCCCTCTGGACATAGGCAGCGATGCCGATGTGGAGGCCTACATAACCGCGCTGGACGAGCTGCTGCAAGGGGACGGGGCCGATGCCATTCTGCTGATCCACGCCCCCTCCCTCACCGCCCGCGGGGCAACTCTGGCCAGCAGCCTGATCGATTTCCTCAAGCAGCACCCCAGGGCAAGGCGTTTCAACATACTGACCAACTGGGCGGGTGAATACTCGGCTCAAGAGGGTCGCCGCCTGTTCAATGAGGCGGGGATCCCGACTTACCGTACACCGGAGAGTGCCGTCACCGCTTTCATGCACATGGTGGAATATCGCCGCAACCAGAAGCAGTTGATGGAGACCCCGGCCTCCCTCCAAGGGGACAGGCTCGACGTCGAGCGCTGCCAGCAGTTGTTCCGCCAGGCACTGGATCGCAAGCAGCGGGTACTGGACACCCACCTGGCACAACCCATAATGCAGGCGGCCGGTCTCACCACCCTGCCGACCTGGATCGTTTCCGATGCCATCGAAGCGGCGCTGACCGCAGAACAGATAGGCTACCCGGTAGCGGTGAAGCTGCGCTCACCGGACATAGCCCACAAGTCCGAAGTGCACGGTGTCATGCTGAATCTGCGTACCTCAGCGGAAGTGGCCCAGGCGGCGGATGCCATCCTGGACCGGGTTCGTCAGCACGACCCTGGGGCCCGAATAGAAGGCCTGCTGGTGCAGCGCATGGCGCGCCGCAGCGGGGGTCTGGAGCTGCGGATCCGCTTGCAGCAGGATCCCGTGTTCGGCCCCGTCATCCTGCTCGGGGAGTCCGGCGCAGAACCCCACGAGATGGTCGCGGCCCTGCCGCCGCTCAACCAGGCGCTCGCTCGCTACCAGATCATCGGAGCCCTCAAGAACGGCAAGATCCGCGAACAGGCCAGTCCGATACGACTCGACATCGATGCCCTCGGCCAGGTCTTGTGCCAGCTGTCCGAACTGCTGCTGGCCTTCCCCGAAATCCAGGAGCTGGACCTGCATCCACTGCAGGCGTGTGGCGAAGAGATGGTGATCCTGGATGCCAGGTTGGTACTGATGGAAGAGGGTCGGCAGATGCTGCCACTGGCCATTCGCCCCTATCCTACCGAGCTGGAGGAGGGCGCCTGGCTCAAGGATCAGAGCCATGTCCTGCTGCGCCCTATCCGGCCGGAGGACGAACCGGCCCACAAGCAGTTCGTGCTCAAGGTCTCCGATGAGGACAGATACAAACGCTTCTTCGCCGACGTGGGGGAGCTGGGGCACGAGGAACTGGCCCGCATGACCCAGATAGATTACGACCGGGAGATGGCCTTCGTCGCGGTCGGACAGGACGGCGCCTTCAGCCAGCAGATCCTGGGGGTGGTGCGCGCCATCTCCAATCCGGACCAGTCTGACGCGGAATTTGCCATCCTGGTGCGATCGGATATGAAAGGGCTGGGGCTCGGCAAGCTGATGATGGAGAAGATAGTGCGCTACGCCAGAGATCGCGGCATCGGCCAGCTGTCGGGCATGACCATGCCCAGCAATCGCGGCATGATCAACCTGGCCAAGCGGCTGGGTTTCCAGATCGATATCCAGCTGGAAGACGGCGTAGTCAATATGGTGCTGCCCTGTGCAGATCAGGGCCGATAAAGATAGAGTCCGGTTACCAATCAACCAGATAGAGATGAAGACCGTGAATGTCAGGCAATAAAAAACCCCGCTCATTGAGCGGGGTTTCTTCTAATTGGGTGCCTGGCAGTGTCCTACTCTCGCATGGCGAATGCCACACTACCATCGGCGCTACCGCGTTTCACTTCTGAGTTCGGCATGGGATCAGGTGGTTCCACGGCGCTATGGCCGCCAGGCAAATTCTTCAATCTCGGAAAGCTGACGTGAGTAACGACTGATTGGCTGTTGCCTCGTCGCTATCACTGAATTAGGTAAGTAGTTCGTTCACTTGCTACAAGCCTTAGAACACTTCTTGGGTGTTGTATGGTTAAGCCTCACGGGTAATTAGTATGGGTTAGCTCAACACGTCGCCGCGCTTACACACCCCACCTATCAACGTTGTGGTCTCCAACGGCCCTTTAGGACCCTCAAGGGGTCAGGGATGACTCATCTCAGGGCTCGCTTCCCGCTTAGATGCTTTCAGCGGTTATCGATTCCGAACTTAGCTACCGGGCAGTGCCACTGGCGTGACAACCCGAACACCAGAGGTTCGTTCACTCCGGTCCTCTCGTACTAGGAGCAACTCCCTTCAATCATCCAACGCCCACGGCAGATAGGGACCGAACTGTCTCACGACGTTCTGAACCCAGCTCGCGTACCACTTTAAATGGCGAACAGCCATACCCTTGGGACCGACTTCAGCCCCAGGATGTGATGAGCCGACATCGAGGTGCCAAACACCGCCGTCGATATGAACTCTTGGGCGGTATCAGCCTGTTATCCCCGGAGTACCTTTTATCCGTTGAGCGATGGCCCTTCCATTCAGAACCACCGGATCACTATGACCTACTTTCGTACCTGCTCGACCTGTCCGTCTCGCAGTTAAGCTGGCTTATGCCATTGCACTAACCTCCTGATGTCCGACCAGGATTAGCCAACCTTCGTGCTCCTCCGTTACTCTTTGGGAGGAGACCGCCCCAGTCAAACTACCCACCAGGCACTGTCCGCGAGCCCGATTCAGGGCCCTGCGTTAGAACATCAAACATACAAGGGTGGTATTTCAAGGACGGCTCCAGCGCAACTGGCGTCACGCCTTCAAAGCCTCCCACCTATCCTACACATGTAGGTTCAATGTTCAGTGCCAAGCTGTAGTAAAGGTTCACGGGGTCTTTCCGTCTAGCCGCGGGTACACCGCATCTTCACGGCGAATTCGATTTCACTGAGTCTCGGGTGGAGACAGCATGGCCATGGTTACACCATTCGTGCAGGTCGGAACTTACCCGACAAGGAATTTCGCTACCTTAGGACCGTTATAGTTACGGCCGCCGTTTACCGGGGCTTCGATCAAGAGCTTCGCTTGCGCTAACCCCATCAATTAACCTTCCGGCACCGGGCAGGTGTCACACCCTATACGTCCACTTTCGTGTTTGCAGAGTGCTGTGTTTTTGATAAACAGTCCCAGCCATCTGGTCACTGCGACTCCCAACTGCTCCATCCGCAAGGGACTTCACTGTCAAGAGCGAACCTTCTCCCGAAGTTACGGTTCTATTTTGCCTAGTTCCTTCACCCGAGTTCTCTCAAGCGCCTTGGTATTCTCTACCCGACCACCTGTGTCGGTTTGGGGTACGATGACTTGTAATCTGAAGCTTAGAGGCTTTTCCTGGAAGCAGGGCATCAATGGCTTCACCACCGTAGTGGCTTCGTCTCGTGTCTCAGTGTTGTGTCTCCGGATTTGCCTAGAAACACCACCTACGCACTTTCACCAGGACAACCGTCGCCTGGCCCACCTAGCCTTCTCCGTCCCCCCATCGCAATTACAAGTCGTGCAGGAATATTAACCTGCTTCCCATCGATTACGCCTTTCGGCCTCACCTTAGGGGTCGACTCACCCTGCCCCGATTAACGTTGGACAGGAACCCTTGGTCTTCCGGCGAGGAGGCTTTTCACCCCCTTTATCGTTACTTACGTCAGCATTCGCACTTCTGATATCTCCAGCATACCTCTCGATACACCTTCGCAGACTTACAGAACGCTCCCCTACCACTCATACATAAGTATGAATCCGCGGCTTCGGTGCCTGGTTTGAGCCCCGTTACATCTTCCGCGCAGGCCGACTCGACTAGTGAGCTATTACGCTTTCTTTAAATGATGGCTGCTTCTAAGCCAACATCCTAGCTGTCTGAGCCTTCCCACATCGTTTCCCACTTAACCAGAACTTTGGGACCTTAGCCGGCGGTCTGGGTTGTTTCCCTCTTCACGACGGACGTTAGCACCCGCCGTGTGTCTCCCGGATATTACTTACTGGTATTCGGAGTTTGCATGGAGTTGGTAAGTCGGGATGACCCCCTAGTCCAAACAGTGCTCTACCCCCAGTAGTATTCGTCCGAGGCGCTACCTAAATAGCTTTCGGGGAGAACCAGCTATCTCCGAGTTTGATTGGCCTTTCACCCCCAGCCACAGGTCATCCCCTAACTTTGCAACGTTAGTGGGTTCGGTCCTCCAGTTGATGTTACTCAACCTTCAACCTGCCCATGGCTAGATCACCCGGTTTCGGGTCTACACCTTGCAACTAGACGCCCAGTTAAGACTCGGTTTCCCTACGGCTCCCCTATACGGTTAACCTCGCTACAAAATGTAAGTCGCTGACCCATTATACAAAAGGTACGCAGTCACCCCGAAGGGCTCCCACTGCTTGTACGTACACGGTTTCAGGTTCTATTTCACTCCCCTCACAGGGGTTCTTTTCGCCTTTCCCTCACGGTACTGGTTCACTATCGGTCAGTCAGGAGTATTTAGCCTTGGAGGATGGTCCCCCCATATTCAGACAGGATGTCACGTGTCCCGCCCTACTCGATTTCACATCAAGGTTGTTTTCGTGTACGGGGCTATCACCCTGTATCGCCGGCCTTTCCAGGACCGTTCCACTAACTTCCAAGATGCTTAAGGGCTAATCCCCGTTCGCTCGCCGCTACTGAGGGAATCTCGGTTGATTTCTTTTCCTCGGGGTACTTAGATGTTTCAGTTCTCCCGGTTCGCCTCGTTGCACTATGTATTCATGCAACGATACCCAAGTTATCTTGGGTGGGTTTCCCCATTCGGAAATCTGTGAGTAATAGCGTCTCTTACCGACTTCTCACAGCTTATCGCAGGTTAGTACGTCCTTCATCGCCTCTGACTGCCAAGGCATCCACCATGTACGCTTAGTCACTTAACCATACAACCCCAAGAAGTGTCGGTGAAACCGGCACGGCTTGTTGTCGTACAACA
>NZ_CP149130.1:0-77500 GCF_037811135.1 Aeromonas rivipollensis | reverse complement strand
GTCCATGGTAGCGTCCTGTCATAAAGCTGGTTACCATGGAGGTGAATAGAGTGTTGCACCTTTTTTGCTTTCATTTACAAAAGGTCTTTAAAGATGAATTTATCCAAGTTTCCCGTTTATGTGCAGGCGGCCGTTCTCGCTCTGGTATTGGCGCTGGTCGGTTATCTGGTTGCCCAGGCCCTGCAGTTTTCCCTGAAAGCCGAAGTCATTTTTGCCGTAGGTCTGGCCATTGGCGGTTTCGTGGTACCGCTGTTCCTTAACCGGGCTCCTGCCGCTGTGGCCGAGCAGAACGCCAGCCAAGATACATGCACCTTATATGTGGGCAACCTGCCCTACCGTGCCAACGAGATTGCCGTGCGCGAGCTCTTTGCCGAGCAGGGCCTGGTCATTTCCGTCCGTCTGATGAAAGACAAGGCCACTGGCAAGCGCAGAGGCTTCGGATTTGTTGAGATGCCGGTCGCCGATGCGGCCAAGGCCATAGCCGCGCTCAATGACAAGGAGTATCAGCAGCGCACCCTCAAGGTACGTGAAGCAAACGACAAGCGGGACAGGGATGAGAGGGAAGGCGCCGACGTCGACGCCTGAAGACTCAGCACAGCACCTCTTGGAGTGATGACAGCCCCCATGCTTGCAAGGGGGCTGTCAGTTTTTGGGCCCGGGCATCCAGCAGGCTGCAATAGGCGCGCCCCTGACCTTCACCGGTGAAGGTGGATGGAAGCGCGGCCAGCAGATGGGCCACCCGTCTTGCCACCGCATTGCCAGAGTCCACCAGTTGGCACTCCGGCATCAGTTGCCGGATTTCATCCCCCAGCAGCGGGAAATGGGTGCAGCCCAGCACCAGCGTATCCGGCCTCTCCTCCCCTTCCATCCAGTCAGCCAGCACCTCTCGCAGCAACCCCATGTTGACCGGCTGTCCCGCCAGCTTGCGCTCGGCCTCGATCACCAGCTCGGTCGCCCCCTTGAGCAACACCCGCTTGCCCGGCGCGAACTGGGCGATGAGCTCGTGGGTATATTCGCGGCTGACGGTGCCCGGGGTTGCCAGCAAACCGATACAACCATTGCGGGTCAGGGCGGCGGCAGGCTTGATGGCGGGCACCACGCCCACCACAGGAATGCTCAGAGTGGCTCGCAGGGATGGCAGGGCTATGGTGCTGGCGGTGTTGCAGGCGATCACCACCAGATCGATGGCGTGTTCGGCCACCATGTGGCTGACCAAACCGGTGCAGGCAGAGATCAGTTCTGGTTCGCTCAGCTCACCATAGGGGAAGTGGGCGTTGTCGAAGCAGTAGAAATAGTTGTGCGCCGGCAGGGTGCGACGGATCTCCCCATAGACGGTCAAGCCGCCCATACCGGAGTCGAACACGAGAATATTGGCCACCAGAGCTCCCCCTTGGATGCGAGGCGGCGATCATACTCCCGCCAGCGACCAATAGAAAAGGCCCCGCACATGGCGGGGCCTCGCTTTTTCCTCTCTATATTAAGCAGAGCAGCAGATCAGAGACGGTAGTCGGCGGTCAGCTTGAACTCGGTGCCCGGTGAGGCATAGCCATAGGCCGGGGCATAGTCACGATCGAACAGGTTGTCGATGCGACCGCCCAGGGTCAGCGCAGGCGTCACCCCGTAGCTGGCACCCAGATTGACCAAAGTGTAAGAGCTCAGCACCACCCGCTCTGCGGGGAAGCTGCTGAAGTTCTTGTCGTCCCGCTTGCCCACGTAGAGCAGTTCGGTCGACAGATCCACCGGGCCCAGCTGTGCCTGAGTCAGCCAGCTCGCCTTCTGCTTGGCGCGGCGCAGCAGCGGCTGATCGCCGTCGTTCTTGTCTTCGGTCTTGGTGTAATCGAAGCTCAGGTCATGATGGAGCGGACCGGTTTCCAGCCCCAGCGCTACTTCCACGCCGCGGATCTCGGCATCCGTGTTGTCCGGTTTGCAGCTGGAGAAGGCGCTCTGGCAGGCGATCAGGTTCTGGATCTGGTTGCGATAGAGGTTCACTGACCAATCCCAGGCGGTGTAACGGCCTGAGAAGTCCAGCTCCAGGTTCTTGCTCTCTTCCGGCTTCAGATCCGGGTTCTCATAACCGGGATAGTAGAGATCGAGGAAGGTCGGCGCCTTGAAGCCGGTGCCGTAGCTCAACCGCACGTTGTGGTTGTCATCTATGTCCAGCCCGCTGGCGGCGGACCAGGTGTTGTGGCGGCCATACTGCTCGTTGTCATCGGTGCGGCCGGACAACTCCCACAGCAGGGCCTGCCAGCGATAACTGCCCACCGCAAACAGGCCGGTGTTGTCGCGATCCGGGGCATTGAAGGCCTGACCATAGCTGCGCGAATCGGACTTCATCTGCTCCTGCTGCCAGTCGGCGCCACCGGTCAGGTTGAGCCCCTCGATGCCGCTCCAGCTGTTGATCCAGGAGAAGCGGGTCAAACCGGTGTGGATCGGCTGGGCGCTGGACTCCCCCTGGCTCTCCAGCCAGCTCTTCAGCTTGTTCTCGCCATAGCTGGCTTCCAGCCGGCTGGTCAGGGTCTCGCTCTGGAACTTGAGGCCACCGTCGTACTGGAAGGCCTTCACCCGGCTCTGATCGGCCGACTGATAGGCGTCGTCCATCTCGGTCTGGTTGTCATAACCCTGGGCGTTGAAATCGGCACTCCAGGCGTCGTTGAAGGCATGGTTCATCCCGACCTGGCCATTGAGGCTGTCGAAGCCGTCCCGATCCGGCTGCTGGGCACCGGCCACCACGTCGAACCCATCGGTGCGCTCATAGCCCACCAGCAGGTTCATGTCGGTCTGCTGGCCCAGAGCCTGCACGGTACGCAGTTGACCCTGACCATAGCCATGGCTGCCTGCGCCGCCCTTCAGGTGGGTCTCGCTGCCACTCTTGGCGGAGGTCTTGGTGATGAGGTTGATGACGCCACCTATGGCATCGGAACCGTAGACGGCGGCGCGCGGCCCGCGGATGTACTCGACGCGCTCTATGTTGCCGAGGGGGATCTGGCTGAGATCGGGCGTGCCAGCCACCATGGCGGCGATGGGGCGGCCATTCATCAGCACCAGGGAGTGGTTGGAGTTGGTCCCGCGAATGAAGAGGCTGCTCATATGGCCCCGGCCACCCAGGGTGGTGATCTGTACCCCGGGCAGGGTCTTGAGCAGATCCGTCAGGCTCGATACCTGGCGGGATTCGATCTCGGCGCGCTCGATCACCACCACGGGGGCCAGCACAGCACTGACGGGCTGTTCCACCCGGTTGGCGGTGATCACCATGGTGTCATTGGCAGGAAGGGAAGACTGGGCAAAGGCCGCCGTTGGCAACAGGGCAGCCGCCAATAATTTCTTGGACATGAGAGATCCTTAAGTTCGCGTAAGCATCTACTTCGTGGCCGGTTTCTCTCGGCCCGAAATACGAACTTTGGCAGGTCTTCGGGCTTGGGGGCTGATGGCCTACGGCGACGGCTTCCCACCTTACGGCAGTGCCCTGATGTCGCTTCGTTCCCCCTTACCGCTGCGCGCCAGCTCCGGATTCTCACCGGATTCCCTTTTAAGCATGATGCGCCAAAGCGGGGGGGATTATAGGCAGAGCAGGATTGGATGTATAGCCATCTGGATTGCTGCTGCCATTTTTTCCCACAAGAGGGTGTCGAGTGGCACAGATGCTACCCTGCGCCTCTGTCATGGCCGCTGTTGAGCACAATCTGAAGGGGTCAGATGCAAGAAATGTTGAGCCAGGTCCCACGGCTTTTTGGTAACATGCGGCAAACGTTTGACACCCCCGAGGAAGCCGTAATGACGACCCCCCCAATGATCGGCCTGGTAATGGGCTCTGACTCCGACTGGCCCGTGATGCAAGCGGCAGCCCGCATCCTCAAGGAGCACGGCGTGCCCTATGAAGCGCGCGTCGTCTCCGCCCATCGCACCCCGGATCTGCTGTTCGAATATGCCGCCACTGCCCGCGAACGCGGCCTGCGCGCCATCATCGCCGGGGCCGGCGGGGCCGCCCACCTGCCGGGCATGCTGGCCGCCAAGACCACTGTGCCTGTGCTGGGTGTGCCCATCCCGACCCGTCAGCTCAAGGGGATGGACTCTCTGCTCTCCATAGTGCAGATGCCCAAGGGGGTGCCGGTCGCCACCTTCGCCATCGGTGAGGCCGGTGCCGCCAACGCCGGTCTGTTTGCCGTCTCCCTGCTGTCGGTTGCCCAGGATGGCGACGCCCCTCGCTATCACCAGCAGCTCGACAGCTTCCGTGCCAACGAGCGCGATCGGGTGTTGGCCCTGCAACTGGAGGACCCGGCATGATACTGCCCCCCGCTACCCTCGGCATGCTGGGGGGCGGCCAGCTCGGCCGCTATTTCGTGATGTCGGCCCACCGCCTCGGTTATCAGGTGATAGTGCTGGATCCGGATCCCGCCAGCATCGCCGGCGCTGCGGCCGACGCCCAGATAGTGGCGGCCTATGACGATGCCGAGGCGCTGCGCGATCTGGCCAGCCGCTGTGATGCCGTCACCTGCGAGTTCGAGAACGTGCCGGCCGCCTCCCTGGCCCTGCTGGAGCAGCACCTGCCGGTACGCCCTGCGGCCAGTGCAGTTCGCGTCTGTCAGGATCGCCGGGAAGAGAAAGCCTTCCTGACCCGCGCCGGCGTGCCGGTCGCTCCTAACCTGACCCTGCTGCCGGGCGAGCCGCTGCCGACCCTGCCCAGCGACCTCTTCCCCGCCATTCTCAAGACAGCCCGCGAAGGCTACGACGGCAAGGGACAGTGGACTATCCACCAGGCCGACGAGCTGCCAGCGGCCCTGGCCGCCAGCGGTGTGCCCTGCGTGCTGGAGAAGCGCCTGCCGCTGGAGGGAGAGTTTGCCCTCACCCTGGCCCGCAGCCCGAGCGGTGCCATCAGCGCCCTGCCTCTGGTGCAGAACTGGCACAGCGGCGGCATCCTGGATCAGACCCGCTCCCCGGCCAATGTCCCCGCCCTGGAGGCGGAAGCCCAGCGCATCGCCGAGCACATCATCGCCGCCCTCGACTACGTGGGCGTGCTGACGGTGGAGTTCTTCCTGGTAGGCGGCGCGCTGCTGGTCAACGAGATGGCGCCCCGCCCCCACAACTCGGGCCACCCCAGCATCGACAACGCCGGTTGCAGCCAGTTCGAGCTGCAGGTCCGCGCCCTGTGCGATCTGCCGCTGCCGGCAAAAGCCGAGGTGTGCCCCGCCATACTGCTGAACCTGCTCGGGGATCTCTGGCACAACGGCACCCCAGACTGGGCCGGCGCCCTGGCCCTGCCCGGGGTGCACTTGCACCTCTACGGCAAGGGCGAAGCCCGCCCCGGCCGCAAGATGGGCCATGTGACCGTCACCGGCACCGACTGGTCTGCGGTCGAGGCCACCGCGCACCAGTTGCGCGCCCTGCTGGGACTGCCGCCGCGCTGAATCGTACGCCTATGAATGCAAAGACCCGGGCCTTGGCCCGGGTCTTCTTTGTTTACCGCAGTGGGAACTAGGTCAGCCCCGATCCGCCGCCACCGCAACGGGAGCCGGCAGCCGTATGGTGAGGGAGAGCACCAGCGCCACCACCAGCAACACCAGGATCAGGTTGAAGGTCGCCATGAAGCCGCCGAACAGGGAGGCCACGATGGAGCCGATGATGCTGCCCAGACCAAAGCCCAGATAGATGACGCCGTAGTTCTTGGTCAGGTTGTTGAGACCGAAGAAGTCGCTCACCAGCGAGGGGTAGACGGTGATGGTGCCGCCGAAGCTGAACGCCACGCAGGCCACCGCCACGAAGAACAGGTTGGCGTTGAGCGGCACGAACAGCAGCAGCGCCATCCCGGCCAGGGTAATCAGCTGGGCGATGGTGATGACCCGGATGCGGGACATCTTGTCGGAGAGGATGCCCAGCACCAGCCGGCCGCCCAGGTTGGCCATGGCGATGATGGCGACGGCGTTGGCGGCGACCACGGCCGGCAGGCCCACCATGTTCTCGCCGATGTCCTTGGCCACGCCGATGACGTAGAGACCGCTCATGCAGGCGGTGAGGAACATCAGCGCCAGCATCCAGTATTGGGGCTTGCGCATCGCCTCGGCCAAGGTGAAGTCGCGGCTCTCGCTCTGCTGCACGGCGGCCGCCTGCTTGGGCGCATCCTTCATCAGCATGCCACCCACCAGCACCATGGACATGGCGATCAGCCCCCACAGCTGGAAGGTGGTCTCCAGCCCGTTGCTGGAGAGCAGCAGCAGGTTGATGTACTTGAAGCCCAGGCTGCCGAGGCCATAAGCACCGATGGAACAGGCGGAGATCAGCCCCTTGCGCTCCGGGAACCACTTCACGCAGTTGGAGAGGGTCATCAGGTAACCGGTACCGTCGGCAAAACCGACCAGGATGCCGGCGCAGAGGTAGAGCATCGCCAGGTTGCTGGCGTGAGCGGTGAGGAAGAAGCCGATGCCGAGCAGCACGCCGGCACCCAGGGTAACGTTGCGCACCCCGAACCGCTCCTGCAGCTTGCCCGCCAGGGAGGAGGCCACCGCCAGGGAGAGGCTGAGCAGGCCGAAGGCGAAGGCGACCTGGCTGACCGGCTCGTCCAGCTTGTCGGAGAGCTGGGCGTTGAACAGGCTCCAGGTGTAAACGGATCCCAGTGCGAACTGGGTGATGATGGTCCCCAACAGGGTGAGGTAGCGGGTGCGATTCAGATCGATGGTCATGATGCGTCTCGGTCAATGGCCTTAAGGAAACTGGGGCCACTATAGGCAAGACGCCACTCCCGCCGACCGATTAAGGCATGAAATGCAGATCGGCGGGAATGAATGACAATCAGAGCCGCATCAGCTGACGGAACGCCTTGATGTTGCTGCGGCTGACCGGCACCTCGAACGGCAGGTCATGGAGCCGGATGAGATAGGTGCTGTTGAACCAGGGCACGATCTCGCGGATCTTGTTGATGTTGACGCAGTAGGAGCGGTGGCAGCGGAAGAACCCCTCGGCAGGCAGCCGGCTGACGAACTCGCTGAGGGTCATGGTCATCACATAGCGATCATCGCGGGTGTAGACATGAGTGAGCTTCTCGTCGGCTTCCGCGTAGTAGATCTGCTCGCAGGGGGTGACGATGATGCGCTCCCCCTTCACCAGATTGACGGTGCGATTGTGCGGCGTGCCCGGCTCGCTCCCCTGCCCCGCCTGCGACTTGCCCGCCAGCTCCAGCTTTTGCAGCAGACTGATGAGGCGCGGTTCGTTGTAGGGTTTGAGGATGTAGTCGAACGCCTCCAGCTCGAACGCCTCCACCGCAAACTCCTTGTAGGCGGTGACGAAGACGATGTGGGGCGGATGGCTCGACTTGTGCAGGTTCTTGGCCAGCAGCAGGCCGTCGATGGAGGGGATCTGGATGTCGAGGAAGACCACGTCCACCTCGTGATCCTGCAGGTATTTGAACGCCTCCAGCCCATCCTCGAAGCTCGCCACTATCTCGATGGTGCTGTGCTGCCCTACCAGGTAGGCCAGCTCCTCGCGAGCCAGATATTCGTCTTCCACAATGATGGCACTCAGCATGGCATCGACTCCTGATCCGGCAGATAGAAACTCACTTCGGTACCCGGCTCCAGCCGCTTGAGGTGCAGGCCATCACCATAGAGCAGCTTGACCCGCTGATGCACGTTCATCAGACCGATGCTGCGGCTCTCCACCCGACCGGCGGCGACCCCATCGATCACCTCCTGGCTGATGCCGTAACCGGTATCCCGCACCGCCACCCGGATGCCGCCCGCCAGCTGCTTCACCTCGATGGTGACCCGACCCGGCGCGCTACGGGGCTGGATGCCGTGCAGAATGGCGTTTTCCACCAGCGGCTGCAACAACAGGCTCGGCACCTGAATGTGTACATCGTCCACCTCGAACACCACCTCCAGCTTGTCACCGAAGCGGGCCTGCTCGATGGCCACGTAGTCGCGCACCTGCTGCAGCTCCTCCTGGATGTCGATGAGGGTATCCCCCTTGTTGAGGTTGTAGCGCAGGTAGTCAGCCAGATTGGCAATCAGCTGGCGCGCCTGCTGGGGGCGAATGCGGATCAGCGACGAGATGGCATTGAGAGCATTGAACAGGAAGTGCGGGTTGATCTTGCTCTGCAGCGCGGTGAACTCCGCCTTGCGGGTCATCTCTTTTAACTGCTCGATGCGAGACACCTCCATCTGGGTGGAGATGAGCTGGGAGAGGCCCACCGCCATCTCCCGCAGCGAACTGGTAATGCTGTGGGTGCGGCGGTAGTAGATCTTGAGGGTACCGCTCACCGAGCCGTTTTCCCGCAGCGGAATAATGATGACCGAGTGGAAGTCGGCTAGATGGTACTGGCGCAGATCGTTGTTGATGATGATCTGGTCGAGCAGCACCGCCCGCTGGGTCATGTCGCTGATGGCGTGGTGCTCGTCCAGCTCGTAGTAATCCTTGCCCACCCCGACATAGGCGAGCACGTCGCGGGTGTCGGTGATGGCCACCGCGTCGGCACTGATCTCGCTGCGAATGATGGCGCAGACCTGGCTCAGGGAGTGGCGGTCGATGTTCTGGAAGAAGGGTAGCGTCTTGTTGGCGATATCCAGCGCCAGCTTGGCCTGCTTGGCGGCAATCAGCTCCTTCTCGTCATCCAGATCCTGCACCAGCTTGATGATGAGGCCGATGCAGAGCGCCCCGGCGATCATCGGGTAGGCGATGTGGCTGACGATCTCGACGCCCACCGCATGGGGCTCGGTCAGCAGCCAGATGAGCAGCATGGTGAGCCCTTCACACAGCATCCCCGCCAGAATGCCGTACAGCCAGAGCCGCGACTTGCGACAACGCAGGTGCAGCCAAGTCGCCAGCAGGCCGGCGATGATGCTGGCGATGAGGCACGGGATCGAGGTGTGGCCATCCATGTCGATGAGATAACGGTGCAGACCCGAGATGACCCCGGCCGGAATGCCGACCCAGGGGCCAAACAGGATACCGCCGGCGATGATGGCGATGATCCGCACGTTGATCAGAGCCCCCTCCACCGGGATGCCGGTATAGGTGCTGAACACCGCGAACAGGCCGAAGATGGCAGCCACCAGCAGCAGCTCCGCCGGAGTGTGATCCCGCTTCTGGAACAATCGCTGGAAGGGCCTTGTACGGGTCAGGAGGAAGAGCGTCATCAGCATCAGCGCCGCCCGTTCAAACACCGCCAACAACATCATCTGATTTTCGAGCAAAACAAGATCCCCGGTAAGTGGCATGAAAGCACCAAGGTGCAGGATGATACCCCTTATCTTCTGTCAGCTCATGGTGAATAGCAGGTCTCGAACTTAGCTTTCGCCCCTGGATGCCGATAGAAAGAGGAACCCCATCAGGGGGAGCCTCGTTGCATACAGGAGATAGTTATGTCCAAAAAAATCATGGCGCTGGCCTTGTTGATAGGATGGAGCGGACTACCCGCTCATGCGGACACCCAGGCAAGCCAGCTGACCTGGCAGGCGACCGCCAGCAAGGACACCAGAATGGAAATATCACTCACCCATCCCGGTCACCAATACGTCAACTCAGGCCAGACACTGCATCCTGTTCATACTCTGGCGGCCGATATCAGCCATCCGGAATTCAATGCAACCTATCAACTGCAAGCTCGAAAACTGTATGGCAAGCTGTCGCAGCCAGGCGGCAACCCGCTCAATCTGACCTTGAATGGGCAGCCGCTTTCAGCAACTCACCCCCTGACGCTGACGCAGGCCACCCGCTACTACCTCAGCTATCAGGCCGCCTCGGCCAAGCCCGACCAGGTCGGTGAGGCCGCCTATGAGCTGATGGTGTACTGGCTAGGTTGATCAACCGAAGGCATGCCGGTCATGCCTTCATTCTTTACTCCGCATTCTGGAGTTGGGTGGCTGCCAGCCTGACGACCTCATAATCTTTCCGCAGACGCGCCAGCGCTATCGGCAACGTCCGCTCGTCGAGAACCCAGGACTCGATCTCGCTGCAGGTAGCAACCAACTGCAGTGTCCCCATGATCCTGGCGCCTCCTTTCAGCCGGTGCACCCTATCCAGGAATTGAGCGGCAGCCCCCTTCTCTGCTGCATTCTGCAACCCCAGGAGGTCATCGTCACTGGCACGGACAAACTCGGCCAGCAAGGGAGACATCAAGGTAGACTGGTGCGCTGTCAGCGGTCCCAGGTATTGCCTTATCTCCTGCATGCAGGTGGCAACATCAGCCTGCTCTTCCCGTTGCATATGCTGGCGCAGACAGTGGCCGAGCGCCTCCAGCCCGACCGGCTTGAACAGGCAGTCATCCATGCCGGCAGCCTGACCTTCATTGATCTGCTCCTGACGAGCATCGGCCGTCAGGCCCAGGATCACGCAAGGCCGCCAGCCATGACGCCGCTCCTGTGCACGGTACTGTCGCGTCAGCTCGAACCCGTTCATGCCCGGCATGTTGAAGTCGGTAATGACGACATCCACCCGGGTATCCGCAAGCAGCCGCAAGGCCTGCTCCCCTGACTCGACAGCCGTGGCGTCATGCCCCAGATAGGCAAGTTGCTGGGTGACCAACAGCCGATTGGCCGGATGGTCATCGACCACCATCACTCTTAACCGCTGCCCTTGCTCCATGGCTCTCCCCTGGGCGGGAGGAGCAGGCACCACCACGGCATCAGCGAGGGGCAACTTCATCTCGACGCAGACTCGAGTACCATGCCCGGGCTCGCTCTCGAGCAGCAAGGAGCCTCCCATCGATTCGCAGAGGGTACGGGAAATCATCAGCCCCAGACCGGTTCCCGATTGCTGGATATGCTCCGGCTGGCTGGCTTGACGGAAGGGCTGGAACAGTCGCGCCTGCTCTACCGGATCAATCCCTATTCCGGTATCCCTGATGACCAGTTGCAAGGTACACCAGCCATCACTGGCCTGTGACGCCAGGGTCACTTTTACCGATCCCTGCTCGGTGTACTTGATGGCGTTGCTGATCAGATTGGAGAGTATTTGCTTGTAACAAAGCCCGTCTATCTGCACCCAGTGTGCTTGTCCTGTAATGAGCTCCAGCCGCAGATTCTTCTCCCGGGCCAGGGCATTGAATACGGTCACGACAGACGCCGTAAGAGCCGCTATGTCATGAGGCTCCGGTGCCAGTTCAAGCCGACCGGACTCTATCTTGGAGATATCCAGAATGTCGCCGATCAGGCTCAGCAGGTCTTTTGCTGACCCATGAGCAATGGTGAGTGAGGATTGATCTTCTTCATGCAGGCGGCCCCGCTTGAGAGCCAGCTCCAGCAAGCCGATGATGGCATTCATGGGGGTGCGTATTTCATGGCTCATGGTCGCCAGGAAGGTCGTTTTGGCACGATTGGCCTCCTGAGCCTCCTGGCTGGCCACCGCCAGTTCATCCAGCAAACGCACGCGCTCGCTCACATCGATCCAGCCGCCAATCCCCCCCTGTACATTGCCCTCCAGGTCGTAATAAGGCTGAACCCAGTGATACACATCCACCACGCCTGTCGCCATGACCAGCCGATGGTCTCCCTCTTGCGCGAGTCGCGCTTCACGGGAGAGAGTCAGGTCTGCAATCAGGGGGGCGAGAAAGGGCCAACGCTTGCGATCTTCATCCAGACTTGCACCCAGCAATCTGGCTTTGGGTTCACCAAAGAAACTCGCATAGCTGCTGTTGCAGAGGAGCAGCCGTCCATCCTGGTCCCTCGCATAAATTGGATGAGGTGTCCCGTCCACCAGATCGGCGATGAACTTGAGCTGGGTGCTCAGAGCCCCCTCCACCAACCGCCGCTCACGAACCTGTTTGCGCAGAGACAGACCCCACAGGCTGACCCAGATGGTCAGCAACAGGATCAGTGCGATGAAGACCCCGAACTCCCGTAGCAGTTCCTGCCAGGAGATAGCCTCCTGCTGAGCACTCACTCGCCAGCGGTTGGACAGCCCTTCCAGCTCATCCGGCGGTATGATGGCAATCACCTTGTCCAGAATATCCCGCAGCATCTGATGGTCAGGGGAGACCGCCAAGGCGGCACTGATCGGAATGGAATCGAACAATTCCCCCGTGATGAACAGGCTGTCGGGAAATTTGCTGTTGATGTAGTACTTGGCTACCCGCAGCGGCAAGACAGTCACATCACACACCTCAGTAGCAACACAGCGCAGCGCATCTTCTATCTTGTCGAACTGACGTGTTGTCAGCTTGCCATATTCAGCCTCTATGGCCTGGGTCGAGATAAACCCCCGGATCACGGCCACTGTGCCGGACTTTAGCAAGGCCTCCGAAGACGTCTCTCTATGCCGCAACCCCACCACATATGACAAAGGATCGAGAACAAAGGCCCTGCTGAACAGATAGCGGTTCCTGCGCTCCGCTGACGGGCTCAGCACACCCGCATCCACCTGGCCGCCATCCAGCAACTGGGTCATCTGCTCGGGCGTCTTGACCGGAACGACCTCGATCTCCACCCCCAGCTTCGCCCGAATGACCTGCAGCAGATCGGCGACCACCCCATGCATGGTGCCAGTGACATCGAGAAAGCTGAGAGGTGGCACGCCGCTATTGACCGCAATCCGGATTTTCTCCTGCTTGCCCAGCCACTCCCACTGCGCGCTGGTCAAGCCGACCTTGCTGGCACCAATGGACAAGCCCCCCCCATTCCAGCGTTTGGCCACTTCCGCCCGCTTGCCCTCGAGGATTTCTCGCAGTGCTATATCTATTATTCTCTTGAGCCGTCGCTCCTTGGGGTTGAGCGCAAAGGCAAAACCATCGGTATCGATATACAGTGGCTTCAATAATTGAACGCTGTTCTGGTAAAACTTGTTGACAATAAAATTCCCGGAGATCATGTCAACCATGACGGCATCCACTTGGCCATATGCCACCGCAGAGAGTGCGCTATAACGGGAGGGATATATTTTTACTTTGTAGTCTGACAAATACCGCATGATGTCCATAAACGGCAGATAATACTCCGGCACGGCAACCGTCTTTATTTCTCGCTCTTTCACTCGAATGTTTTTATAGATGGCCGGGTCATCCGCAATATATTTATCCGTTAATAAAAGTTGCTGCTCTTGCTCATAAGAATTTGAGGCACTCAGCAGGTCGATCTCCCCTCGCTTGAGTGCCTCTATGGCCGCCGCTCGGGAGGGATATCCTTTCACCATGATTTCGATGTGCAGCAAATGGGTCAGCATACCAACGATGTCGGCCGTCACCCCCTCATAAGCATTGGCGCGCAGGGTGATGTCCATGGGGGGATTATCGGGTCTTGGCACCCCCATGATCAGCCGCTCGCGCTCCTGCAGCCAGCGCCACTCTTCCCCATGCAATGGCAGGGGGCTGGCATCCAGATATTCCCCGTCATCTCGCGAATAGACCTGGAGCAGTGGATCTTCCTGCGCATTGGCCGCGCACGGCCACGCACAAAGCAGAACGAGGAAGAGCAGCAGGGATTTCATCGCTATCACAGCAACTTCTGCCGTCTGGCCAGACTTATCAGGTCGATGATGTTGGTTATATTGAGCTTTTTCATCAACCGGGTCTTGTAAGTGCTGACTGTCTTTTCACTAAGCAACATGCTTTCTGCAATCTGCTTGTTAGTCTGGCCCTGACATATTTGAAGCAGCACGCTCAACTCGCGGGAAGAGAGAGTGGACAGCAGATCCTCACCATCGACCGTATGGGCATGCCTGGCGCCTGCAATCACCTCTCGAGGAAAATAGAGCTGTTTCTTTTCTATTTTTACAATTGCATCCTTCAATAAGTACAGATCCTCCAGCTTGGACAAAAAACCATCGGCACCGGCTTGCAGGCAGCGCACCATGACATGGTGGGTAGATTGTGCGGACAACACCAAAATCTTGACCCCCATATCCAGTTGCTTGAGTCTTTTAATCACCTCAATACCGTCCAGCTGAGGAATTCCAATATCAAGAATGACGATATCAGGTCGATTGTTTTTGGTCATGGCGATCGCATCAACACCATTATCGACCTCGGCTAAAATAAGATGTCCATCCTGCTTCAGAAGCATATTTACAGCCATTCTTATTGCAGGATGATCATCTACTATCACTACCTTCGCCATATACATGCCTTCTTTTTCGTCCTTTCCGAAGAGTATATTAACTACAAATCAAACAGCTACACCATACAGCCTCTTGTTGTTCACAATATGTTACAAAAATATAAGTCAGCGTATTTAGAAGCGAATATTCATTATAGCCTCCTTATTTTTTATCTATTTATCAATCGATTACATTTAGTGCAATCCATACGAATCTCTCCCATTGCCAGATTACACCCCCTCTCTTCACTCTCCTCTGTCATTTCTCATCCCCCCTGAAAAAGCCAGAGGAAAAAATGAAAAAAACATATAAATCAAATACATGACAACCGTTCCCACTCAGAAGAAGAAGCAAGAACCACAATCTTCTGAAGTTTGCAGCCCATCACTCTTTGGGATTTTTCCTACACAGCATTCGATCGATCCAGGCAGGTCTGATCGCTATCTTAGTCGGCGAAGAAATGAGCTGGACAACGGAACCATATGTTCCAGTGTCCGGCAGCAACCCTTGGTCAAATTGGCCGATGGGACGGCAGAGGAAAGCACCAGTGGTGCAATGAATCAAACAGGTGGCCATGGCCACCTATCGGGAAACGTGTAGGAAATACCAAGATGAAAAAGACTCTGATTGCACTGACAGTTGCAGGCCTGGGCTTTGCCGCCGCCACTCAGGCAGCCGTTGAAGCGTCCGCAGTAGCAACCTGGCAGGCCACCGCCAAGAAGGACACCACCTCTGAGCTGGTAGTCACCCCGCTCTCCAGCCTCTCCTTCCAATATGCCGAAGGGATCAAGGGGTTCAATACCGTCAATGGCCTGTTTGATGTCGCCATCAAGGGGGATGCCAGCGCGACCTCCTTCACCCTGAAGGCGAAGAAGCTGAACGGCACCCTGAATCACCTGGGCGGCGACTCCACCGTCGATGTGGGCGTGCTGTGGGGCGGCGCACCGGTCAGCACCACCGCCTACACCACACTGATCGATACGGCGGCCGGCATCACGGGTGGCAACCTCTCCCCCATCGCCAATGGGTTCAAGGACGACTCTCAGCGCACCACTGCACAGGGCTCTTTCACCTTCAACATCGAGAGCGCAACCACCGGTGGCAGCACCACCACCTTTGATGCCCTGCCAGACGGTCTGTGGAGTGGTGAAGTCAACGTCGAATTCGTTGCTAACTGGGTCTGACCCATCCACCGCACACCATTCAGGGCCCCGCGGGGCCCTTTTCAATCCCGGGAAATATCATGAACCTGAAAGTACTAGTGCCATGGCTGCTGCTCATTCCTGGTCTCAGCCAGGCAATCAATGTCGGCGCCGTGACCACCTTCATCGATGCGGGCAGCCAGGAAGTAGCCAAGCAAATCGAAAATGACAGCGATCAGGCCCGATTGGTCACAGTCACCGTAACGCGTATCTCCTCTCCGGAAGAGGGTGGACAGGAGATGTCGATGGAGGTCGACGGTGAACTGATGCTGTCACCCAGCCGACTGATGCTGCCCGCCAACGCCAAGAACAACGTGAGGTTCTTTTACAAGGGCCCGCAGGATGGCAAGGAGCGTTACTACCGCATCCGCTGGCTGGACACGGCACTCTCCGTAGACGATCAGCGCAACGAACGCAGACAGGCTGTGGCCACCACCTCAGCCCAGATAGGCACCATTCTGGTGGTCACGCCGCGCCAGCAGCAATTTGCCTACGACCTGAAGGGCGACACCCTGACCAACAAGGGTAATGCCTCTTACCGCACAGTTGCGTATGGACCCTGCCTGAAAAGCCAGGAGTTGTGCAAGGAAACCTACTACGACCTGCCGGGCAAGCAACGCAAATTCAAGCAGGTCAACATGAGTGACAAAAAGAGCCATTTAGGCCTCTGGTTGGGTCAGGAATTCGTCGTCGTCAAATAACCTTTGTGCTGGTACTGCCTTCACCATCCCGTCGGGTGGCGGTGTCCCATTGCCGAAATCTGGAGCCATGGTGCCTGATATGTTGAAAAAAGCCTGCCTGTTGCCACTCTTATGGCTGATTGCGATGTCAGTCTCTGCCAGCACCTCTCCCCTCAGGATCGCCAACGTCATCATTCCTGCCAGCTTTGCCAGCGCGCTGGAAGATGGGCTGGCGGTGCCAGTACGCCTGCAATACACGGATGAGAGCAACAGGATCGACACCCAGACCGAAGATTCTATCGGCAATGCAACCCTGTTGCTTCAAGACGGCAGGCTGCATTTACTGCACATTGATTTCAGTGCCGGACAGCAACAAGGTGTGCTGAATGACACACTCACCGCCATGCTCTCCAGTCAGCAGAAGCGCACCTTTTCTGCTGAAGGCAGCTTGCAGATCGATACCAATGCGACCATGCAGCTGGACCTGGTCGCCATGCTGCTGACGATCCGGGTTTCACGGGAAGCATTTGGCCAGGTCAAACAGCCAGACAACAGCGTGGCGCTGACCCCGACAGTCGATACCTTGACAGGCGTGCATCGCTACAACCTGGGCTACTCCTTTATCAACAACCAGCAAAGCGGTCACAGCGACTCCAACTTCCTGCAACTGGACAGCACCGTCGGTCTGGGTGCCCATCATGTGGCCATGGACGCCTCCCTTTACAACCTGGGTCAACCGGAACAGAGCGGGGATATCTACCGCGCCATGTACGAGCGGGACCTAGATGATCGCCGGATGGCGGCTGGTATGGTGTCCACCTGGGACTTGCAGACGCTGGGAGTGGTGACGGGCCTGACCACGGGTCGTATTTACGGGGCATCGTATGGCAACCAGGCGCAATCTCGCAAACAGGCAACCAACGAGTCAACCACGCCGGTACAAGTCTTCATGCCTGCCAATGGCGAAGCCAGGGTATACCGCGATGAGCGCCTGATTGGCCTGCAAAACCTGCCCATCGGCAACCAGAACCTCGATACCTCTTCGTTCCCCAACGGGGTCTACAACGTCACGGTCGAAGTCTATGTCGATGGGCGTCTGACCAGCACCACCACCCAGCGTGTGACCAAGCTGGGCGGCAACCAGGGTTTTACCCGGGAGTGGGGATGGCAATGGTGGGGAGGCATGATGGAAGCGACCCAGAACAACGGCGATTCTCCCCTGCTGGGCCTGTCGCTCGCGCGTTCGCTGGACACCCTTGAATTGGCCACCACAGCCTACGCCTTCAAGGAGGCGGCTGTGGGCGAAGCACGAGCAAGTTGGCAACCAACGGAGCGCCTCGGCACCCAGCTGCAAGGCATGCTGGCCTCCGACCATTCGTGGCGACTTGCTTCCAGTCTCTCCCTGCAGGTCCATGACAATGCCTCCTTGTGGGTCAGCCAGGAAAAACTGGAGGCTGGGAACGCCTTGACGGTGGGCGAGGCCGAACTCTACTCCGCCGGCATCACGCTCAATATGGGTGGCTGGATCGGCGGCCTTGGCCAGCTGACATTCAACACCATGCACGACCGCCAGATGAGCAGCGACCGCAGCTATGTGGACTACTACCAGCACCTTTATGCTGGTCGCTACGGCAACCTGTCGATGCGCGCCAGCCTGCAGAGTGACAGTGGCACTCTCAATGGCTTCAGCAACAAGAGCATCACGCTGGATTACTCGATTCCATTCGACAACCTGTTCAGTTTCGGCATGAGCAGCAATGAGCAGGGTCAGACAACGGCCAACCTCGGCTACCAGAAGCGCATGGATGGCGTCATCAATCTGGCGACGTTCAACGCCTCGCGCATGGTGCACGGTAGCGATGAACACAATATGGCGCTCTCCGGCACCCTGGGCTTCGAGCACAGGGCCATAGGTGGCTCAATGACGCTCGGCCGTGGCCATGGTGGGGACATGAATGGCAACCTCATTGCACGGGGCGCTCTGATCACCACGGAGAGTGATGTTATTGCATCGGGCAGGAGCACCTCAGGTGCCGGTTTAATCATCAATACCGGGATCAACCGTGAAGGGCAGATGATCGCCAAGGTGAATGGGCAAGACTATCCCCTGCAAGGGGAACAGGCATTCCTCGCGCTCTCTCCCTATCAGGAGTACGAAGTTGAGCTGCTAAACAGCAAGACGGGCAAAGACAGCTACGACATCAATACCGGCAGGCAGCGCTACACCCTCTTTCCCGGCAACGTCGCCACTCTGGATGCCGGCAGCAGCATCAAGGAGATGGTCACTGTCTTCGGCGTACTCAAAGCAGAGGATGGGTCACTGCTGGCCAACGCCCGCATTGACAACCATATCGGCACCGCTGTCACCAACGAAACCGGCGAGTTTTCTCTGGATGTGGATAAAGCCAATCCCATGCTGACCTTCCGCCAGGGAAATGATTTCTGTGAAGCCGAGCTGGATCTTGAAAAACACACGGGCGCAGTCTGGGTCGGGAGCGTGACCTGCCAGGGGCTGCCCACCTACGCCATGGTTAGGGAGTATTGATCATGAACATCACTCACAGATTGCTATTGGTCATTGCGCTTGGCGCTGGCTGGGCTCAGCAGGGCAGTACGGCTGTCATCAAATATAATTTGGCCGATGCAGATCTGCGCCATTTCCTGTTTATTGAAAACCAGGAAGACCATAACTTATTTATCACACCAACCGATTATTTGGACCCGCGTCTATCGGGCGGCAATTCTTGGACATCCGATTCCAGGCAGGTCAGCTTGGCATATGCGGATAATGGCCATAACTACACTGTCACAAACTATAATATCGATATGTGGGAAAGTGGCCCTATTCATCACCCTTATGTCAACCAGCGTTGTATCAAGAGCTGGGCTGGCTGTGACCCGCAGACCGCAGAGGCGATCAACAAGCCGGCAGTAGTAAATGAGACTGGTTTTTTCGGATTAATGAAGGCGGCCACTGGATATGCCCATGCAAAATTAAGCTCCAGCTTCTTTGATTACCTTCGTACCATGCCAGCGGGTACTACATTGAATAGAGAAATGAATCTATGCATGACTACCAAGACATATAATGCTGCGGTAGGGGATCGCTGTATCAATCAAGATAGCGGAACCTGGTATGTAAAAAAAACGCGACATAAAAAAGCCGGGCACCTGCGTTTCATACAGACCAATGCTATCAGTGAAGTCATTGTCGATAGTAATGGCATGCCATATGTGCTACCCGGTTCTCAAGGCTGTGAAAATTATCGACTGGGCACTCGAGATGGTGTTCTGTGCCGTTTTCTTGATTACGATTTCACTCAGGATGGTAGTCAGTCGCTCTCAGACCCATATGTTTATACCAATATTAAAAACGCAGTCCTCAACAGTGCTATTGTGGGTGCAGATGTACAAATGAGCACGAATCTTACCAATTGGGCATATAAGGGAGCTGACTACAATATAAGTTACCTTAGAGGTCAATCTTCTATTTATCTTTTTCTCTCAAGCAATTTTTTCAAACAGGTGGTTAGGCTGGGGCTTCAAGAGCAACTGACCAGAAACATGATTAACTTCAACATGAGAAATATCAAAGCACCGGAAAGCGGATTTTATGAATTTAGTGGGACGACTGAAATAATCATCAAACCACGGGATTTCAGCGTCTCTATTCTATCTTCAGAAGGTGTGAGCAATCCATACAGGGAGGGCCATGTAGGAAAAGACATATTGAGTTTTTCTTACAATATCTCGGATAGTGGTCCCATCAGTGCCGACATGCTCGAGATTTTCGTTTCACAAGATAAGGGTGCGCCTTATCAGGGATATTGCACTTTTTATCCTGCCGGACAATCTGCACCCGAACAGGCCGTCCCCATTCCTGCCAGACTGGTATTCGACTCGACCACCCATGGTGTGGCCTCACGACATGCCATTCGCTGCGATCGGACCCCGGTAGATATACGTACATTGGGCATACAGGACAACCAACCACCGCAGGAATGGAACGATCCGGTCAACGGCAAAGGCATCACCCGGTTTTATAAACTGGCGCTGGAGTTCGACCTGACCGACCCCATGGTGCAAGGCACCGTTGGCAAGGAGATGTGGGAAGGTGAAGTAGAGCAAAGCGGCACCATTACCATAAAGGGAACCTGGCGCTGATAACGGAGAACAGCATGTATCGTATTCTTTGGCCTTTGCTGGCTGGCGCCTTGGCCTCACAGGCCATGGCCATCGACATAGGCGCCATGACCATTGCCATGGCGCCGAAGGAAGACTTCATCACCCGCACCGTCACCAACAACAGTACCTCGCCCAAGGTGTACGAAGTGCAGATGGAGAAGATCAGTGACCCCACGGCCACAGGTCAGGCGGTTCCCACGATTCCGGGTGAACTGCTGTTTGCCCCCAAGCGCTTCACGCTACATGCCAAACATGCACAGAACGTCAAGTTCTACTACAAGGGTCCGGCGGATGCCTTGGAACGTTACTATCGCATCACCTTCACAGAGTCACCGGCTGCCCAGATTGATGAAGGTGGCCAGACACTGCGCCGTGGTGCAGTAGAGGTGAAGTTGGCACTGCAGTCCATCTTGGTCGTTCGCCCGCGTCAGGTTCATTTCAACTATCAACTGAATACTACCCAGCATTTTATTCGCAACTCCGGCAACACTTATTTTGAGTTCATGATCAAACAAGGTTGTGAACAACCAGACCATGATGCTGAGAGTAAGTACTTATTACCAGGGGAAATTTATCACAATAGAAAAATTGGTCAGTTAGGTAGTCAGCACATTATTATTTATCAACATAAATTTGTATCTTTAGGAAAAGATTGTTAGTCCTAATAAGCATTTTAGATATGCTGATCGAATAACAAGCGTAAAAATAAAAACAGAAAAATCCCACAACAACATCTGTTGTAACTATGGGGGATTCATAAAAAATAACACCTCACATTAACCATGGATGATCCAGAAATGAAAAAGCTATCTTTAACAAGTTTTTTACTCTCAACAAGTATGCTGCTCACCACATCCTTACACGCCGCAGTTTCTGAACCCGTAACACTAGTCGAGAATATAAAAAAAGTTTTCCCGGGAAGCCATATCTCTTCTGCTTACGCAATACGAAGTACTGACAATGCTTTGCTCAAAATAGAGCAAAATAACATTGTAAATACAGGTATAGTGAGTAATGATTTAATCAAAGTACTGTCCTCTTCTTTTAGTAGCTTTGCTGCCTTTACTTCATCTGGTGAAGTTTTGACCCACACCGATAGTCTGAATGGCCCTACAATTATTTCGGACATTATCGACTTACAAGCAATGCAAGGAGGGTTCGTAGCACTCCGTAGTAATGGGACCATTGTCACTTGGAGTGAACAAGTCCCTCCTTACCAATGCCAGTCTCATCTAAACAATGTAAAGAAAGTCACTTCATCCCCTCAAGCATATGGCGTTGTCGCTCTACATGGTGATGGGACCATATCAGCATGGAGTTATGATATCTGCAGCGGTTTCTCCATAAAAGATGTTAATGCCATTGATGTCGCCGTTGGTATTTATGGTTTCACAGTGCTAGATAGCGAGGGAGTCGCATATACGTATCCCTATGACACGCAACATTTAATGTCCCAAGTAAGTAGTGTTGACCGCCTTGTGAGTGGTAATAATTATGGGTTGTCAATCAGTAGTGAATATATTGATTGTGGTGGCGCATCAGCCAATATTAATGGAAAGGGAAGTTTAAAGGTGGTAACTGCTTTCGGGACAGGGATGATGATGTTACAAATGTCCGATGGTTCGGTGTCTCAGGCTCACTGCTATGGCAACGCTATAAATGAGCAATCGCAGGCAACTATAAAAACACTGACCAATATTAAGTCCATAATCAGTAATTACAGTGGTTTTGCAGCAATTGATACTGCCGGTGACTTGTTCACATGGGGTGGTTACAGTAATGAGTATGACGACAACCTGCTTGATATAAGCCGGCATAATATAGCATCCGTGACACCCATGCTAAACTCATTCGCCGCGCTTAAATATGATGGCACGGTGATCGCTTGGGGTGACCAAATGAATATAGAAAATGGCTCCCAGCGTCAACTTCGTAATATTACCGGAATATATCCCTCTGCAGGGCAATTTTTAGCGCTGTCGAAGGGTGGCACACTCTATGCCTTTGATTGACGAAAAAGCCGGGAACACCCGGCTTTTTTGAGTCTAAAAATGGTCACCAAACACTGCACGATTGATTACTTCTCCTCCGAAACTAACTCTTGCAGAGCAAATCAAGAGGAGAGAGTCGCCAGCCGTGCCGCGAAGCCCATGAAGAAGAGGCCGATCAGGCCGTTGCCCAGCTTGGCGAGACGCACCTTGCGCGCAAAGAAGCGCGCCATCAGGGTGCCACCGAAGATCAGCAGAGTGAGGTAGACGAAGCTCATGGCCTCCAGCATGCCGGCCAGCACCAGATAGGAGATCCAGGTGTGGGCATAGCTGAAGTCGATGAACTGCACGAAGAAGGAGACGTAGAAGAGGATCGCCTTGGGGTTGGTGAGGCTTAAGGTGAGGGCCTTGGAGAAATAGCGCTCCCCCAGCTCCACCGCGAACTCCTGCCCTTCGCCCTTGGCAATGAAGTTGGCATGGAGGATCTTCACCCCCAGATAGAGCAGATAGATGGCGCCGAGGTAGCGCACCAGGGTGAACAGCAAGGGGGTGGTGCGGATCAGGGAGGCAATCCCCAGGTAGGCGCAGAAGATGAGGATGGCATCGCCGACGAAGACCCCGAGGGCGGCGCGATAGCCAGGTCCTATGCCCCGCACTGCGGCGGTGCGCAGCACATAAATCGAGTTGGGGCCCGGCGCTATGATGATGAAGAAGAGCCCCACCAGATAGGTCCAGACGTTGATGACTCCCAGGCTTTCGAACATGTTCCCTCCATGGCGGGCGATGGGCCGGATAGCGGCGGCAGGCTTTCTATACTAATCCGCCACGCGCCAAGCACAAGATCTGACCTGCCATCCACACACCTTCAGCATGAACGGCTTGCACGCCGATCGAGGGCAGCCCCGACGTTCACCCACTTTGGTTATGTCCAGACGCACCGGGATAAGGCATGGTAGAGGGAGTATGAAACCGCAGATACCTCACCCATGGACAAGACCTTGAGTACCGACACGCCGATCGCCGCCCTGCCCTCGGCCGACCCCCTGAACACCACCACTTATCCGGTGATTGCCGCCATCAGCTTCTCGCACCTGCTGAACGACATGATGCAGTCGGTGCTGCTGGCCATCTATCCGTTGCTGAAACTGGGGCTCGACCTGTCGTTCACCCAGATAGGGCTCATCACCCTCACTTACCAGTTCACGGGCTCGTTGTTGCAGCCGCTGATCGGCCTCTACACAGACCGCAGGCCCATGCCGTATTCGCTGCCCCTCGGCATGGGCTTCACCCTGATCGGCTTGCTCTCCCTGTCACAGGCGGGCAGCTTTGGCGCCGTGCTGCTGTCGGCCATGCTGATCGGCATGGGCTCGTCCGTCTTCCACCCGGAATCCTCCCGGGTCGCCCGCATGGCGGCCGGCAGCCAGCCGGGCTTGGCCCAATCCCTGTTCCAGATCGGCGGCAACCTCGGCTCGGCCATAGGTCCGCTGCTCGCCGCACTCATCATAGTGCCGCAGGGCCAGGGCAGCGCGGCCTGGTTCTCGCTGTTCGCACTGGTGGGCGTCATGGTGCTCTGCCTGGTCGGGCGCTGGTCCAGCCATCACGGGGCCAACTTCCACAAGCGGATGAAGGCCCATGCCGGCAGCGGCCTGAGCCGCCGCCAGATCGGCTGGTCGCTGGCCATCCTGGGCCTGCTGATGTTCTCCAAGTTCTTCTACATGACCAGCCTGAGCAGCTATTACACCTTCTATCTGATGGACAAGTTCAACCTGTCGCTGGATAGCGCCCAGTTCCATCTGTTTGCCTTCCTGTTCGCCGTCGCAGCGGGCACAGTGCTCGGTGGGCCTGTCGGTGACCGCATCGGCCGCAAGCGGGTGATCTGGATCTCCATTCTGGGCGTCGCCCCCTTCACCCTGCTGTTGCCCCATGTCGACCTGTTCTGGACCTCGGTACTCTCGGTCATTATCGGCCTCATCCTGGCCTCGGCCTTCTCCGCCATCCTGGTCTACGCCCAGGAGCTGGTGCCCGGCAAGGTCGGCACCATCTCCGGCCTCTTCTTCGGCTTCGCCTTCGGCATGGGGGGCATAGGCGCCGCCCTGCTGGGCCAGCTGGCCGATGCGACCAGCATAGAAACCGTGTACCAGCTCTGCGCCTACCTGCCGCTGATCGGCCTGCTGACCGCGTTCTTGCCAACCCTTAGAAAGGGATAGCGAATGCCCCGCAAGGGATACAGCCCATAAAAAACGCGGCCTGAGCGGCCGCGTCTGAGGTAGAGCAGAACAAGGGGAGTCAGCAGTACTGGCCCGCCACCCAGCCCGATGACCAGGCCCACTGGAAGTTGTAGCCGCCGAGCCAGCCGGTCACGTCCACCACCTCACCGACGAAGTAGAGACCGGGCACCTTGCGCGCCTCCATGGTCTTGGAGGAGAGCTCGTTGGTATCCACCCCCCCCAGGGTCACCTCGGCGGTGCGATAGCCTTCGGTACCGTTCGGCAGTATCTGCCAGTCCCCCAGCAGGGTGGCCACCGCCTCCAGCTCCCGTTCGTTGTACTGGCGCATCGGCTTGCTATGGAGCTGCCCCAGTTCCACCAGCTTGTCGACGAAGCGCTTGGGCAACTCGCGCCCCAGCACTGTTTTCAGCTCCTGGGCCGGGTGCGCCAGCGCCCAGGCCTTGAGGGCAGCCGCTATATCCAGCTCGGGCAGCAGGTTGATGTGGATCTTCTCCCCCGCCAGCCAGAAAGAGGAGATCTGCAGTATGGCGGGGCCCGAGAGACCGCGATGGGTAAACAGCATGGCCTCCTTGAAGCGGGTACCATCCTCGGCGGTCACCGCCACCGGCAGGCTGACCCCCGCCAGATCGGCGAACGCCTCTTTCTCGGCCTGATGCAGGGTGAAGGGCACCAACCCGGCGCGGGTGGGCAGCACATTGAGGCCGAACTGCTCCGCCAGCTTGAAGCCGTAGGGGGTGGCGCCGAGTTTCGGCATGGAGAGGCCACCGGTGGCCACCACCAGCGACTGGCAGGCGATCTCTCCCTGGCTGGTGGTCAGCACGAAGCCCTCTTCGGTCTTGCTGACGGAGAGGATCTCGGTCTGGCACTGCAGGGTCACCCCGGCCCAGTCACACTCGGTGAGCAGCACCTCGACTATCTCCTTGGCGCTCTCGTCACAGAACAGCTGGCCCAGGGTCTTCTCGTGATAATTCACCCCGTGCCTGTCCACCAGATCGATGAAGTCCTGCTGGGTGTAGCGCGCCAGCGCCGACTTGCAGAAGTGCGGATTGCCGGAAAGGAAGGCGTGGGGACCGGCCTGATGGTTGGTGAAGTTGCAGCGACCGCCGCCGCTGATGAGGATCTTGCGGCCCGGCTTCTTGGCGTTATCCAGCAGCAGCACGGATCGCCCCCGATAACCGGCCTGGGCCGCACACATCAAGCCGGCCGCCCCGGCCCCGATCACCACCACATCACACTGCTTCATCATCACGCACCCATCAAAAGAAAAACGGCCCCTGTTGTAGAGAACCGTTATTGTCCCGGCTGGAAATCAGCTTCTTTCCCGTCAGTATCAAAAAAAACGGCCCCAGTCATAAGGGGCCGTTATTGTACTGGCTGAACACTAAGTGTCCACGACTATCAGGCGTTGCCGTCCATGATGCTGGCAGGGGCGCCTTTGGCCAGCTCGGCCAGCTCCTTGTCGATGAAGTAGAGACCTTTGCCATCTTCGCCCACCAGCGACAGACGATCGACGATGCTCTTGAACAGCTTCTCCTCTTCGTGCTGCTCGGCCACGTACCACTGCAGGAAGTTGAAGGTAGAGTAGTCCTGGGTGGTGAATGCCACATGGGCCAGGCCGTTGATGCACTTGGTGATGTGGTACTCGTGCTCCAGGGTGGTGCGGAAGATGTCCCCCAGGGAGTTGAACTCGTGGGGAGGCGCATCTATGGCCCCCAGCAGCGGCATGCCACCGGTCTCGCTCACGTAGGTGAACAGGCGCTCCATGTGCTGGCGCTCCTCGGCGGCGTGCTTGCGCAGGAAGGTGGCAGCCCCTTCGAAGCCCTTGTCCTCGCACCAGGCGCTCATCTGCAGGTAGAGATTGGAGGAATAGAATTCAAGATTAATCTGCTCGTTCAACTTCTCGATCATGGCTTTGGCCAACATGATGATTCTCCACTGTGATTTGGTCACGATTGTCGCCACTGTTGCATCCTGACGCAACCAGATACGGCGGTCAGCACTCGCAGTTGTGACCCGGACTCGCCTCATCCTGTCCCCCATACGGTTATAGAGAAGCAAAGAAACATGGTGTAGGTGGCGTCAGCCATTATGATGGCGCCAGTGGTCGGGGAAAGGATTCAATGAGATTCATTATGGCACTGGCGCTGCTCTGGATAACCCAGTTGCAGGCCACTCCCTCCTTGCTGGAAGAGGCTGAATTGCAGGCGGCGCGGGATCCCGTCGGCTATCTGCAGCGCCTCGACGCCAGCCCGCAGCAGGACATGGAGCTGTTCCACGCCAGAGCCCTTGCCCAGGCCGCACTGGGACGCTACCAGCAGGCCCTGCTGGACAACGCCCGCGCCCGCGGGCTGGCCAGTGCCCAGCAGGAGAGCCGGCGCCTGCTCGACTTCAGATTGCAACAGATTGCCCTGACCCTGGATACCGAGGCCCCCGAGCAGGCCCTCCAGCTGCTGACCCAACTCAGACCGGCCATCCTGGGCCATGTCCAGCAGGAGTCCGAGTGGCATGCCCTCAATGGCCTCGCCCTCTACCGTACCCAACAGATGAGGGAGGCGATCGCCGAGCTCAAGACCGCCTTCCAGCTCAAGCAGAAAGGGCCCAGAAGCGCCCTCTCCACCCTGCAGTGTGCCCGCCTGATGATGACCCTTGGCAACCTCTATGCCGATCTCAGCCTCCACCAAGAGGCCGAGACCTACTATCAGGATGCCCTCGGGCAGATGGTGCGACTGAACGAACCCAACAGTCAGGCCATCATCCGGGCCAATATGGCGCGGCTCTACATCGACATGGGGCGCCCCGACCGGGCGAGCGAACTGCTCGATGCCCTGCTGGCCACCCCCGGGCTCTCGCCCCACTATCGCGCCATCGTCCTAGGCTACAGGGCCATGGTGTTCAACGCGCAGCGAGACTGGCACTCGGCCTGGCAGAGTCTGGAGGAGGCGCAGGCCATCTATGAGGGGCTGGGCTATCCCCAGGCCGCATCCCGCCTGACCGAGATCCGGGCCAGAACCCTGCAGGGACGGGGGGAGACCCAGCTGGCCTTGCAACTGCTGACGACCCAGCCAGGCCCGGTCAGCATAGAGGGCAAGGCGATGCAGGCCAGACTGCTGGCAGATCTGGGACGCTATCCCGAGGCTTACGGTGTCATGACCCGCTACATGCAGCACTACAGGCAGCACTTCAACCAGACCCTGAGCCAGCATGCCGCCGCCTTCCAGGTCGAGATGGACCTGGCCCGCAGCGAGGCCAGCAACCTGGCGTTGCAGCAGGAGAACGAGAACAAGCGCCAGCAACTGCTGTATCAGCAGAGTGCCCGCTACTACCAGCTGATGCTGGTCGTCCTGCTGATCTGCGCCCTGATCCTGCTCGGGCTCACCACCCACAGGTTGCACCGCAGCTCGCGCCACCTCTACAAGCTCGCCACCTTCGATCAGCTGACCGGGCTGCCGAACCGCCGCGCCCTGCTGGAGCAATTGGCGCAGCAGTGGCAGCTGGATGCGCCACTGACCCTGCTCATCATCGACATCGACCACTTCAAGCAGATCAACGACAGGCACGGCCACCAGACCGGGGACCAGGCCATCCAGCAGCTGGCCCGGGAACTGAAGAGCTGGGCACCTGACCTGCAACAGGTCGGGCGTTGGGGAGGGGAGGAATTTCTGGTGGCCATGACGCAGGACGGCGCCACCTGCTGGCGGCTGGCCGAACAGCTGAGAAACCGGATCGCCTACCTGGCCGCCCCCCACATGACCATCAGCATAGGGGTGGCGGAGCGCTCACCGGACGATGACAGCCTCAGCCAGCTGATCCACAGGGCCGACATGGCCATGTACCAGGCCAAGCGCCAGGGGCGCAATCAGACCATACTGGCTCCGGCCCCCAACCAGCCAGCCTGCAACGTCGCCTGAACCACCAGCGCCCAGATCAGGGCAACAGCTCGGTCAGGGAGGCGACATCCACCGGCGCCCCATAGTCGACGCCCGGCAGCTCGAAGCCATTGAGCTCCATGAAGTCCTGGCGCAGCCCGGCGAAGTCCCCCAAGGCGTGGAAGTTGTCTGGCGTCACCTTGGACCAGAGCGCCGAGACGGCGGCCTGAATGGCCGGATCCAGCTCGTGGTCATCCATCCGGATCAGGCGGTTGCCGTCGGCCACCACCCCATGGGGCCCGTACATCTTGGCGGCAAACAGCCGCTGCATCTGCTCGATGCAGCCCTCGTGCACACCCCGCTCCTTCATCACCCCCATCAGCAGGCCCAGATAAACCGGCAACACAGGAATATAGGCGCTCGCCTTGGTCACCAGCGCCTTGCAGACCGACACCCAGGCGTGACCGCCAATCTCGGCCAGCTGCAGGTTGATGGTCTCGGCGGTGGCGTGCAGATGCTCCTTGGCATAACCGATGGTGCCGTCTCTATAGAGGGGATAGGTGGATTCAGGGCCAATGTAGGAGTAGGCCACGGTTTGCACGCCTGGGGCCAGACAATCGGCCTGCTGCAACGCCTGCATCCAGAGCTGCCAATCCTCGCCCCCCATCACTGTGACTGTGTCGCGGATCTCCTCAGGAGTGGCGGGAGACAATGACTGCTGCACCAGGGTGTCCTGCTCCAGATCCAGCCCCCAGCCGCTAAAGGGCTGGCCGGTGGTCTTGAGCACCGAGCGCACCTGGCGACCATCCGGCAACACCCGGAGGCCGCTCGCCAGGGAGTAGACCACCAGATCCACCTGCCCCAGCTGCTGGCGGATGCAGTCGATGGCCTGCTGGCGCAGGGCGTCCGAGAAGGCATCGCCGATCAGGTTGATGGCGATGCGTCCCTCCTGCTCCGCCGCCTGGCGAAACCAGATGTTGTTGTACCAGCCCGCGCTGCCGAGCCCCTTGTCGGAAGGCCCGCGCTCGAACGAGATGCCCAGGGTATCGGCGCCGGCCCCGAAGGTCAGCGCTATGCGCGACGCCAGCCCGAAGCCGGAGGAGGCCCCCAGCACCAGCACTCGCCTGGGCCCGTTGAAGGGGCCCGCCGCCTTGACGCTGGCGATCTGCTGCTGCACGGCGGTGCGGCAGCCGATGGGATGGCAGTTGCGGGCCACGCAACCCTGGATCTGAGGATGAATAATCATGAGAGACCTCCGCTTGAATTGGCTACAGCATAGCCATGACGGAGCAGATTACCTTGATATAAAGGGGGTCGGAGCAGAGAAAGGAAGGTAGAAAAACAAGAGGGAGCACAAGGCTCCCCAAAGCGTTATTCAGATGCTTTTTGTTGTGTTGTGTTCATTGCGAAGCACGGGCACATCCTATTCCCCTCCCTGGGTCGGGGCAATAGAGTGGCTGTGATCGGCTTCAAACTCCTGTTCAAAATATGTGCGACTCTTTATCCGCAATGGCAACCAGGGAGTACGGGCTTGCCATGCAAATCCTGAAACTGTGGTGACATCGCCGTTTTAGTTTCAGCGGACATTGGTATAGTGAACCCAGGATCAGTGAGGAGAATTCCCATGAGTGGAACCTATTACAAGCACATACTGGCGGCGATCGACCTGTCGGAAGACAACCGCAAGGTGATCGACAAGGCGGTCGACCGGGCCCGTTCCAATGGCGCCAAGCTGTCGGTGATCCATGTGGACGTGGACCTCAAGGATCTCTACACCGAGATGATCGATATCGATATCGACAACGTGCAGGATCAGGTGATCGCCGAAGCGAAAGAGAAACTGGAGGCCTTCCTCGCCTCGGTGGACTACCCCATCGAGAAGAAGCTGGTGATCTGCGGCGATCTGAGCGAGCGGGTCAATCAGGCGGTCAAGGATTACCAGATAGACCTGCTGGTGTGCGGCCATCGCCAGAGCTTCTGGAGCCTGCTCACCTCCAGCGCCCGTCAGCTGATGAATACAGTACCCTGCGATCTGCTGGTCGTCCCCTTGCAGAAGTGATCAAACAGGCGTAGCTTGATTTGCCATGAACATGACCATCGTCAATCACAATTACTGGTGGTGCTGCTTATAAACAGGCGGCACTGCTTTTCTATGTATTTTTTCCCAAAGAAAACACCGTGACCGCCGAGAGGCGGTCATTGTTTTCATCCCTTTGTCGCCTCCCGGCCCACCCCACTGGAGAGAGTGACATGCACAACCCCATTATCCTGACCGGCGATCGCCCCACCGGCAAACTGCACATAGGCCACTACGTCGGCTCCCTGCGCCAGCGCGTCGAGGCCCAGCACCATTACCGTCAATTCGTGATGATCGCCGATCTGCAGGCGCTGACCGACAACGGCCACAACCCGGCCAAGGTGACAGATCACGTGCTGGAGGTGATGGCCGACTACCTGGCCGCAGGCCTGGACCCGGCCAAGACCACCTTCTGCCTGCAGAGTGCCCTGCCCGCCCTCGCCGAGCTCACCACCTACTACCTCAACCTGGTCAGCGTCGCCCGGCTGGAGCGCAACCCCACCGTCAAGGCGGAGATCCAACAAAAAGGGTTCGAGCGCAGCCTGCCTGCTGGCTTTCTGGTCTACCCGGTCAGCCAGGCCGCCGACATCACCGCCTTTCGCGCCACCCATGTGCCGGTCGGCGAGGATCAGCTACCCATGCTGGAGCAGACCAACGAGATAGTGCGCCGCTTCAATGCCCTGGTGGGCAAGGAGGTGCTGACCGAGTGCCAGCCGATCCTGAGCGACACCGGCCGCCTGCCCGGCATCGACGGCAAGGCCAAGATGTCCAAGTCCCTCGGCAACACCATAGAGCTCGGCATGTCGAGGGATGAGATCAAGCAGGCGGTGTTCGCCATGTACACCGACCCCAATCACCTCAAGGTGAGCGATCCGGGTCAGGTGGAGGGGAATACCGTGTTCGCCTATCTGGATGCCTTCCACCCGGACAAGGCGCTGGTGGCCGAGATGAAGGCCCACTACCAGCGCGGCGGCCTCGGCGACATGCGTTGCAAGCAGGTGCTGAACGACTGCCTGCAGACCCTGCTCGCCCCCATGCGGGAGCGGCGCCAGGCGGCCATCGCCGACAAGCGTCAGCTGCTGCAGCTGTTGCAGCAGGGTACCTTGCAGGCCCGCGCCCTCACCGACGAGGTGCTGGCGGAGGTAAAAAGCGCCATGGGACTGGATTACTTCGCCGGGTTGCGCTGAGTCGGCGCACCCAGCGCATCTGCACCGTAACGCTCGAAGGCGAGCCGGTGCAGCAGCCCCTTGAACCAGCGGATGGCCTCGTCGTGGGCGCTGAGTGGGTGGCCCGCCATCAGGTAGACGATGGGGATGGCGGGCTCCAGCTGATGCAGCCGCAGCGGATAGTGGCGGCAGAAGTGGCGCCCTATCATCTCGGGCACCACCACCAGATAGCGGCCGGTCGCCATCAGCTGTGGCACCGCCATGAAGCTCGGCAACCTGACCCCCAGCTCCCGCGCCACCCCGAAGCGGGCCAGCCAGAGATCTACCATGGCCTGGCTGTGCCCCCAACTGGAGGTGTGGATGTGGGGGCGGCTGACCAGCTCGTCCGGCCCCAGCTCATCGGGCAGTGCGCTGCCGAGCGGCGACAGGCAGACCAGGGGATTGCTGAACCACTCCTCGCGCCACAAGCGGGGCGACAGGTGGTTGGCGCCGGCAAAGCCGATCACCAGATCCAGCTCCCCCTTCTCCAGCTCTCGCTCGTAGTCGCTGTCCGCCAGCTCGCACACCTCCAGCCGGCAATGGGGCGCCTGCTGGACCATGCGCTCCACCAGGGTCGGCACCAGGCCGTGCTCCACAGAGCCCGGGGTGGCGATGCGAAACACCCGCTGGGCGCTGGCGGGATCGAATCCCTTGGCCTGACGCAAGCCCTGCTCCAGCATGGCCAGCGCCTGGCGCACCGGCCCGGCCAGTGCCTTGGCCCGCTCGGTCGGCATCATCTCCCGTCGGCTCATGACGAAGAGGGGATCATCCAGCGCCTGGCGCAATCGTCCCAGCGCGTGGCTGACGGTGGACTGGGAGAGGTGGAGCCGCTCCGCTGCCCGGGTAACGTTGCGCTCCTGCATCAGCATGTCGAACACATTGAGCAGGTTGAGGTCGAGGCGGGAAAGGGGGAGTTCCATCGATACTGGCCATAGTTGAATGACGACAATTCATTTTTGGCATAGTAGCAGATTGCATAGAATGCGCGGGCGAATTACACGGAGATTAACATGCGTAGCTATCTGTTATTGCTGGCGATAGGCCTGTTGTGGGGCTCCCAGTTCATTTTCATGCATCAGGCCGTTACCGAACTGCCCCCCATCATGGTGGCAGCCGGTCGCGCCCTGTGCGGCAGCCTGACCCTGGGTCTGCTCTGCCTGTTCATGCGCCTCAAGAGCGAGCACACCCCCTGGCGTACCTATATGCTGATCGCCCTGCTCGATGCCACCATCCCCTTCATCATGGTGGCCTGGGGTCAGCAGTATGTGGACAGCGCCATCGCCGCCGTGGTCATGGGTTGTATCCCCTTTGTGACCATTCTGGCTGCGCCCCTGTTTATTTCTGGTGAAAGAATCACCAAGGGTGGTCTGCTCTCCGTGGCCATCGGCTTCGTCGGCGTGCTGGTGCTGTTCTGGCCCAAGCTGGCCAACGGCATGAACGCCGGTCTGCTCGGCGCCATGGCCATACTGTTCGGCGCCAGCTGCTTCGCCATCGGCCTGCTGATGATCAAGCGCTTCGCCAAGGACCACCCCGTGGTGGTGGCCCGCAACATACTGATCTCGTCAGCCATACAGCTGCTGCTGGCCGCGCCCTTCGTCACCGATCTGAGCGCCCTCACCCTGCCGAGCTCGCAGGCCATAGGCGCCGTGGCCGTGCTGGGGGTCTTCTGTACCGGCCTGGTCTACTTCCTCTACATGGCGCTGATCCAGAAGGCGGGACCGACCTTCGCCTCCTTCAGCAACTACCTGGTGCCGCTGTTCGGCGTCATGCTGGGTGCCCTCTTCCTCGGCGAGCAGGTGCACTCCACCACGGCCGTGGCATTGGCCCTGATCCTGGGCTCGGTCGCCCTGAACCAGTGGGCACAGCAGCGTCGTGCCCGTCGGGAGGCCAGCCTATGTCAGGCATCCTGACCACCCTGTGCGGCGGTCTGGTACTGATAGCCGGCTGGCAGTATCGCCACCGGCTGGCCGGACTGATCGGCCTGCTGATGCTGACCCTGCCCTGGTTCTTCGACAGCAAGCTGCAAGCCATGCTGAGCTATGCCCTGAATGCCTGAATGCCATCTCTGAATGTGTGACGAGAGTGTATCTCTCCTGTTTTTGGGACCGTTTTTAAAAAAACCTCCGATTTGTCCCCGCTACCGGCGCTCTGCGCCGGTTTTTTTATGCCGGTTTCCCACCCTCCGACCAGTAGCGGTAGCTGAGCCGCTCGTTCTTGCGTGGGCCCCTGATCTCCCAACCCAGCAGAAAACCGCTCGTGGTCTGCGTCAGCTCGGCGCTGTAGTGATCCTGACCGCACAGGTGCGCCTCGGCGGTGAGCCAGCGCCCGTCCCCCTGAGGCTGCAGCTCGAACAGCAGCACCGGCGCCTGGTGACGCAGATGAGAGAGGCTGATCCCCCGCTCGCCGCGCTGCCACCAGAAGCTGTTGTGCATGCTGAGCACCCGGCCATGGGGCGTGGTATAGCGCCCCTGCTCCGTAAAGAGCCAGCCACCCCGATGATCGGTCACCCTCACTTCCCCCTCCCCACGGCCGTTCCAGTCGGTCGCGGAACCCGCCCCGTTGCTCGCCTCGAAGGCAAAAGCGCCGATCTGTGGCAACTGCTCCCATAAACGCTGGATCGCGCCTTCCAACTCGGCCATCATAGCGCCCTCCAAATTGACAACTGACGACAATTCAATCACATGAACTACTTGATAGGGGTCACCCTGCTCTGGTCCTTCTCCTTCAGCCTGATCGGGGTCTACCTCGCCGGCCAGGTGGATGCCTACTTCTCCGTGCTGACCCGCATCGCCCTCGCCAGCCTGGTGTTCCTGCCCTTCCTGCGCCGCCGCTGGCTGAGACCCGATCTGGTCGTCAAGCTGATGGCGCTCGGCGCCACCCAGCTCGGCATCATGTATCTCTTCTATTACCACTCCTTCCTGCTGCTGACGGTGCCGGAGGTGCTGGTGTTCACCATCTTCACCCCCATCTACGTCACCCTGCTCCACGATCTGCTGGAGTCCAAATTCAAGCCTGCCTACCTGTGGGGGGCCCTGCTCGCCGTGCTGGGAGCGGCCGTCATCCGCTTCGATGGCCTGACCGAAAGCTATGTGATGGGATTCCTGGTGGTGCAGGGGGCCAACCTCTGCTTCGCCATCGGACAGGTCGGCTACAAGGTGCTGCTGGCGCGAGAGGCGCAGCAACCGCCCCAGCTGGCAGTGTTCGGCTGCTTCTATCTGGGGGCCCTGATGATCGCCCTGCCCGCCTGGTGGCTGCTGGGCCAACCGCAATACCCGACGAGCGGATTGCAGTGGGGCATACTGCTCTGGCTGGGAGTGGGGGCATCCGGGCTCGGCTACTTCCTGTGGAACAAGGGTGCCACCCTGGTCAGCAGCGGCGTGCTGGCCATCATGAACAACGCCCTGATCCCGGCCGGTCTGCTGGTCAATCTGGTGCTCTGGGGCAAGGATACGGATCTGTTCAGGCTCAGCCTCGGCGCCCTGCTGATGCTGGCCTCCCTCTGGGTCTGCCAGCGCCAGCCGGCGCGTAGCACGGAGTGACGAACCGCCAGGCCTGCCGATGCAGGCCTCCTTTGACCCACAGGCGTCAGCGGGTGAGCGAACTCTGACTGAAAAACAGCCGACCGCCAGGCCTAAGGGTGCAGGTTTCTTTTGGCTCACAGGCGTCAGCGGGTGAATGAGCGCTGACTAAAAATCAGCCAACTACAGTGTTGCGTTCCCGCCTGGCCTGGCCGTGGCAGGAGGCCAACCGGGCCAGCAGGTGATCGAGCTGCTCTGCGTTCTGGCTCTGCACCAGGCCGATGCTGACGGTCACAGGCCGCTCGGGCAACAGGCTGGCATCGGCAATCTCGAGACGCAGCCGTTCGGCAATCTCGAGGCCGCTCAGCCGATCTGTCTGGGACAGCATCAGGATGAAACCGTCCTCGTCCCAGCGGGCGAAGGGATCTTCCCGCCGCAATTCGCGGCGCACTATACGGGCCAGCTTGGCCAGCATGGCGTCACAGGCGGCCTCGCCAAACAGCTGCAATATCTTGCTGCGGTGATCCACGGTGAACTGCAGCAGGCAGAAGCTGCCGCTCTCGCTGGCCAGCCGCTCGTCTAGTAGCGACTCGAAGTGACTGCGGCTCTCGAGCCCGGTGAGGGGATCGGTGTCATGGCGATCGTCCAGCTGGGGCATGGCCGCGTCCAGATGGCGCACCACCCCCAGCAGCTGGCCCCCTTCGTCACGGCGCACCCGCTCTTCCAGCCGGATGTAGTGACCCTGATGGTGCAGGATGCGGTACTCGAGCCGCAACCCGCTGCTGCGCCCCTCCCGACAGGCGTCGATGGCCTCCCTCAGGCGGGGCCCGTCATCCGGGTGCACCCGGGCCAGCCAGCCGAGGTCATCCAGCTCCTTCCCCGCCAGCCCCAGCAGTTGCAGGCAGGAGGGATCGCGCCTCAGGCCCTGTTCGGCCGACCAGGTCCAGATCCCGGCCTCCAGCATCGCCATGGCTTCAGCCTTCAGCGTCATCTCAAGCGGGGTAATGACCTCAACCCCGGGAGTCTCATACCTTTCCATCACGCGCCTCGAAACCGGATCTGACTGTCTGCCCAGACAGCAACACTCAATAAGTAACATTGGCGATTGCGCCGAGCAACAGCGTCAACTCGCTTTTCCCTGGTGCCCTTTCATCCGCCCCAGCAACGCCATCAACCCGTCTTGCCTTGATAGCCCGCCATCAGGGCCTGCCAGTTCTCTGGCACGAAATGGAAGCTGGTATGCAGCTGGGACTCTTTGCTGAAGGAGCGTTGCAGCCGCTCCAGATTGGCCTGCTGCCAGCTGCCGGGGGAGCGGATAGCCCCCTTGTCAAAATCGATCACCCACACCTTGCCCTCCTTGTCGAGCAGCAGGTTGTGGCTGTTGAGGTCGGCGTGATAGACCCCGGCCTCGTGCAGCCGGCGTACCGTCTGACCCACCTTGTGCCACACCTCCTCGGCGAGCGGCCCCTGCTTGAGCAGGGCCACCAGATCCTTGGCACCGCGAATGCGCTCGATCAGGATGTCGGCGCGATAGAAGGGCCCCTGCTTGACCATGCGGGCCGCGAATGGCCGTGGCACCGGCAGCCCCTGCTCGCTCAGCTGGGCCAGCAGACGGTATTCGGCCATGGCGCGGCTCGATTCCACCCCTTCGAACCAGAAGCGATCCCGCACCAGCTTGCCCACCATGCCGCCGCGATAATAGTGGCGCAACACCAGGTGGCGTGACTCATCCTTCACGAACCAGGTCACCCCGCGACCTATGGCGGAGCCCACCACCTGCCGATGGGTCTGCCACCAGGCCGGATCGAACAACGCGGGGGAAGGGTCGCGGAAGGCGCCTTCGGCATACCAGCAGATCTGGTTGTGGGCGGTCTGTGTCAGCATCATGAGTATTCCGGTCGATAGTGGGGCGCAATGCATCCCGTCATGGGGACTGTGCCGGTCGGGCAGCTGGCGCAATTTTACAATCCACAAGGGAGTTTGCATAATGCCATCCATCCATTTTGCCACCATTGCGCCACATCATGCCGCTGTTCCAAACGCCGCCCTCTTCTATCTGCATCCTGCGGCTCTCCGCCATCGGGGATTGCTGCCATGCGCTGGCGCTGGTGCGCGTCATCCAGCGAGCCTGGCCAGAGACTCGCATCACCTGGATCACTGGCAAGATAGAGGCGACCCTGTTTGCCGATCTGCCCGGAGTAGAGGTGATCCCCTTCGACAAGAGCAAGGGCTGGCGTGGCTATCGCGACCTCTGGCAGACCCTCAAGGGTCGCAGGTTCGATGCCCTGCTCCACCTGCAGGCTGCCCTGCGGGCCAGCATCGCCACCCTGGGCATCAGGGCCAAGATCAGGCTCGGGTTCGACAAGGAGCGGGCCAACGACGGCCAGTGGCTGTTCACCAACCATCAAGTGCCTTCCCCCGCCTCCCCCCATGTGCTGGATGGCTTTCTCGCCTTCGCCAGGGAGCTTGGCATCCAGGATCTGACCCCGGACTGGCAACTGCCCATCAGCGCCGGGCACCAGGCCTGGGCCAAGGAGAAGATAGACGGCAAACCGACCCTGCTCATCTGCGCCGCCGCCAGCAAGGCGTTCAAGAACTGGACAGCCGAAGGCTATGCCGCCCTGGCGGATCACGCCGCCAGCAAGGGGTTTCAGGTCTATCTCTGCGGCGGGCCGGCCAAGCTGGAGCGGGATCTGGCCGCCGACATCCAGCACCTGAGCCAGAGCAAACCGGTGGATCTGGTGGGGCAGACCAACCTCAAGCAACTGCTGGCACTCATCAAGGAAGCTAGCCTGGTGCTGGCCCCCGATACCGGCCCCACCCACATGGCGACCCTGGCGGGCACCCCGGTGATCGGCCTCTACGCCCATCACAACCCGGATCGCACCGGCCCCTATCTGTGCCGCGAACACGCGGTCAGCGTCTATCAGGAACTGATCGAGCAGGAGACCGGCAAGCCGCTGGCGGCACTCGACTGGCGTACCCGCCTCAAGGATCCGGACGCCATGGGAAAGATAACCAGCGAACGAGTCATCGCCGCCTTCGACCGGCTCTGTGCCGAGCGCCAGCTGCCGGGCTGAGGGGCAACTCGGAAATTCCGAGCCCTGAGGCAGGGATAATCTGATGGCCCAAGCCGAGCGCTGGGGGCAGAATAGCGGCCGATGTGGGTAACGCTCCCGCAGCAAGCAACGAATACTTTGATCGGCTGGAATATGATTCCGGCCGTTTTTTTATCCGCCCCCATCTGCTAACATTCGCCGCCTTTACAACCTCCTGACTCAAGAATTTCCCGCGTTTTGCGAGCGACTGTCTCCCTTTCGGGCACATGACGGCAGCCTCTGCTACAACCAAAACACGGGTCATCCCTTAAAGGTACAGACATGGCGCAACAAGGCACTCTCTATATCATCTCCTCCCCGAGCGGGGCCGGTAAGTCCAGCCTGCTCAATGCCTTGCTGACCCAGCACAACGACGCCGGCAAGATGCAGCTCTCCGTTTCCCACACCACACGCGCCACTCGCCCCGGCGAAGAGCACGGGGTGCACTACCACTTCGTTCAGGTGGAAGAGTTCAAGGCGCTGATCGAGCGGGGCGATTTTCTGGAGTGGGCAGAGGTGTTCGGCAACTACTACGGCACCTCCCGCGCAGCCATCGAGGCCTGTCTGGCCCGGGGCATCGACGTCTTCCTCGACATCGACTGGCAGGGTGCCCGCCAGATCCGCGAGCAGATGGCGACCAAGTCCATCTTCATCCTGCCCCCGAGCCGGGAAGAGCTGGAGCGTCGTCTGATTGGCCGAGGCCAGGACAGTGCCGAGGTGATCAAGGGCCGGATGGAGAAAGCCATTGCCGAAATGGTGCACTACGACGAGTATGACTATGTCATCATCAACGAAGACTTTGAGCAGGCGCTATTCCAGCTCAGGGCCATCATAGAGTGCCAGCGGCTGGAATTGCGCCAGCAGCAGCAGGCCCAACAAAACTTGCTGCAACAGCTACTGGCAGAATAGGCCAAAAACAAGTAAACTTTTGCGTCATTTTTAAACACTGCTTTTTCAAACACAGAAAGCCCAAACACTGGAGTCCTGCATGGCACGCGTTACTGTAGAAGATGCTGTAAAACAGGTTGGTAACCGTTTTGACCTGGTGCTGGTCGCTGCACGCCGCGCCCGTCAAATCGCGGTACAAGGCAAAGATCCCCTGGTCGACGAAGAGAACGACAAGCCGACCGTGATCGCCCTGCGCGAGATCGAACTGGGTCTGGTCAACAACCAGGTGATGGATACCCAGGACCGCTACGAGCAGCAAGAGCAGGAAGCCGCCGAGCTGGCTGCCGTTGCTGCCATCGCCGAAGGCCGCGGTTAAGTCAGTTATTTCTCATAGTCGGCGCCCGCCCGGGTGCCGACTGTTCTTCCCATTTACAACCGCTCGAAAACCTCGCAAACTCGAGGGCATACCCTCAATTCCACGGATTGTCGTTTCACCGCTGCGGGGACTGTCTTGTATTTATTTGAAAACCTTAAAGAAATAGCCAGTTCCTACCTGCCTCCGGAGCAGGTTGAGAAGCTCAGGCAAGCCTATGTGGTGGCCCGTGACGCTCACCAGGGACAGATGCGTTCCAGCGGCGAGCCCTATATCACCCACCCGGTTGCCGTTGCCCGCATTCTCGGCGACATGCGACTCGATCACGAAACCCTGATGGCCGCCGTGCTGCACGACGTCATCGAAGATACCCCGGTCACCAAGGACGATCTCGCCGAGCTGTTCGGCAGCGCCGTCGCCGAGCTGGTATCAGGCGTCTCCAAGCTCGACAAGCTGAAGTTCCGCGATCGCAAGGAAGCCCAGGCCGAAAACTTCCGCAAGATGGTGATGGCCATGACCCAGGACATCCGGGTCATCCTGATCAAGCTCGCCGACCGCACCCACAATATGCGTACCCTGGGCTCACTGCGGCCGGACAAGCGTCGCCGCATCGCCCGTGAAACCCTCGAAATCTTTGCCCCCATCGCCAACCGCCTCGGCATTCACACCATGAAGAACGAGCTGGAAGAGCTGGGCTTCGAGGCGCTCTACCCCATGCGTTCCCGGGTACTACGGGAATCGGTGCGCCGCGCCCGCGGCAATCGCCGCGAGATCATCGACTCCATCGAGAGCGAGATTGAGGGTCGCCTGCGCGAGGCCGGCATAGATGCCCAGGTCAGCGGTCGCGAGAAGAATCTGTTCTCCATCTACAACAAGATGGAGAAGAAAGAGCTGCAGTTCCATGAGGTGATGGATATCTACGCCTTCCGCGTCAGGGTGAAGGACATAGATACCTGCTACCGGGTGCTTGGGCAGATGCACAGCCTCTACAAGCCCCGCCCCGGCCGCTTCAAGGACTACATCGCCATTCCCAAGAGCAATGGCTACCAGTCCCTGCACACCTCGCTGGTGGGGCCGCACGGGGTGCCGGTGGAAGTGCAGATCCGCACCGAGTTCATGGATCAGATGGCCGACAAGGGGGTCGCCGCCCACTGGGCCTACAAGCAGGATGGCGACAGCTCGGGCACCACGGCCCAGATCCGCGCCCAGCGCTGGATGCAGAGCCTGCTGGAGTTGCAGCAGAGCGCCGGCAGCTCCTTTGAATTCATCGAAGGGGTCAAGACCGACCTCTTCCCGGACGAGATCTACGTCTTCACGCCGGAGGGCCGCATCATGGAGCTGCCCGCCGGCGCCACCCCGGTGGATTTCGCCTACACGGTGCACACCGATATCGGTCACGCCTGCGTCGGCTCCCGGGTCGACCGCCACCCCTATCCGCTCAGCAGTCCGCTGCATTCGGGTCAGACGGTGGAGATCATCACGGCGCCGGGCGCCCGCCCCAACGCGGCCTGGCTCAACTTCGTAGTGACCACCAAGGCACGCTCCAAGATCCGCCAGTTCCTCAAGAACCTGCGCACCGAAGAGTCGGTGGTGCTGGGCCGTCGCCTGCTCAACCATGCGCTGGGCGCCAAGAACATCGAAGACATCCCCGAGCCGCGCATCAAGCAGGTACTGGCAGACACCAAGCACGAGAACCTGCAGGGCCTGCTGGCCGACGTGGGCCTTGGCAATGCCATGAGCGTCATGGTGGCCCGCCGCATGCTGGGTGACGAGTTGCCGCCGGAAGAACAACCGAAATCCAGCAGCAAGAAGATGCCCATCAAGGGTGCTGACGGCATGCTGGTCACCTTCGCGAACTGCTGTCGCCCGATCCCGGGGGATGCCATCATCGCCCACATCAGCCCGGGCAAGGGACTGGTCATTCACCAGGAGTCCTGCCGCAACATCAAGGGCTACAGCCGCGAGCCGGACAAGTACCTGCCGGTGCAGTGGGAGGTGGACAAGGAGCAGGAGCAGGAGTTCCGCACCGGCATAAGCATCGAGATCGTCAACCACCAGGGCGCCCTGGCGGAGCTGGCCAACGTGATTGCCGCCACCGGCGCCAACATCCACGCCATCAGCACAGAGGAGAAGGACGGCCGGGTCTATCTGGTCACCCTGCTCATCACCACCAAGAGCCGCATCCACCTTGCCAACATAATGCGCAAGATCCGGGTTATGCCCAATGTGCTCAGGGTGAGCCGGCAGAAGAACTGATCACACAGGCGGCGCAAGCCGCCTGATGCTTTATAGAGACAAACCATGACCCCCGAACGCTTCAAACGCATCTCCGACATGCTGGCCATGCGCCAGCTCGATCTCACTGTCTGCATGGAAGAGGTTCACAAGCCTCACAACCTGGCCGCCATAGTGCGCACCGCCGATGCCATCGGCATTCACCGGGTGCACGCCGTCTGGCCCAAGACCTGGATCCACAAGCGCAAGGGTACCGCCCGCGGCAGCCAGAACTGGGTGGACGTGAAGCTGCACTCGGACATCGGCAGTGCAGTGGCCGAACTGAAAGCCTCCGGCATGCAGATCCTGGCGACCCACCTCTCGGAGAGCTCGGTGGATTTTCGCGCCATCGACTACACCAAACCGACTGCCATCCTGGTGGGCCAGGAGAAGCACGGCATCGGCGAAGAGGCGCTGGCCCTGGCCGATCACCATATCGTCATCCCCATGGTGGGCATGGTGCAATCCCTCAACGTCTCGGTGGCCGCCGCCGCCATCCTGTACGAAGCCCAGCGCCAGCGCGAGCTGGCCGGCTGCTACCAGCGCGGCTGCCCGCTCGAGCCGGAAGAGCAGAACAGCATACTGTTCGAGGGGGGCTACCCCATCTATGCCCAGCTCTGCAAAGAGAAAGAGATGCCCTATCCCCAGCTCGGCCCGGCCGGTGAGATCCTGGCGGACGAGCAGTGGTGGCAGCAGATGCAACTGACTCGCAAGGGTTGGGCCGCCCAGCAGGAAGATCAAGCGTGGCAGGAGGAGTGATGGAGAATCCCTTCGGTAGCTGGCTGGAATCCCGGGTCATACGGGATCATCTCGGCAACCCCAATATAGAGGCAGGCGACTACAGCTACTATTCCGGCTACTACCATGGCAAACCGTTCGAGGATCACTGCGTGCGCTATCTGCTGGGTGACGGCTCGACCCGGGATACCTGGGAGAGCGGCATCTGGGGCGAAGTGGATCGCCTGACCATCGGCAAGTTCTGCTCCATCGGTTCGGGCGCCACCTTCCTGCTGGCCGGCAATCAGGGCCACCGACTTGACTGGGTATCCACCTTCCCGTTCGATCCGGGCATCTTTGGCGAGGGAGTGCGCAGCGGCTTCCAGCGCAAGGGGGATACCCGGGTCGGTAACGATGTCTGGATCGGCTCGGAAGCCATGATCATGCCCGGCATCACCATAGGCGATGGCGCCGTCATTGCCACCCGCGCCGTGGTGACCAGGAATGTGGAACCCTACACCATAGTGGGCGGCAACCCGGCCAAACCGATCCGTCGCCGCTTCACCGATGAGCAGATCTCCATGCTGCAGGCCATGCAGTGGTGGAACTGGCCCCTGCCCCGCCTGCAGGCGGCCATGCCCCTGCTTTGCTCGGGCGATATCCCAGCCCTCTACCAGCATTGGCAACAGGAGTACGCATCATGAACCGGTTATCTTCTGCCCTGCTGGCCCTCACCCTGTTTTCTGCCGGAGCCCTTGCCGTGACCAATCCCTATCAGCTGACCACGGAAGCCGAAGTCCCCGCCCTCCATCAACAGACCCTGCCCGACTTCTGGCGCGACCATGCCGTCGAAGGGGAGTTCAAGGGCAAGGACGGGGTGACCATCCGCTATGCCGCCCTGCGCCAGGCCAAGGTGGACAGAGCCATACTGCTCGTCAACGGCCGGGTCGAGAGCTACCTCAAGTATCAGGAGCTGGCCTGGGATCTGTGGCGTCAGGGCTACAGCCTCTACCTCATCGACCACCGCGGCCAGGGGCTGTCGGATCGCCTGCTGGCCGACAAGGAGAAGGGCTATGTCGCCGACTTCGACGACTATGTGCTGGACCTGAAGCAGTTCCATGACGACGTCATACTGGCGGACAAGCCCGCCAAGCTGTTCCTGCTGGCCCACTCCATGGGCGGCGCCATCTCGGCCCGTTATCTGGAGCGCTGGCCGGACGACATCAAGGCGGCCGTGCTCTCCTCCCCTATGATGGGCATCAACCTCGGCGGCCTGCCCAAGTGGCTGGCCCTGGGGCTGGCGGCCACCATGGATACGGTCGGCAGCTGGTGGGGCGAGCCCCCCTATGGCCCGGGCCAGACCGGCTATGTCTCCCATGAATTCGCCGACAACGGCCTGAGCCACAGCGAGCCCCGCTACCAGGCATTCCGCCAGCTCTATGAGCAGCGCCCGCAGATCAAGCTGGGGGGAGTGACGGCCCACTGGATCCGCGAGGGTATCAAGGCCGGGGATGCAGCCATCGCGGAGGCAGACAGGATCAAGACGCCGCTGCTGCTGATCCAGGCGGGGGATGACGGCATTGTGGACAATGCGGCCCAGGACGAGTTCTGCACCAGGGCAAGTTGTGAAGGGGGCAAGCCGCTGCGGATCGAGGGGGGCTGGCACGAGCTGTTTATCGAGGCCGATGCACAACGTCTGGCTGCCCTGACGGCGACCCTGGACTTCTTCGCCCGCTTCTAGTGGCCAGTTGCATGACTTGCCAGGGGAGTGGCCAGCGTCCCGTGTCCAAAATGGCGTCACCTGCCACCCAGGCGCGGCCTGTTCCGGCACGGCAACAGACCCCGGGACTGGTTATTTTTTGGATCCCTAAATAAATGGGGTGACGCAAGACGCTGGGGTACACTGCCCCGGCGTTCCACTGATGCCGAGGTAATGATGTTCAAGGTAGTTGTGTCTGATCTCGATGGTACCCTGCTCAACGGGCAGCACCAGATCTCCCCCCGCACCCGGGATACCCTGCACCGTCTGGTGGATCAGGGGATCAAGTTCGTGGTGGCCACCGGCCGTCACCATGTGGATGTGCGCAGCATCCGCGATGCCCTGGGGCTGGATATCTACCTCATCACCTCCAACGGCGCCGTGGTGCACGACAAGCAGGATACTCTCGTCTTCAACCAGGCACTGCCGAGCACGGTGGCGGCCGAACTGATCGCGCTGGATCGCGACCCCTCCATCCACATCAACGTCTACTACGGCGACGAGTGGCTGGTGGAAGAGGAGATGCCCTGGCTGCTGCAGTTCCATCACGACTCCGGCTTCAGCTATCGCCTGACCGATCTCGCCAGCCATCCGCTGGACAAGATCAACAAGGTGTTCTACATCGGCGAACACGAGAAGCTGCTGCAGATAGAGGCAGAGCTCAACCAGCGTTATGGTGATCGGATCAACGTCACCTTCTCCCTGCCGGATTGCCTCGAGGTGATGCACGCCGGGGTACACAAGGGCAATGCCGTGCGCGCCGTGCTGGAGCAGCATGGGCTTGAGATGTCTCAGGCGGTCGCCTTCGGTGATGGCATGAACGACTTCGAGATGCTGAGCATGGTGGGCCGCGGTGTGGTGATGGGTAACGCCCATGACCGCCTCAAGCTGGCCCTCGCCGAGCACGAGCAGACCCTGAGCTCCGATGAGGATGGTGTCGCCGTCTATCTGGAGCAGCTGTTCGCCATCAATCAGACTGGCGCGGCCTGATCCCCGCCATCGTGGCGATCTCCCCGGGATCGCCACGACGCTATGGTGCGCGAGCGCCCTCATCGCTTGAAGCTGTGGTTGCACTCCTTGCACCAAGTATTGCCGGGAGATCTGGCGATCCAGGGTGCGACCCAGCCATAGCCCGACACCTCACCGATGCACCGCCGACCAGTGCCCCTGCGATAGCGCCCCTACGCCACCCAGCGTGACCCCAGTCAGGAGTCTCATCCGCTGAGGCCAGGCAGGCCTAGGCGATCCAGCAGGCTGCCGGTCGGCGTCCAGGTGAAGCTCTGATTGGCGCCACCGTAGCACTCGGCCAGTCGTAGCGGCACGGCGGCTCTGTGGCGGCGACCAGCCACATCCAGACACAGTGAAACCTGCCGGTTGAACAGTCTATCCCCCTGCCACTGCCATTGACGGCTGTCGTCCTGACACTCTCCCACTGCGAGGCCGTCATCCCCCCTGGCGATCAGGCAACCCTGCGCCAGCTGCAAGGCCCCCGCATCCCAGGTGAACAGCTGGCTGGGGCTCTGATCGCAAGGCTGGGTGAGTAGGCTACCCTGCTCGCTCAGGGCCACGCAGAAGCCGCCGCCAGTTACCAGGGTGGCCGGGGGAACTGGCGTTGATCTGGGGGCGGCCCCCAGCAGAAGAGTCTCAGGTCTCGGCTGCAAGGCACAGCCGCCGAGCAGCAGTGCCATCAGGGCGAGCAATCGGATGTGAAGGGGCATGATGATGCATAGGCCTGTGTCTGAATGGGTCGCGGGTGTCCACTATTCTGGTGGCTCCCGGCCAAGCATACCGAACTCGCGGCGAACAGGCGCCTGCAGAAATGTAAGAAGAGGTGACAGAGGAATGATAGATACGCAGAAAAGCAAAAACCCCGCCGAAGCGAGGTTTTCATAATGTGGTCGGTGATAAAGGATTCGAACCTTTGACCCTCTGGTCCCAAACCAGATGCGCTACCGGGCTGCGCTAATCACCGATGGGTATTTCCAAAATACAAAGATGACCATGTGGTCATCCTCGTCATACAGCAAGTATGGTGCGAAGAGAGGGACTCGAACCCTCACACCCGGGGGGCACTAACACCTGAAGCTAGCGCGTCTACCAATTCCGCCACCTTCGCATACCTGACAAGCTGTAAAATGGGGTGGCTGATGGGGCTCGAACCCACGACAACCGGAATCACAATCCGGGACTCTACCAACTGAGCTACAGCCACCACAGCTGTTTTGTTCCACAACAACGCCCGCTTAACCGGCGCACTTTGATGGTGCGCCCGACAGGATTCGAACCTGTGACCTCTGCCTCCGGAGGGCAGCGCTCTATCCAGCTGAGCTACGGGCGCTACGCTGTCGAACGGGGCGCATTATTGATGATGGCGCCCACCTTGTCTACTCTTTTTTTATACCCATGATTCAAGTGTCTGTTTTTCAATCTTTTCGTGCACTTTTATACCTCTTCTACAGCCGTTCGGCCAAAAACGTCCTCACTCGGCCCACTTCTGGATCCTCTTCTGACAGTAAAGTGGCCGGCATCCCTTGACTTGCTTGTCTCTCCACCTAGAATGAATGAACGTTCATTCACTCGCCGAAGTCTGATCATCATGGATAAGAAAGAACGGATTTTCGAGGCAGCGCACGAAATCCTCGGCGAGCAGGGCTTCTACGGCCTTTCCATTGCCGCTGTTGCCAAGAAAGCCAAGGTAGCGGCAGGCACCATCTACCGCTACTTCAGCGACAAGGATGATCTTGTCCGCCAGCTTTATCAGCATACCATTCTCAAGTGTCATCCCTTGGTCATGGAAGGTGTGCAGATAGAAGAGGTGTCATATCGGCAGTATCGACGCCTCTGGCTCAATATCGACGCCCTCTTTGCCAGCCACCCCAATGTACTGAAATGCAAATTGCAGTACGAAAGTTCTCCATTGGGGGCTGAATTGGAGCGGGATCCGGTCATAATGGCGACATGGGCCCCACTTGAGCGTTTCTTCGAACAGGGACGCCAGCAGGGTCTGTTCATCGATTTGCCCGTTCTGGTGCTGCAGGCCCTGAGCCTGAGCTGCGTGGTCAACCTGGTACAACAACGCCGGGCTCACGAATTTGAGTTGACGCAAGAACAGTTGGAGTCGGTCATCCGGGCCAGCTGGAATGCCATTTTAAACCCTAATTATTCCATCACAGGAGCCTGTTCATGAAAAAGTGGATGGCCATCATGTTGCTGATAGCACTCGCCCTGTTCGGCAGTGTCATCGGCTTCAATATGTTCAAGCAGAAGAAGATTGCAGAGTTCATGGCCAATCGACCCGAGCCCGAGTTCCCGGTGACCGCCATGGTGACCAAGGCACAGGACTGGGTCCCCACCATTGAGGCGATCGGCTTCATCGAGCCTAACCAGGGGGTCACCCTTTCCAGTGAACTGGCGGGCACCATAGACAAGATCAGCTTCGAATCCGGGGCTCAGGTCAAGGCGGATCAACTGCTGCTGAGCCTGGACTCCAGCGTGGAGAAGGCCAACCTGAACGCCTCCCAGGCCAGGCTGCCTGCGGCTCGTGCCAAGTTCGAGCGTTACCAGAACCTGTACCAGAAGAACTCCATCTCCCGTGATCAGCTGGATGATGCCGAAGCGGCCTATCGCTCACTGGAAGCGGACATCGACAGCCTTAAGGGCACCATAGCCCGCCGCGAAGTCCGCGCCCCCTTCGGTGGCGTCGTGGGTCTGCGCAACGTCTTCCTCGGTCAGTACCTGGAACCCGGTACCGAGATTGTGCGGCTGGAAGACACCAGCGTGATGCGCCTGCGCTTCACCGTGCCCCAGACCGACATCTCCAAGATTTCCCTCGGCCAGACCGTCAAGATCAACGTGGATGCCTATCCCCAGACCCAGTTTGACGGCCAGATCACCGCCATCGAGCCGGCAGTCAACTACCAGAGCGGCCTGATCCAGGTGCAAGCCAACATCCCGAACAACGGCGGCCAGCTGCGCTCCGGCATGTTTGCCCGCGCCAGCATCATACTGCCCACGGTGAAAGACCAGATTGTGATCCCGCAGTCTGCCATCTCCTTCACCCTCTATGGCGAGAACGTCTACGTCATTCAGGAGGCAGACGGCGTGAAACGTGCCAAGCAGGTGGTGGTCAAGGCGGGTGAGCGTCGCGGCAATGATGTCCATGTGTTGTCCGGCATCAAGGCCGGCGATCAAATAGTGCTGTCGGGTCAGGTTCGCCTGAGTAACGATACCAAGGTGCACGTGGTCGAGAATGATGCCCTTGCCGTTCCGGCACAAACCCCGATGCTGTAAGCGCGGAGATCTGCGATGCGATTTACTGACATATTCATAAAACGGCCGGTGCTGGCGATCTCGCTCAGCTTTCTGATAGCCCTGCTGGGCTTCCAGGCCATCTTCAAGATGCAGGTGCGGGAATATCCCGAGGTGATCAACACCGTCATCACGGTCAACACCAGCTACTATGGCGCCAGCTCGGATCTGATCCAGGGCTTCATCACTCAGCCCCTGGAGCAGGCGGTCGCGCAAGCCGACAACATCGACTTCATGACCTCCTCCAGCCAGCTGGGCAGCTCCACGGTGACGGCCTACATGAAGCTGAACACCGACCCCAACGCCGCGTTGTCCGACATCCTGGCCAAGGTCAACTCGGTGCGCTCCCAGCTGCCCAAAGAGGCGGAAGACCCTTCGGTCACTTCCTCCACGGGTTCCACCACAGCGGTGCTCTACATGGGCTTCACCAGCCCCGAGCTGAACTCCAGCCAGATCACCGACTACCTGGAGCGGGTCATCAAGCCCCAGCTGTTCACCGTGGGTGGGGTATCCAAGGTTGACCTCTACGGCGGGGTCGAGTTTGCCCTGCGGGTGTGGCTGGATCCGGCCAAGATGGCCGCCTTCGACCTGACTTCCAGCGACGTGATGACGGTGCTCAACAGCAACAACTATCAGTCCGCTACCGGTCAGGCCACCGGCTATTTCACCCTGTTCAACGGCAATGCCGAGACACAGGTCAGCAATACCGATGAGCTCAAGCGTCTGGTGGTAGCGACCCGGGATGGCAAGGTGATCCGCCTCTCCGACATCGCCAAGGTGTCGCTGGAGAAGAGTCACGACATCTATCGCGCCAGCGCCAACGGCCGTGAAGCCGTGGTCTTGGCCATCAATGCCGCGCCGACCGCCAACCCCATCAACATCGCCCACGATGTGCTGGAGCTGCTGCCGAGCCTGAAGAGCAACATGCCGAGCACCATGCAGGTCAACATCCTGTATGACTCCACCATCGCCATCAACGAGTCCATCCACGAGGTCATCAAGACCATACTGGAGGCGGCCGCCATAGTACTGGTGGTGATCACCCTGTTCCTCGGCTCCTTCCGCGCCGTCATCATCCCGATCATCACAATACCGCTGAGTCTCATCGGCGTGGTGATGATGATGGACATGTTCGGTTTCTCCATCAACCTGATGACACTGCTGGCCATGGTGCTCGCCATCGGTCTGGTGGTGGATGACGCCATAGTGGTGCTGGAGAACGTCGATCGTCACATCAAGGAGGGGGAAGAACCGTTCAGGGCCGCCATCATAGGCACCCGGGAAATCGCGGTGCCGGTCATCGCCATGACGGTGACCCTGGCTGCGGTGTACGCGCCCATCGCCCTGATGGGGGGCATCACCGGCTCCCTGTTCAAGGAGTTCGCGCTGACCCTGGCGGGGGCCGTGTTCGTCTCCGGCATCATAGCCCTGACCCTGTCACCCATGATGTGCTCCAAGATGCTCAGGGCCAACGAGACCCCGAGCAAGTTCGAGAGCACCGTGCATCACCTGCTGGATCGGATGACGGCCCGCTACGACAGCATGCTGCATGCTGTCATGCAGCGCCGCATCGTGGTCATACTGTTCGCCGTCATAGTGTTCGGCAGCCTGCCGTTGCTGTTCAAGTTCATCCCGAGCGAGCTGGCCCCGTCCGAGGATAAGGGCGTCATGGCCGTGCTGGGGACGGCACCGTCCAATGCCAACCTGGACTACATCGAAAACACCATGGCGGACGTGAACAAGGTGCTGGATGACCAGCCCGAGATCGCCTACTCACAGGTCTTCTCCGGGGTGTTCAACGCCAACCAGGCCTTCGGCATCGCCTCCATGGTGCCCTGGAGCCAGCGTGAGGCGAGCCAGAAAGAGGTGCTGGATCGGGTGGCCGGTCTGGTGAAGGACATCCCCGGGATGGCCATCACCACCTTCCAGTTCCCCGAACTGCCGGGTGCCTCAAGCGGCCTGCCCATCCAGTTCGTCATCACCACCCCGAACAGCTTCGAGAGTCTGTTCCTGATCGCGGGTGAGATGCTGGCGGCGACCCAGGCCAACGGCCAGTTCGTCTATTCGGATCTCGATCTGAACTACGACTCGGCCACCATGAAGATCAGCATCGACAAGGACAAGGCGGGTGCCTACGGCATCACCATGCAGGACATCGGCATCACCATGGGCACCATGATGGCGGACGGCTACGTCAACCGGATCGATCTGGATGGCCGCTCCTACGAGGTGATCCCCCAGGTGGAGCGCAAATACCGTCTCAACCCCGAGTCCATCAAGGGTTACTACGTGCGCGCCGCCGACGGCAAGTCGATCCCGCTGGGCAGCCTGATCAAGATTGAGGTGGTTGGCGAGCCTCGCGCCCTGCCCCACTTCAACCAGCTGAACTCCGCCACCATAGGCGCCGTACCGGCACCTGGTGTGGCCATGGGGGATGCGATCAACTGGTTCAAGGCCACCGCCGAAGAGAAGCTGCCGCAAGGCTATCGCTACGACTTCATGGGGGAAGCCCGCCAGTTCGTGACCGAGGGCAATGCGCTCTACGCCACCTTCGCCCTGGCCCTGGCCATCATCTTCCTGGTGCTGGCCATCCAGTTCGAGTCGGTGCGTGACCCTCTGGTGATCATGGTGTCGGTACCCCTTGCCATCAGCGGGGCCCTGATTGCCCTGGCATGGGGCCTGGCCACCATGAACATCTACTCCCAGGTGGGCCTCATCACCCTGGTCGGTCTGATTACCAAGCACGGTATTCTGATCTGCGAGGTGGCGAAGGAGGAGCAGCTGCTGCACGGCATGAACCGGATGCAGGCCGTGATGCAGGCTGCCAAGGTGCGTCTGCGTCCCATCCTGATGACCACGGCGGCCATGATTGCCGGCCTGATCCCGCTGCTCTATGCGGCGGGTGCGGGTGCGGCCCAGCGCTTCAGCATCGGCATCGTCATAGTGGCGGGTCTGGCCATCGGCACCCTGTTCACCCTGTTCGTGCTGCCGGTGATCTACACCTTCCTGGCCTCGGAGCACAAACCCCTGCCGGAATTCGACGAGTCCATTCCGGCCAAGGCGAAAGGAAACCATTGATCCTCAGCCAACAGCAACAAGGCCCCGAAAGGGGCCTTATTTTTATCCATTTTATGGCACACGACATGAGTCCATGAAGCAGTTAAACTAGGCCGTTCGCAATCCAGACCGCAAGGATGCCATGTCAGGAATCTTCTCCAGGGCCATAGGCCTTAACGGACTCTCTTATCGTCTGCTTTCCTACATTCTGATCTGCAGCACAGTGTTGGCACTGGTCATCACGGTGTTGCAGCTCGCCTGGGATTACAACAAGGACGTCACCGTCATAGAGGCCAGCATCGACCAGATCGAGGCCTCCTTCCTGCAACCCATCTCCGCCAGCCTGTGGAACCTGGATGAAGAGCAGGTCAAGGTGCAGATCGAAGGCATCATGAACCTGCCCAACATGCAGTTCGTCATGGTCAAGGAGATGCTGGGCAACTCGGAAGTGCCGCTGCTGACCCAGGGGGTGGAGCAGGCGCAATACGACATCTCCCGCGAATTCAGCCTCACCTATCAGGGAGAGGTGGTCGGCAAGCTGTTCGTCGCCGCCACCCTGGATCAGGTCTACCAGCGCCTCATCGAGAAGTCGGTGCTGATCCTGGTCAGCCAGACCATCAAGACCCTGGTCGTCTCGCTCTGCATCCTGGTCATCATCTATTACCTGGTGATCCGTCATATCAACCGCATCGTCAGCTACGCCCAGAAACTGAGTCTGGATCGGCTGGCGGTGGAGCTGACCCTGGAGGGGCGTCCCCTGCCCCGCAAACACCCGGACGAGTTCGATGCGCTGGCCGCCACCCTCAACCAGATGCGCACCCGATTGAACGACGAGTTCAACGCCCGCCATCAGGCGGCGGATCAGCTTCAACAGGAGCGGGACTTCTCCGCCACCCTGATCAACTCCGCCAACATGGTCATCTGCTGCATGGAGCCGGATCTCAACATCGCCAGCATCAACCCCGCCGCCATACTGCTCACCGGCTACCACCACGAGGAGCTGCTGCAGCACAACTGGCTGGATCTCTTCGTCAGCGAGGAGCAGCGGGCCGAGCTGGCGGCGACCCTGGCGGATCAGGGTTCCCTCGAGGACAGGGAGATCATCATGCACGACCAGCAGGGCAATGAACTGGTCCTGCAGTGGACCTTCGCCCCCTTCTACGAGGGGCCGAATCTCAAGTATCTGATTGGCTTCGGTTATGACATCACCCCCCTCAAGAAGGTGGAGCGGGAAATCATACTGTTCAACGAACAGCTGGAAGGCAAGGTGGCGGAGCGTACCCGCAGCCTGAGCGATGCCAACAACCAGCTGGGCAAGGCCTATGACGATCTGAAACAGGCGCAGCAGACTCTGGTGGAGTCGGAGAAGATGGCCTCCCTGGGTTCCCTGGTGGCCGGCGTGGCCCACGAGATCAACACCCCCATCGGCATCAGCGTCACGGCCTCCTCCTATCTGCAGGAGCGGGTGGCCGACTTCAAGCAGCACCTCGAGGCCAAGCAGCTGTCGCGCTCCTATCTCAACGAGTTCACCCAGAACCTCGACGAGTCGATGCAACTGCTGCAGGGCAACCTGAGGCGGGCCTCCGAGCTCATTGCCAGCTTCAAGCAGGTGGCGGTGGATCAGTCATCCGAGGCGCGCTACAACTTCAGCCTCGCCGACAACCTGCATCAGGTGGTGGTCTCCCTCGGTTACAAGCTGAAGAAGGCCCAGTGCGAGGTCGACATTCAATGCGATCCCAAGCTGGCCATCTACTCCTTCCCCGGCAGCTTCACCCAGATCTATTCCAACCTGATCCTCAACTCCATCCATCACGGTTTCGACGGCTGGGACAGGCCCAAGAAGATCACCATCAGGGTGGAGCAGCAGGGTGACGAGCTGGTCATCGATTACAGTGACAACGGTCGCGGCATCCCCCCTGAGATACTGCCGCGCATCTTCGATCCCTTCGTCACCTCCAAGCGGGGCCAGGGTGGCAGCGGGCTCGGTACCCACATCATCTACAACCTGGTGGTGCAACTGCTCCGTGGCCGCATCCATTGCGCCAGCGAACCTGGCCAGGGTGCCCAGTTCCATATCCGCCTGCCCTTCCAGCAGAACTGAACGCCGGCTCTTGTGAGCCGGCCACTTTGTCCCCATCATGCTGTGATTGCATTCTTAACGAGCGGAGAACCTCGCAATGGCACAGCATTTTGACTATATCGCCATCGGCGGCGGCAGTGGCGGCATCGCCTCGGCCAACCGGGCTGCCATGTACGGCAAGAAAGTCGCCCTGATTGAAGCCAAAGAGCTGGGGGGTACCTGCGTCAACGTCGGCTGCGTGCCGAAGAAGGCCATGTGGTATGCCGGCCAGATCGCCGATGCCCTGAGATACGGCGCCGACTACGGCTTCGACACCACCCTCAATCACTTCAGCTGGGCCAAGCTGGTCGAGTCCCGTCAGGCCTATATTGGCCGCATCCACAAGTCCTACGAGAACGTGCTTGGCAAAAACCAGATCACCGTCATCAAGGGCTTCGCCCGTTTCGTCAGCAGCAACACTATCGAGGTTGATGGCGAGCAGTACAGCGCCGATCACATACTGATCGCCACCGGCGGCCGCCCCGAAGTCCCGACCATACCGGGCGCCGAACTCGGCATCGACTCCGACGGCTTCTTCGATCTGCAAGCCCAGCCAAGACGGGTCGCCGTGGTCGGTGCCGGCTATATCGCGGTCGAGATCGCCGGCGTGATGCAGGCCCTCGGCTCAGAGACCCACCTGGTGGTGCGCAAGCATGCGCCGCTGCGCAACTTCGACCCCATGATCCACGAGACCCTGGTGGAGATCATGGCCCAGGAAGGGCCCAAGCTGCACACCCACGCCGTGCCCAAGGCCGTGGTCAAGAACGCCGACGGCAGCCTGACACTGCAACTGGAAGATGGCCGCCACCTCACTGTGGACTGCCTGATCTGGGCCATAGGCCGCGTACCGGCCACCGACAACCTCAACCTGGCCGCCACAGGCATCACCCTGGACGAGCAGGGCTTTATCCCGACCGACAAGTTCCAGAATACCGCCGTCGCCAATCTCTATGCGGTGGGTGACAACACCGGGCGCATCCAGCTCACCCCTGTGGCTGTCGCGGCTGGTCGTCGCCTCTCGGAGCGGCTGTTCAACAACAAGCCCAACGAGCACCTTAATTACGATCTGGTGCCGACCGTGGTGTTCAGCCACCCGCCCATAGGCACCATAGGTCTGACCGAGCCGGAGGCCATCGCCGAGTATGGCGAGAGCCAGGTCAAGGTCTACCGCAGCCAGTTCACCGCCATGTATTCGGCCCTGACCCAGCATCGCCAGCCCACCCGGATGAAACTGGTCTGCGTCGGTCCCGAGGAGAAGGTGGTCGGCCTGCACGGCATCGGCTTTGCGATGGACGAGATACTGCAAGGTTTCGGCGTCGCCATGAAGATGGGGGCCACCAAGGCGGACTTCGACAACTGCGTCGCCATTCACCCCACCAGTGCGGAAGAGTTTGTGACAATGCGATAAACGTGGTTGAAGCTGGCCTGTCACTATCAGGCCAACTTCAATAACTGCGTTTCCCTCCCCACCTCACCTGTGCGGAAGAATTTGTCACCATGCGTTGAGGCTGGGGAACGGGAACAACGACAACTGTGTTCCCCTTCTCACCCCACCAGCGCGGAAGAATATGTGACCATGCGTTGAGAGCCACTGGCTTCGGTAACGACATCACCCAACTATCCAACCCGGCCCAGGCCGGGTTTTCTGATCCCCGCCCACCGAATTCCCTCTGAAAGCGGTGTTCTTTACGCCGATTTTACGCTCCCCCAATGCCCCTTTATGGCGCCTTTACGCCGGTTTTACATACCCTTTCAGCGTCAATGACACCAACGGAGTCGATATGGATTTGCATCGACTCTCGACGCTAATTATCTCAACGGAGTCGTTATGAATTGGCTATATCTGCTGCTGGTCCTCGCCCTGATGGGTTACCTGATGCGCGCACTCACGCGTAGTCACGAGTGAGGAACTAGAACATGTGGCAAGAAATAATCTATCCGGTGGCCTTCGTGCTGCTGGTCCTGCTGCCGGCCCCCCTGCTCGGCAGCTATATGTATCGCGTGTTCGAGGGCAAGAGTCGCTGGCTCGCGCCGGTCGAGCGCGCCACCCTGGCCTGCTGTGGCACGGACGGACGGGAGCAGGACTGGAAGTCCTACGCCCTCAGCCTGCTGGCCTTCAACGGCGCCGGTTTCGGTCTGCTGTTCCTGATCCTGATGGCCCAGGGCCTGCTGCCCCTCAACCCGCAACAGCTACCGGGCCTGAGCTGGCAACTCGCCTTCAACACCGCCGTCAGCTTCATGACCAACACCAACTGGCAAGCCTATTCCGGTGAGGCCAGCCTCTCCTACTTCAGCCAGATGGTGGGGCTCACCACCCAGAACTTCGTCTCCGCCGCCACCGGTGCCACCGTCGCCGTCGCGCTGTTCCGCGGTCTTTCCCGCCAGCAGACCATACATCTTGGCAACTTCTGGCAGGATCTGGTGCGCTTCTGCCTCTACGTGCTGCTGCCCATGGCGTTGATCATGGCGCTGCTGCTGGTCTGGCAAGGGGTTCCCCAGAGTCTGTCGGCCTATCTGCCGTTCCATGCCCTGGAAGGCCAGGAGCAGCTGCTGCCGCTCGGCCCTGCCGCCTCGCAGATCGCCATCAAGCAGCTCGGCTCCAACGGTGGCGGCTTCTTCGGCGTCAACTCGGCCCACCCGTTCGAGAACCCGACCGCCCTCTCCAACTGGCTGGAGATGGTCACCCTGCTGACCATTCCCGCCGCCCTGGTCTGTACCCTGGGTCGTTACGTGAAGGATTCCGGCCATGGCCGCGCCATCCTCTCCGCCATGACACTGCTGTTCGTGCTGGGGCTCGGCCTCTCCGTCTATCAGGAGTTGCAGCCGGATCCGGCGCTTGCCCAGCTCACCACCCAGGCAGGCAACTGGGAAGGCAAGGAGAGCCGCTTCGGCCCCGTGCTCTCCAGCATCTGGGAAGTGGCGACCACCTCGGCCTCCAACGGCGCTGTCAACTCCATGCACGACAGCTTCACCCCGCTGGGTGGCATGGTCGGCATGATCAACATGCTGCTCGGTGAAGTCATCTTCGGCGGCGTGGGTGCCGGTATCTACGGCATGATGCTGTTCGTGCTGCTGACCGTGTTCCTGTGCGGCCTGATGGTCGGGCGCACCCCGACCTATCTTGGCAAACGCCTCGGGATCACCGAGATGAAATGGGTGGTCGCCAGCATGCTGGTGATGCCGGTCGGGGTTCTGGTGATCGGCGGGGTGACGCTGCTGATGCCGGATGCCGCCACCATCATGGGTCACGACGGCCCTCACGGTCTGTCACGCCTCATCTATGCCTACGCCTCGGCCGCCGGCAACAACGGCTCGGCCTTCGGGGGCTTCGCCGCCGCGGACAACTGGCAGTGCGTCGCCATCGGTCTGGCCATGCTGCTCGGTCGCTTCGGCTACATCATTCCGGTGCTGGCCATCGCCGGTCAGCTCTCGCGCGCCTCACAGCAGGATGCCGGCGAGGGTGACTTCCCCATCCGCGGCCCGCTGTTCATCACCTTGCTGATCATCACAGTGCTGCTGATAGGCGGTCTCTCCTTCCTGCCGGTACTGGCGTTGGGCCCCGTCGCCGAGCATCTCCTGATACTGGGAGCGCTCTGATGACCCTGTCCATACCAGTCACCTTACCGATGCCAATGGTCGAACATCTGATGCTGGGAGCATTCAAATGAGCAAGTCCATCTCCATCCCTGCCCGCACCGAAAAGGTGAAGGGCAAGGGCAAGAAACAGACCTCACAAGTCGTGCAGGCCATGATCGAAGCCTTCTATCGCTTCAACCCCAAGGCGCTGTTTGGCAGCCCCATACTGTTCACCCTCTGGCTGGCCGCAGTGATGGCGACCCTGGAGTCCCTGCTGGGTCAACCCCTGTCCGGGGTCGCCCCCAGCCTGGCTTGGCAGCTGACGGCCTGGTTGTGGCTGACCCTGTGGTTTGCCAACTTCGCCGAAACCCTGGCAGAAGGCCGCGGCAAGGCGCGGGCAGACAGCCTGAAGGCGGGCATGAGCCAGCTCCAGGCACGCAAGGTGCGGGATCCGAAAGATGGCCAGGGCGAGTGGATCCCGGCCACCAGCCTGCAGAAAGGGGATCTGGTGCTGGTGCGCAGCGGCGAGATGATCCCGGCCGACGGTGAAGTCATTGCCGGTATCGCCTCCGTCAACGAGGCCGCCATCACCGGGGAATCCGCCCCCGTCATCCGCGAGTCCGGCACAGACCGCAGCGGCGTGACCGGCAACACCACTGTGGTCTCCGACGAGATCTGGGTCCGTGTGACCAACAATCCCGGGGAGAGCACGCTCGACAGGATGATAGCGCTGGTCGAGGGGGCCAAGCGCCAGAAGACCCCGAACGAGATGGCACTCGATGCCCTGCTGGTGGGTCTGACCCTGATCTTCCTGCTGGTGGTCGCCACCCTGCCCTGGTTCCTCGACTACAACGGCACCCAGGTACCGCGGCTCTACCTGCTTGCCCTCTTCATCACCCTGATCCCGACCACCATAGGGGGCCTGCTCTCCGCCATCGGCATCGCCGGCATGGACCGGCTGGTGAAGCTGAACGTGATCGCCAAGTCCGGTCGTGCCGTGGAGGCCGCCGGTGACGTGCGCACCCTACTGCTGGACAAGACAGGCACCATCACCTTCGGCAATCGCATGGCTGACGAGCTGATCCCTGCTCCCGGTGTCGATCCCTCCCTGCTGGCCCAGGCCGCCATGCTGGCCTCCCTCGGCGACAACACCCCCGAGGGCAAGTCCATCCTGACCCTGGCCGGCAAGAGCATGGCCAAGCCGAGTCAGCTCGAGAGCGACAAGGTGATCCCCTTCAGCGCCGAGACCCGCCTGAGCGGTCTGGATCGCAACGGTCATCAATATCGCAAGGGGGCCGTGGATGCGGTGCTCAACTACCTCTCCCTCGATCGCAAGGGAGTGCCCGAGCTCATTCTGAAGGCGGTCGACAACATCGCCCGTCAGGGCGGCACCCCGCTGCTGGTCTGCACCCACGAGCAGTTGCTGGGGGTGGTGTACCTCAAGGACATCATCAAGCCAGGCATCAAGGCCCGCTTCCAGATCCTGCGCCACATGGGGATCCGCACAGTGATGATCACCGGGGACAACCCGCTGACCGCCGCCGCCATCGCCGCCGAGGCCGGGGTGGATGACTTCATCGCCGAGGCGACCCCGGAGAAGAAGCTGGCCTATATCCGCCAGGAGCAGGCCGATGGCCGCATGGTCGCCATGTGCGGTGACGGTGCCAACGACGCACCGGCACTGGCCCAGGCGGACGTGGGTCTGGCCATGAACGAAGGCACCCAGGCCGCCAAGGAGGCGGGCAACCTGGTGGATCTGGACTCCAACCCCACCAAGCTGCTGGACGTGGTGCTGGTGGGCAAGCAGTTGCTGGTCACCCGGGGCGCCCTGACCACCTTCTCCATCGCCAACGACGTGGCCAAGTATTTCGCCATACTGCCGGCTCTGTTCATCGCCGCCTACCCGCAGCTGGGGGCGCTAAACCTGATGCAACTCGGCAGTCCAGAGAGCGCCATACTGTCGGCCATCATCTTCAACGCCCTGATCATAGTGGCGCTGGTACCGCTGGCGCTGCGGGGGGTAAACGTGAAGGGCTCCGCCGCCAGCCTGCTGCGCCGCAACCTGTTGATCTATGGGCTCGGCGGCCTGATCGTGCCCTTCATCGGCATCAAGTTGATCGATCTGGTCATCACAGGCCTGGGGCTGGTGTGATGAAAACGCCGCACTATGGTATCCACAGCCAGATCGTGCCCCCATACATGGGCATCAAGTTGACCGCTCTGGTCATCACAGGCCTGGGGCTGGTGTAACGACATAACGGGTGCAAGCCTGGCCTGCACCCCATCAATCTGTTTGGAGCGAGAGAATCATGATAGCAATCAGAACCCTGCTGACCCTGACCCTGCTGCTGGGTGTCGGCTACCCCCTGGCCGTCACCGGGCTGGCCCAGCTGTTTTTCCCCTGGCAGGCCAACGGCAGCCAGCTGACCGATGCCAAGCAGCAGCTGGTCGGCAGCGCCCTGCTGGCGCAGAAATTCGAGCGGGCGGAGTACTTCCACTCCCGCCCCTCCGCCAGCGACTTCACCACCATAGGTAGCGGCGCCAGCAACCTGGGGGTGAGCTCCCCCCTGCGCAGCGAATTTGCCAAGGCCCAGGGTAACTACCAGTCCCCCGCCATGCTGACCCGCTCAGGTTCGGGCCTGGATCCCCACCTGCCCCTGGATGCCGTGCTGGCCCAGGTGGATCGCGTCGCCAAGCAACGCGGGCTGGATCCCGCTTCCCTGACGGAGCAGGTCAAGTCGTCGACACAAGCTGGTATCCTTGGCCCCCAGGTGGTCAACATCCTCCAGTTGAATCTGTTGCTCGATCAGCACAAGGACGCATGATGGCGCGCCAGGCTGACCCGAGTTGGAGGGCGACCCAGATCTTCGAACCGAGCCGGTGGTTGCTCCATAAGGATGATGATGCGTAATGAAGTAAAGACGGTTGCCCTGCTGGCAAGCCTGGAGCAGGAGCACGGGAATGCGTGATGAGGTTCGAGCCGATGCCTTGCTGGCCAGCCTGGAAGAGGAACACAAGGGCAAGCTGAAGGTCTTCCTCGGCGCCGCCCCCGGCGTAGGCAAGACCTACGCCATGTTGCAGGCGGTGCGGGAACAGGCCAAGGAAGGGGTCGACATTCTCATCGGCGTGGTCGAGACCCACGGGCGCCAGGAAACCCTGGCGCTGCTCGACAAGCTCGCCATCCAGCCACGCAAGCTCCATCACCACCGTCAGCAACGGCTGGAAGAGATGGATCTCGATGGCTTGCTCGAACGCAAACCCGCCATAGTGGTGGTGGATGAGCTGGCCCACACCAATGCCCCCGGCAGCCGCCACGAGAAACGCTGGCAGGATGTGGAGGAACTGCTCGGCGCCGGCATAGACGTCTACTCCACCCTCAACGTACAGCACCTGGAGAGCCTCAACGATCTGGTGTGGCAACTGACCGGGGTCAGGGTCAAGGAGACCCTGCCCGATCAGGTGCTGCTGGAGGCGGACAGCATAGTCCTCATAGACCTGCCCCCCAAGGAGCTGCTCGGCCGGCTCAAGGAGGGCAAGGTCTATGTGCCCCATCAGGCCAAGGCCGCCCTGCAATCCTTCTTCTCCCTCAACAACCTGACCGCCCTGCGGGAGCTGGCGATGCAGACTGCCGCCAGCCACGTGGAGGGGGATCTGCAACTGCAGTGGCAGGCTGCGGGCAAGGCCACGCTGCCGCTGCGGGGCAAGCTGATGGTCTGCCTCGGGGATCAGCACGGCTCGGCACTGGTGCGCTACGGCCACCGCTTCGCCCAGCGCCGCCAGCTGCCCTGGCTGGTGGTGCACATCGATAGCAAGGGACAGCGCTCCCCTGAGCTGGAGCAGGCGCTGGCGCTGGCCTCTCACCTCGGTGCCAAAGTGCTGACCCTCTCCAGCCCGGCGGTCGCCGATGCCCTGCTGGAGACCGCCGAACAGCAGCAGGTCTCGCAGCTGTTGCTCGGCAAGCCCCACAACCCGCCCTGGCGCCGCTCCCTGGTGCAGCACCTGCTGAAACAGGCACAGGGATTCGAGATCACACTGGTGGATACGGAGAAGAACAAGCCAGGACTGAGGCTGCAACCACTCCACCCCAAAGACATTCGCCAGAGCCTGCTGGCCATCGCTATCATGGCGGTGACCTCAGCCAGCGCCTGGGGGCTCTCCCACTGGCTGCCACCCGCCTCCCTGCCGCTGCTGTTCGTGCTGGGTGTGCTGGCCACGGCCCTCACCACCAGCCTGGTGCCCGCCATCCTGGCAGCCGTGCTGGGGTTCGTCGCCCATAACCTGCTGTTCACCGCCCCTTACTTCTCCCTGAGCGTGGCCAGCCACAGCGACCTGCTCACCCTGTTCGTGCTGCTCATCGTCGGCATGACGGCAGGACGGCTCGCCTCCCGCCAGCGCCAGCAGCTGATCGGCCTGCGCGAGACCCAGCAGCTCGGCAACGCCCTGTTGTCCCTGAGCCAGGGGCTGGCCACCGCCAGCAGCCCGGTGGAGGTACTCAGGCAGGGTACCCAGGCCATCTCCCTGGCCCTGGGGCAGCCCGTGTTCGCCCTGGATGAGGAGTACCAGTACAGAGCCGGGGACGAGGTGCGGGGACCGGGCCAGACCGACAAGGCCGCCATCGACTGGTGCCTGGCCCAGAAACAGAGCGCCGGGGCCCACACCGCCACCCTCAATGCCGCCGAGGCCCAGTACCACCACCTTACCGACGAACTGGTGCTGGGGATACGGCTGGCCAGCCCGCTCGCCTCCTCTGCCGAACACCAGTTGCAGGCGCTGCTCACCGACATCCGCGCCGCCCTGGCCCGGATCGATCTCAACGAGCGGCTGGCCGACAGCCAGCTGCAGGCGGAGACGGATCGGATGCGTGCCGCCCTGCTCTCCTCCGTCTCCCACGATCTGAAGACGCCGTTGGCAACCATCATGGGGGCCGGCAGCACATTGCAGGAGTACGGTGACAGGATCAGTGCCGAGGATCGCAGCGAACTGCTCTACTCGGTACAGGAGGAGGCGCGCCGTCTGCACAGCTATGTGCAGAACCTGCTGGACATGACCCGCATCGGCTCACCGGACTTCCAGCTGAAGCGGGAGTGGGTCGATCTCGCCGATCTGGTGGAGAGCGCGCGCAAGCGGCTGGACTCCTCCTGGCGCCAGCACAAGCTGCTGATCCATTTCGATCAGCAGATCCCCCAGCTCTACGTACACGGCGCCCTGATCGAGCAGGTGCTGGTCAACATCCTCGACAACGCCTCCCGCTACTCGCCGGCCGGCACCCCCATAGAGTTCAAGGTGATGCTGGCGGACCCCGACCTCATCATCGACATCATCGACATCGGGGTCGGCATCGCCGAGTCGGATCGGGACAAGATCTTCAACCTCTTCTACACCCAGCCGGTGGGGGATTGCGGCAGTCGCGGCACCGGACTTGGCCTCGCCATTTCCCGCGCTATGATAGAGGCCCACGGAGGTCGCATCTGGGCATTTGCCGGTCCCAACGGCAACGGCACCTGCATGCGTATCTCACTGCCGCTCTCCCTCAACTCACCCGAGGTATGATGCACACATTCCGGGCACCCGGGGGCCAGCAGTCCCCAGCCCCCCAACACTCGCCTCTGGAGGCTAGATGGCTCATATCCTGGTCATAGATGATGAAGCGGCCATTCGCCGCTTTCTGCGGATCAGCCTGGTCGCCGAGGGGCACCAAGTGAGCGAGGCGGTGGGCGTCAACGAAGGGCTGGCGCAGTATCGCCACCTCAACCCCGATCTGGTGATCCTGGATCTCGGCCTGCCGGACGGGGATGGTATCCAGATCTTGCAGGCCATCCGCGAACACCACCCCAACCCTGTGCTGGTGCTGTCGGCACGGGATTCGGAGCAGGAGAAGGTGCGGCTGCTGGATGCCGGGGCCAACGACTACATGAGCAAGCCGTTCGGCATAGGGGAGATGATGGCCCGCATCCGGGTACTGCTGCGCCAGCGTGCCGGGGTCAGCAGCGGCGAATGCCGTCACTTCCCCCAATGCGGCTTGAGCCTGGATACCGGCAGTCACAAGGTCACCATGGGAGAGGAGGAGATCCCCCTCTCCCGCAAGGAGTTTGCCCTGCTGCAGGCCCTGGTGTGCCACCCCGGCAAGCTGGTGCTGCAGACCCAGCTGCTCAACGACATCTGGGGGCCCAGCCACAAGGAGGATACCCACTACCTGCGCATCGTCATCGCCAGCCTGCGCAAGAAGCTGGGAGATAACCCCCAGCAGCCCAGCCTGATAGAGACAGAATCTGGCATCGGCTACCGCTTTATCGGCAGCTGATGTTGCAGCAAGAAGCTGGGCGGCAACATTCCCAACAACCCAGCCTGATCGAGACCGAATCCGGCATCGGCTACCGTTTTATCGGTAGCCGATGTTTCACGTGGAACGGCGCCCGCTGCAGAGCAGCGACAGCAGACCGCAGCCAGCGAGCAGCAGCCCCAGATCCTGCAAGCCGGCTGCCACCGCCAATCCCAGGCTGAGCAGCAGGTAATAGGCCAGCCCGAACAGGGCACCGGCGCTGCCCGCCACCGCTCTGTAGGCCCGCAAGGCCTCACTCAACACATTGGGGATAGCCACCCCATAGGCCACCACTGTTCCCATCATGGGCAGCAGGAACCAGAGCGAGGCCTGACTCGCCCAGACCAGCAGTCCGCAAACCAGCGCCAGTGTGCAGGCCAGCCTGATCAGGGATGACGGCTGCCAACCCTTCCCCAGCAGCTGCTTGTTGAGCAGGCTGCCGAGCAGGGTCGCCAGCGCCAGCAAGATCCCGGAGTAGCCAAAGTCGCTCACCCTCAATCCCAGCCCGTCAAACAGGAAGGGAGCCAGGCTGTAGTAGCCAAACAGCATGCAATTGAACAGGGCGACCAGGGCTGCGCTGCGCCAGAGCCCGCCATCCCTCGCCATCCTGGCTGCCAGCGGCCAGAGTGCGACTCGCTGTGTGCTGGCCGGACGGGTTTCCGGCAGCCACCGACCTGCTACCAGCAGCAGCACTGCCGCCAGCACCAGCAAGCCGCTGAAAACCCCCAGATAACCAAACTGCTCGGCCAGCAGACCACCGCTCACCAGCCCCAGCACGGGGCTGATGGAAAGCGCTATGCCCATCACCGAGAAGACCCGCGCCAGCTCGCACCCCTGATAGCTGTCGCGCAGCATGGTCTGGGTCGCCACTGACCCCACGGCGGCACCGAAGGCCGAGACGACCCTGGCCAACAGCAGGATCTCGAACTCATTGGCCAGCAGCGCCAGCAGGGTGCCGACCCCGTAGGTGAACAAGCCCGCCAGCATGGCGGGACGCCGCCCGACGAGATCGCAGAGCCGACCCCAGCAGACCACGCCCACCGCAAACGCCAGAAAATAGACCGACAGAGTCTGGGATGCCTGCCCCTCGCTCACCCGAAACTGGCTGGCAATCTGGGTCAATACCGGGCTGTAGATGGTCTCAACCATCTGGGGAAACATCATCAATCCCACCACCAGCCAGCGCGGTGGCAACTTGTTGTCCATGACAAACCTCCTTCACAAGAGGTCGTCATTCTAGAGAGAGGGGGGAATGTCCCATTACAATAAGCAGGACTATATACATCAAGAATCGGACACATGGCCTTTATTCTTCCCGATCACCCTTTCGACCCGGACAGCCACGCTGGCAGCGTGATCGGCATCGCCTCCGCGCTCGGCTGGCATGACTCCGGCCTGCACAGGCACCAGCGCCACCAGCTGCTGTTCGCCCAATCCGGCTGCATGACCATGGAGCTGGAAGGTCGGGTCTGCCTGCTCCCGCCGACGCGAGCGGCCTGGCTACCGGCGGGCACGCCCCACAGGGTCCTGATGCGCGGTGTGGTGGCCTATCGCTCCCTCTACTTCACCCCGCACCCCGAGTTGCCGACCACCGTGGCGGTGCTGGCGGTCAATCCGCTGCTGCAGGCGCTGATCGAACGGATGGCGCTCTGGCCATGGGACCAGCCACAAGAGGAGCAGCAGCGGACGCTGGCGCTCTTTATGGAGGAGTTGGGGCAGGCCCCCCGAGAGTCCTGGCAGTTGCCGTTGCCGTCAGATCCGCGACTGGCGGCCTGGCTGCTGGAGATAAAGCGGGACGGCACCCTACCCCCTCGGCTCAACCGGCTGGCCGAGGAGGTGGGTGCCAGTGACAAGACCATAGGCCGCATCTTCATGAGGGAGACCGGCATGAACTATCAGGCCTGGCGCCAGCAGTGGCGACTGCTGCGGGCCATGGAGTTGCTGGCAGAAAGCGAACCCATCAGCCGGATTGCCGCTTCCCTGGAATTCTCCAGCGACAGCGCCTTCATCAGCTTCTTCAAACAGCACTCGGGGCAGACGCCCCTGCGTCACCTCAACTCTCGGGGTGAGTCGCCACGGCGGGGCTGACCTCCACCACCAGGGTATCCAGTGCCAATGGCTGGAGGTTGTGGATGGCATCCAGTACCACGGCATGGGATGCCTGCTGCTGCTGGGCACGCATTTCCTGCGCCAGCTTGGCGCTATCCAGCTCGGGCCTGGGGTTGTCGTTGGCCATGACGTTCAGGCTCAGGCTGCTCAGTATCAGGGTCGCGATCAGGGTCTTCATCTGGCTTGCTCCGGTGTGGTTGAGATGACCAGAGAGTTATTCCAATAGTCGTGCCAACTATATAAACAATTGATTTTGTTTAAATAAAATAAAAAATGACGCCGTTTGAGGCTTTGTTGCCCATCTTGCTGGTTATTTTGAAACCCATTAGTGGTTATTTTTACCACATCCATTTTCCTGGGCCCGTTCCACGTGGAACGTCCCATGATTTTGATCGACACCCGCTTTTAAACTGAGCTATGGTGCTAGCTCCCCCGTAACTGACTCTGGATCTGTCACCGAATGGAATTCTCCTTGTTCGGCGAGAAGTTCACTCGCCACGCCGGTATTACCCAACTCATGGATGACCTCAATCAGGGGCTGCTCAATCCGGACGCCATCATGCTGGGAGGCGGCAATCCGGCCCCCATCCCCGCCATGCTGGAACGCTTTCAGACCGAGGCCAAGCAGCTGCTCGACAATGGCGAGCTGATCAAGGCCATGGCCAACTACGATGGCCCGCAAGGCAAGGACAGGTTCACCAAGGCGCTGGCCACCCTGCTCAAGAGGGAGCTGGGCTGGGACATCTCGGCCCGCAACATAGCCCTGACCAACGGCAGCCAGAATGCCTTCTTCTATCTGTTCAACCTGCTGGCCGGCGAGTTCGCCGATGGCCGCAAGAAGAAGGTGCTCTTCCCCCTGGCCCCCGAATACATCGGCTATGCGGACTCGGCCCTGGCGGAGGATCACTTCGTCGCCTACAAGCCCAGCATAGAGAAGCTGGCCGACGGCCAGTTCAAATACCATGTGGATTTCGAGAGCCTGGAGGTGGGCGACGACATCGGAGTGATCTGCGTCTCCCGCCCCACCAACCCCACAGGCAACGTGCTGACCGATGAAGAGATTGAGCACCTGGATCAGATTGCCCGCGACAAGGGGATACCGCTGCTGCTCGACAACGCCTATGGCGTGCCCTTCCCCGGCATCATCTTCAGCGAGGCCAAGCCGTTCTGGAACGCCAACACCATTCTCTGCATGAGCCTCTCCAAGCTGGGCCTGCCGGGCACCCGCTGCGGCATCGTCATCGCCGACGAGAAGATCATCCAGGCCATCACCAACCTGAGCGGCATCATCAACCTGGCACCGGGCAGCCTGGGACCGGCCATCACCATCCCCATGATAGAGAGCGGCGAGATCATCGCCCTGAGCGAACAGGTGGTGAAACCCTTCTACAAGCAGAAGGCCGACTTCGCCGTGCAACTGCTGCGCGAAGCCATTCCCGACCCGCGCTTCCACATCCACAAGCCGGAAGGTGCCCTCTTCCTCTGGCTCTGGTTCGAAGGCCTGCCGATCCACTGCCAGGAGCTCTACGAGCGGTTGAAGGCGAAGAACCTGCTGATAGTGCCGGGTCACTACTTCTTCCCCGGTATCGACGACCCACAGTGGCGCCACAGCCAGGAGTGCATCCGCCTCAACTACTCCCAGAGCGAGGAGCTGGTGCGGCGCGGCATCGCCATACTGGCGGACGAGATCAACGCCATTTACCGCGGCGACTGATTTGCCTGCAGATAAAAGAAAGGCCTGCGATCGCAGGCCTTTCTCGTCTCTGGTGTCAGGCACCCCGGCCTGACATTCCCGGCTTAGCTCGGCAGCGCCAGCTGATCGGGTTTGCCGATGGGGATGGCACGGGGTTTGAGTGCCTCCGGCAATTCGCGGGCGAGATCTATGGTCAGCAGACCATGCTCCAGTCTGGCCCCCTGTACCTCCACATGCTGGCTCAGCTTGAAGGCGAGCTCGAAGTCACGCTCGGCAATTCCCTGGTGGAGGAACTGGCGTTCACCGGCCGCTGCTGCCTTGCGCCCCTTCACCTTGAGGGTGCCGTTTTCGGTCTCCAGCTCCAGCTCTTCGCGCTCGAAGCCAGCCACGGCGACTGTGATGCGGTAGCCGTCATGCTCCCGCTTCTCGATGTTGTAAGGGGGATAGGCCGCCGCCTTCTGGTCGAACAGGCCTTCCAGCTCACGGGCCATCCGCTCGAAGCCGACGGCATTGGAAGAGAGGTGAGAAAAATCGAGGTTACGCATAATCCTATCCTTCTAATAAGCAACAGGTTTGACTCTCCACAGGCCCGTCATCGGCGCCCGGGAAATTTGAAAAATCGCAGTGAGTTCAGGCTATCAGCCGTTGATCTCGATCTTGCGGGGCTTCATCGCCTCGGGCACTTCACGGGCCAGATCGATGTGCAGCAGACCATTCTTGAGATCGGCCCCTTTCACCCGCACATAGTCGGCCAGCTGGAAGCGACGCTCGAAGCCGCGCTCGGCTATGCCCTGATAGAGATAGTGGCGCTCGGTGTCAGCCTGCTTGTTGCCCTTCACCGTCAGCAGATTTTCCTGGAAGCTCAGCTCCAGCTCTTCCTGGGTAAAGCCCGCCACCGCCATGCTGATGCGGTAGTCGTTGTCACCCAGTTGCTCGATGTTGTAGGGGGGATAACCGGCATTGCCATTGCTGGCCGCAGATTCGATGAGATTGGCCAGACGATCGAAACCAATGGCAGAACGATAGAGCGGAGAAAAGTCGATAGAACGCATAGTATTACCCTCTTGTGAGCGATAACGGATTGTTTGCCCTCCTGATGGACGGGCGCCTGGTCGAAACCTCTGTCGAGCGTTCCGGCCTTGTTACCTATATAGGGGCTAGCTTTTTCCTTTCAAGGGAAAAAATGAAAAGAAATTTTTGGCCGCCCGTCGAAACTCAGTTTGGCCCGATTGATGTGATAATAGGCCCGCGGGCCACTCATCCCCTGATGCCCTCCGCGCCATACTGGTTGCGTCCCCCCACCAGAGACCGGAGCACACCATGCAAGTTACCCAGGTTCGCAATGCCACCCTGCTCATCCACTACGCCGGCACCCGCTTCCTGATCGATCCCATGTTGTCTGCCAAGGGCAGCCTCCCGGGGTTTGAGGGAACGGCCAACAGCCAGCTGCGCAATCCCCTGGTCGAGCTGCCCCTGCCCATGGCGGAGATCCTCGATGTGGACGCCGTGATAGTGACCCACGATCACCTGGACCACTGGGACACTGCCGCGCAGCAACTGCTGCCCAAGCATCTCCCTCTGTTTGTGCAACACCAGAAAGATGCCGACAGCATCCGCGCCAGCGGCTTCAAGGATGTGCGCCTGCTGAGCGAGCAGGCCGAGTTTGCCGGCATCCGCTTGCATCAGACCATGGGGCAACACGGCAACGATCAGGTCATGGCGGTGTTGGCCGAGCGGCTGGGTGAGGTATCCGGGGTGGTCTTCTCTCATCCCGCAGAGAAGACCCTCTATCTGGCGGGCGACACCATCTGGAACGCCCAGGTTGAACAGGCGCTGCAACAACACCAGCCCGAGGTCGTCATCCTCAACTGCGGCGATGCCCAGGTGCCGGGGCTGGGTTCCATCATCATGGGCAAGGAGGATGTACGGGCCGTGTATCAGGCTGCACCTCAGGCCACCCTGATCGCCAGCCACATGGAGGCGGTCAATCATGCCCTGCTGTCACGGCGCGAGCTGCGCGACTACATCGGCAAACAGGGGATGGCAACGCGGGTGCTGGTACCCGAGGATGGCGAGTCCATCGTCCTCTGATGAGAGAAGGCCATGTCACCACATGGCCCTTCGGCTTTCTGTTGCCGCCCCTTATCATGGGGGTCCGAGCGCAAAGGAGTCTGCCACCATGCCCAATCCCATCGTCGTCGCCGTCATCACCTTCGATCACTTCAGCCCCTTTCACTGCGCTGTGCCCTGCCTCATCTTCGGCGATACCATGATGCCAGGCACCTCCCTGTTCGAACTCAGACTCTGCGCCGGCGACACTACCCGCCAGCCCGGTTCCGCCCAGGGCTTTCGCATCGACGCCAGCCATGGGCTGGAGGGGTTGGTCGGGGCTGACATCGCCATCATCCCCTTCTGGCGCGATCCGGACGAGCGACCGGCCCAGCCCCTGCTCGATGCTTTGGTTGCCGCCCGAAACAGGGGGGCCCAGATAGTGGGGCTCTGTCTGGGCACCTATGTGCTGGCCTATGCCGGCCTGCTGGAGGGGCGCAGGGCCTCGACCCACTGGGAGTTCGAGCAGGACTTCATGGGCCGCTTTCCCGCGGTGCGGCTCGATACCAATGCCCTCTACGTGGACGATGAGGGCCTCATCACCTCGGCCGGCACCGCCGCCGGGCTGGACTGCTGCCTCCATCTGGTGCGCGAGCACCATGGCAGCCAGGTCGCCAACAAGCTGGCCAGGCGCCTGGTGGTGCCGCCCCATAGAGAAGGGGGCCAGGCCCAGTTCATCGAGCAGCCGGTGCCCGCCTCCACCCGGGATGCCAGGATCAACCAGCTGTTCGACCACCTGCGCATGCACCTGGCCGAGCCTCACAACCTGGACACATTGGCAGAGCACTGCCTGATGAGCCGGCGCACCTTCACCCGCCGCTTCCAGCGGGCCACCGGCCTCTCCGTCGGGGAGTGGTTGCTGGCCGAGCGTCTCAGACGCAGCCAGGAGTTGCTGGAGACGAGCTCCCACTCCATGGATCGCATCGCCGAACTGGTAGGATTGAAGACGGCCACCAGCCTGCGCCAGCACTTTCGCACCCGCTTCGGAGTGTCTCCGAGCGAGTGGCGCCGCACCTTCCGCGGCGACAGGGTGTAACCCTGCTCTTGTCATTCACCCCGCTCGATAAGACCATCACCGATCTCAAGGAGCCACCTCATGTCCCGTTCTGAACGCCTGCTGACCCTGCTCCAGCTGCTGCGCGGCCATCGCTACGCCATCACCGGCACCGAACTCGCACAGCAGCTCGGCATCAGCCTGCGCACCCTCTACCGGGACATCGCCACCCTGCAATCCCAGGGAGCGCATATAGAAGGGGAGCCAGGCATAGGTTATGTGCTGCGACCCGGCTTCACTCTGCCACCGCTGATGTTCAGTGAGGAGGAGCTGGATGCCTTGGTGCTGGGCTCTCGCTGGGTAGCAGAACATGCGGACTGCGCCTTGAGCCTGGGCGCCCGGAGTGCACTGGCCAAGATAGAGGCCGTGCTGCCCGCCGAGTACCGCCAGCAACTCCAGGCCAATGCCCTGCTGATCGGCTCCTATCGCACCACAGAGAACACGGACGAGACTGAGCTGCGCAGCGCCATCCGCCAGCAGCGCAAGGTAACTCTCAGCTATCGCGACCTGAAGGATCAGTGCTCGGATCGCACCGTCTGGCCCTTCGCCCTCGGCTACTTCGACAAGGTGCGGGTGCTGATGGCCTGGTGCGAGCTGCGCCAGGACTTTCGTCACTTCCGGGTCGATCGCATCGACCGCCTGCAGCTGCTGGCGACCCTCTATCCCAGGAGCCCGGCCCTGCTGCTCAAGGAGTGGCGGGCCAGCCAGCAGATCCCGCAACCGGGATTCATTACTGACAGAAACTGACACCACGGGCGGCCATGCTGATGGGGTCGGCGCCAGTGCGCCATCCCAGAGAGCAAGGAGTATCACATGCATATCCCCCAGTTCAGCATCCTCTATGTCGCCAACCCGATCCGCAGCGCCCTCTTCTACCGCGAACTGTTCGAGCGCGCCCCTGTGGAGGAATGTCCAACCTTCGCCATGTTTGTCTTCGAGTCAGGAGCCAGACTGGCACTCTGGGCCAGAGATAACGTCGAGCCGATGGTCAGCCAGGAGGCAGGTGCCATGGAGTTGGCCTTCCCCCTACCCGATGACGCCAGCGTCGACCTTGGCTTTGCCAAGTGGCAGGCCAGCGGCCTTACCATAGCCCAGTCCCCCACCCGGATGGAGTTTGGCTACACCTGCATGGCACTGGATCCCGATGGTCATCGCCTGCGTCTCTACTGCCCGGCCCCCGAGCTGGCCTGAGGATATCGACATCTGCGGAGCTGGTGTTTCACGTGGAACGTGGCTCTTATATCAGGCCCTGAAAACAAAAAGCCGGTCACGAGGACCGGCTTTTTTAATGCTCTACTGAGTCGTTAGACGTCGAGGTTGGCGACCCGCAGGGCGTTGGTCTCGATAAAGTCACGACGAGGCTCGACCGCATCACCCATCAGGGTGGAGAAGAGCTGGTCGGCGCCGACGGCGTCGTCGATGGTGACGCGCAGCATGCGACGGGCTTCCGGATCCATGGTGGTTTCCCACAGCTGATCCGGGTTCATCTCACCCAGCCCTTTATAGCGCTGGATGTAGATGCCACGCTTGCCTTCGCCCATCAGCCAGTCGACGGCTTCCACGAAGTTGGCCACCGGTTTGACCTTCTCGCCACGCTTGATGAAACCACCTTCCTCGATCAGGTTGGCGATCTCCTTGCCCAGGGAGACCAGCTGACGGTACTCGGAGGATTGCAGGAAGTCGTAGCTGATCGGGTATTCCCGGTCGACACCGTGCTGACGCACCACCGCGTGGGGTACGAACAGGCTGCGCTCTTCGTCGCGACGTACCTGGATCTGGTACTGGATGCCGTGGTTGCTCTCGTTGAGCACGGCTTCCATCCCCTGGCACCAGGCCAGCAGATCGCTCTCGCTGGCCAGCAGGGTTTCGTTCAACTCAGGCTGATAGATCAGCTGGGTCAGCACGGCATCCGGGGCACGGCGGGACATGCGGGTGATCAGGTGAGAGACGGCACGATGCTGGTTGACCAGACGCTCCAGCGCCTCGCCACCGATGGCAGGGGCAGACTCGTTGACGTGCAGGGTAGCACCGTCCAGCGCCATGGAGGTCTGGTACTGCAGCAGTGCGTCTTCGTCTTTCAGATACTGCTCCTGCTTGCCCTTCTTGACCTTGTAGAGCGGCGGCTGGGCGATGAAGACGTAGCCACGCTCGATGATCTCCGGCATCTGACGGTAGAAGAAGGTCAGCAGCAGGGTACGGATGTGCGCACCATCGACGTCCGCATCGGTCATGATGATGATGTTGTGGTAACGCAGCTTGTCCGGGTTGTACTCGTCGCGACCTATGCCGCAGCCCAGCGCAGTGATCAGGGTGCCCACCTCTTGCGAGGAGATCATCTTGTCGAAACGGGCCTTCTCCACGTTCAGGATCTTGCCCTTGAGCGGCAGTATGGCCTGGTTCTTGCGGTTGCGACCCTGCTTGGCGGAGCCGCCAGCAGAGTCCCCTTCCACTATGTAGAGTTCGGAGAGGGCCGGGTCTTTTTCCTGACAGTCTGCCAGCTTGCCGGGCAGACCGGCGATATCCAGCGCGCCTTTGCGGCGAGTCAGTTCGCGGGCCTTGCGGGCCGCTTCACGGGCACGGGCCGCATCGATGATCTTGTTGACCACTATCTTGGCATCACCCGGGTTTTCCAGCAGGAAGTCGGCCAGCTTCTCGCCCATCGCCTGTTCAACGGCGGTCTTCACTTCGGAAGAGACCAGCTTGTCCTTGGTCTGGGAGGAGAACTTGGGATCCGGCACCTTGACGGAGATGACCGCAATCAAACCTTCGCGCACGTCGTCGCCACTGGCGGCAGACTTGGCCTTCTTGCTGTAGTCCTCTTTGTCCATGTAGGAGTTCAGAGTACGGGTCAGCGCGGTACGGAAGCCCACCAGGTGGGTGCCCCCATCCCGCTGCGGGATGTTGTTGGTGAAGCAGTAGACCCCTTCCTGATAGGCGTCGTTCCACTGCATCGCCACTTCGACGCCGATACCATCCTGCTCTGTGGTGAAGTGGAACACCTTGGGATGGATCGGGGTCTTGTTCTGGTTCAGGTATTCGACGAAGGCCTTGATGCCGCCCTCGTAGCAGAAGTGAGCCTCGCGGCCATCCCGCTCGTCCAGCAGACGGATGGAGACACCGGAGTTCAGGAAGGAGAGCTCACGCAGACGCTTGGCCAGGATCTCGTAGTGATACAGGGTATCGGTAAAGATGGTCGGGCTCGGCCAGAAACGCACTTCGGTACCTGTGCCGGTGCTGTCGCCAATCTGCTTGAGCGGCGCCTGCGGCTCACCCAGGTGATAGGTCTGCTCGTAGACATGGCCGTTGCGACGTATGGTCAGCAGCAGCTTGTCAGAGAGGGCGTTAACGACGGAGACACCCACGCCGTGCAGGCCGCCGGACACCTTGTAGGAGTTGTCATCGAATTTGCCGCCGGCATGCAGCACCGTCATGATGACTTCGGCGGCGGAGCGGCCCTCCTCCTCGTGCATGTCGACCGGAATACCCCGGCCGTTGTCACGCACTGAGACGGAACCGTCGGAATGGATCTTGACCTGAATATCGGAGCAGTAGCCAGCCAGAGCCTCGTCAATGGAGTTATCGACGACCTCGAACACCATGTGGTGCAGGCCCGAGCCATCATCCGTATCGCCGATATACATCCCCGGGCGCTTGCGGACCGCATCCAGGCCCTTCAGCACCTTGATATTCGAGGAGTCGTAAGTATTTTCACTCATAGCTTACTCTCTGCCTTCTCTAACGTTTCGGAGATCTTGCCTTGTTCCACGTGGAACAGCTTGCAGTCACTCGCATCCATCATGTCTGCGAGCTGACCGGTATCGATGGCGGTGATAAACACCTGGGACGCGCACTGCTTCAGCCTTGCGGCCAGCAGGCGACGTTTGTCGACATCCAGTTCAGAGGCAAAATCGTCAATTAAAAAAATACAGCCACGGCTGCTATGTTGATTCAAATAAAGCCCTTGAGCCAGTCGCATGGCACAGACCAGCAACTTCAACTGACCCCTGGACAAAATATCCTGAGCGGGCACCCCGTTCGCCTTGAGCCGCACATCCGCCTTCTGCGGACCGACCCCAGTGTACCCCAGCGAACGATCCCGCTCGAACCCCGCCTCCAGCAAGTCGCCGAGGGGAGTCTCTCTCTCCCAGCCCCGATAGAAACCGAGGCTGATGTCGAATTCCGGCAGAAAATCCGCCGTCATCTCCTTGATCAGGGGTGTAATGGCCTGACAGTAACTGGCGCGAAACTCCGCCAGTTCACCCCCGAGCCGCACCAGCTCCTGATCCCAGAACGCCAGCTGGCGATACTGGCTGCTCTGGCGCAGCAGCGCATTGCGCTGTTTCAGCAGACGCCGTACCCGTCCCCACAGGGAGAAAAAGGTCGGCTCCTGATGGAAGACGCCCCAGTCCAGCCAGGCCCGGCGAGCCTGGGGCCCACCGGTCAGCAGGTTGAAACCATCGGGGTGGATCAACTGCACCGGCAACAGCTCGGCCAGATCGGCCAATCGCTGGGCCTGGGCCCCGGCGATCTTGAGCTGGGTCTCGCCCCCCTTGTCCTTGGCAAGCCCGATGGGCACCTGACGCCCCTCCAGCTCGCACTGGGCAAACAGGGTAAAGGCCCTCTCCCCCTGGCGGATGACCCGCCCGGTCAGGTGAGTACGAAAAGAACGACCGAGACCGAGGTAATGGATGGCTTCCAGCACGCTGGTCTTGCCGCTGCCATTGCACCCGACCAGGATATTGAGGCCGGGGGACAGCGCGAGACTGGCGTGCTGGATGTTGCGAAAGTCGCTGAGCTGGAGTTTGACCAGGGACACGACTAGATCCGCATCGGCATCACCACATACTGGGCATCTTGGCTGTCAAAATCCTCAATAATGGCACTGCTGATGGAATCGCTCAGGCTGATCCGGATTTGGTCACATTTTAACGTATTCAGCACGTCCAGCACATAGGAGACGTTGAAGCCGATCTCCATCTCGCCAGCGGCATATTGTACGTCAAGCAGCTCCTCGGCTTCTTCCTGTTCCGGGTTGTTGGCGGTGATGCGCAGCAGGTTTTCCTGCAGATTGAGACGCACCCCACGGAATTTCTCGTTGGAGAGGATGGCGGCACGGGCGAAGGCCTGGCGCAGATCCTCACGACCGGCGATCAGGGCCTTGTCGCTCCCCCGGGGAATGACGCGACGCCAGTCCGGGAAGCGGCCATCCACTAGCTTGGAGGTAAAGATGAAGCCATCCAGGGCGGCACGCAGGTTGCTGCGACCGATCTGCAACCGCACCGGCTTGTCTTCCGCCTCCAGGAGGCGCACCAGCTCCAGCACCCCCTTGCGGGGCAGTATGACCTGATGATCGGGCAGCGATTCCCCGACCACTTCGCGGCGGCAGGTGGCCAGGCGGTGACCGTCGGTGGCGACGGTGCGCAGGCCATGGCCCTCGCTCTCGAACAGCATGCCGTTCAGGTAGTAACGCACATCCTGGCTGGCCATGGAGAACTGGGTCGCATCGATCAGCTTCTTCAGCTCCAGCTGGCTGATGTCGAACTCGAGCACGGATTCCCAGTCCTCGATGTTCGGGTACTCGGTGGCCGGCAGGGTCGAGAGATTGAAGCGGGAACGACCGGAGCGGATGATGAGGCGATCCCCTTCGGTATTGAGACGGATATCCGCCCCTTCCGGCAGGCCACGGCAGATATCCAGCAACTTGCGGGCCGGTACAGTGGTACGCCCATCCTGGCTGTCGCTGCTGAGATAGACCTGGCCTATCATCTCCACCTCGAGATCTGTCCCGGTCAGCGACAGCAGGCCATTGCTGACATCGAGCAGGACGTTGCCGAGGATCGGCAGGGTCGGCCGGCCACCCAGGGCACCGGACACCAGTTGCAGAGGACGTAACAGGGCCTCACGGCTAATTTCGAGCTGCATCTGTGCTCTCCGTTGTGATTAGGAGGAAAATTTTCGGATCAGGTTGGAATATTCGAGCCCCATCTGTCCACTCAGTTCCGTTATCAGGACGAGAGGGTACGGATCAGGTTGGAATAGTCCTCCTTGATGTCGTGACTCTCCTCCTTCAGCTGCTCGATCTTGCGGCAGGCATGAAGAACGGTGGTGTGGTCACGGCCACCAAAGGCATCCCCTATCTCCGGCAAACTGTGGTTGGTCAGCTCCTTGGCCAGGGCCATCGCCAGCTGACGCGGGCGGGCAACGGAGCGGGAACGACGCTTGGACAGCAGATCCGCCAGCTTGATCTTGTAGTACTCCGCCACCGTCTTCTGGATGTTGTCGATGGTGACCAGCTTCTCCTGCAATGCCAAGAGGTCGCGCAGCGCCTCGCGCACGAAGTCGATGTTGATGGCACGGCCGGTGAAGTTGGCGTTGGCGATCACCCGGTTGAGGGCACCTTCCAGTTCACGGACGTTGGAGCGCAGACGCTTGGCGATGAAGAAGGCCACTTCGTCCGGCAGATGAATCTGGTTCTCGTCCGCCTTGCGCATCAGGATGGCGACGCGGGTCTCCAGCTCCGGCGGTTCGATCGCCACCGTCAGACCCCAGCCGAAGCGGGACTTGAGGCGATCCTCAACACCGTTGATCTCCTTCGGATAACGATCCGAGGTCAGGATGATCTGCTGGTTGCCTTCGAGCAGTGCGTTGAAGGTGTGGAAGAACTCCTCCTGGGAGCGCTCCTTGTTGGCGAAGAACTGGATGTCATCGATGAGCAGGGCATCGACGCTACGGTAATAACGCTTGAACTCTTCAATGGCGTTATTCTGCAGCGCCTTCACCATGTCCTGGACGAAGCGCTCGGAGTGCATGTAGATGACTTTGGCGTCTTTCTTGCGTTCCTTGATGGCATTGCCAACGGCGTGCAGCAGGTGGGTCTTGCCCAGACCTGTGCCACCGTAGAGGAACAGCGGGTTATAAGCGCCACCCGGGTTGTCGGCCACCTGACGGGCCGCCGCACGGGCCAACTGGTTGGACTTACCTTCGACGAAATTCTCGAAGGTGTAGTTCACGTTGGTGTTGCTCTTGTGGTTCGGCTCGGGCTTGGCTTCCGCCTTGCTTTCCCAGCTCTTGTGAGAGTTATTCAC